>PHBI01000058.1 GCA_002841945.1 Deltaproteobacteria bacterium HGW-Deltaproteobacteria-14
TCGACACGAGCCCGGCGATGGCCTCGCGGAGGGGCGTCGGGGCCCAGGCGTCGTCGGCGTCGGGCTCGCCGCCGAGGGCGAGGAGCACGACGTCGAGGGCGTCGTCGAGCTGCTCGTCGCCGTTCGGATCGGACGCCCACTCGAGCGCCGCGATCACCCGGTCGCTGGTCGTCGTCGCGGCGCCGGCGGCGAACACCTTGAGCGCGAACAGGCGCGCCTCGGGCGCCACCGCGAGCAGCGCGCCGGTCACCGCGGTGCCGTGGTGGGCGAGGGCGCCCGGGTCGCTCAGATCGCCGTCGGGGAAGGGGTCGGGGTCGGGGCTCGCGCCGTCGGCCCCGCTGAAGTCCCAGCCGCCGGCGACCCCCTCGGTCGGGAAAGGCGCCGCGGCGTCGTCGATCCGGGTCGGATCGTTGCCGGCGTAGGCCGCCGGGTCGTCCGCGCCGCCGAGCGCCGGGTGGAGGTAGTCGAGGCCGGTGTCGATGACCGCCACGTCGACCCCGTCGCCGGTGTAGCCCCAGGCGGCGACGGCGTCGTCGACCCCGATGAGCGCCGTGTCGCCGATGGCCGCCGGGGTGAGCCGGGTCGCGCGGCTGACCGCGGCGACCCCGGGCAGGGCCCGCAGCGCCGCGGGGTCGACCCCGGCCGGCAGCGCGACGGCGAGCCCCGGGAAGACCCGGTGGAAGCGCCCGAGGACCTGGCCTCCGAGCGCCTCGGCGCCGTGGGCGGCGCCGTCGACCGCCTTGAGGAGCCGCGCCCGCGCCGCCGCCGTGTCGGCGCCGGGGGGCAGCGCGACGAGCGGCGCGAAGTCGACCCGAACGAGCCAGCGTGCGGAGCCCGGCGCGGTCGCCCGCGCCGGCCCGGAGAGCGTCGCGACGGTGAGCAGCGAGAGCGCCGCCCACCGCCCGAAGCGTCGCGTCATGAAGGCCACCTACAGCCCGTCATGGGCCGTGTTCATGTAGATCCGGTGCTGGTCCATATGGGTCGGCACCAGCACGTCCAGATCGCCGTCGCCGTCGAAGTCGTAGACGAACGCGCCGTAGCTGAGGTGCTGGTCCCAGGGGAGCCCCTCGGAGGCGTCGGCGAAGCCCGAGCCGCCGAGGTTCATGAACAGCTGGTTCTTGCCGTTGTAGTTGGCGATGTAGAGGTCGAGGAAGCCGTCGTCGTCGAAGTCGCCGTAGTCCGCCGCGATGCTGTTGCCGCCGACGTTGGGCATCCCGTCGTTGGTGTCGTCGATGAAGCCGTTGCCGGCGTCGCGCACGTTGTAGCGGTTGCGGCCGTCGATGATGTCGATGATGTCGTCGTCGCCGTCGTTGTCGAAGTCGGCCACGACGAGGTCGCGGGTGTCGAAGCCGGCGCCGCTGATGAACGGGCCGGGCGGGACGGTGTCCGACGTCGCGTTGACGAAGTACTGGCCGTCGACGTTGAGCCAGGCGCGGTTGGTGCCGGTGGTGCCGACGTAGAGGTCGAGGAAGCGGTCGTGGTTGATGTCGATGACCGCGAACTTCTTGATGTACCACTTGTCGACGTTGTTCAGCCACGGGTTGGAGCGGTCGAACGCGAAGGCGCCGCCGACGTGGAAGGTGTCGCCGCCGTTGATGAGCATGCTGGTCGGGTAGCTCGAGGTGTTGTAGTTGCGCCCGATGATCCAGTCGAGGTCGCCGTCGTCGTCGGCGTCGAAGGTGAAGACGTGGGTCGTGAAGCCGGTGTAGCCGGCGCCCCAGTTCACGCTCGTCAGGTCGGTGAAGTGACCGGTGCCGTCGTTGATGAGCTGCGCGCGGCCGTTGCAGGTCACCCCCGAGGGGCAGCTCGAGTGCCAGTCCGAGGTGCCCTCGAAGTGGATGTCGTTGTCGCCGTCGCCGTCGATGTCGGACACCACCAGCCCGGCGAGGCGGCAGCTGTACTGGTAGTAGCTCGGGATGGCCTGCTCGGTGACGTCGATGAACTTGCCCGAGCCGTTGTTGACGTAGACCAGGGTCTGCGCCTTGTTGCCGCAGGTGACGAGGTCCGGCAGGCCGTCGCCGTTGACGTCGGCGAAGGCGACGCCCTCGGTGGCCGCGCGGCGCTCGGGCATGGCGCGGTAGGTGTTGAAGCGGAAGGCGCCGGCGCCGACCCGGTTCTGGTTGATCCACGGCGTGTCGTGCTCGTAGCCGTCGTTCATGACCATGCGGTCGGCGTAGGTGTAGCCGCTGACGTAGACGTCGGGCAGGCGGTCGTCGTCGAGGTCGCCCACGGCGAAGGGGTTCATCAGGCTCGACGGGTCCGTCTCCATCTGCGCGGCGTCGCCGTCCGCACCCCAGCGCTGGGCGGTCAGGTCCGAGTAGATGCCGGTGCCCTCCTCGATGACGACCTCGCAGGAGTCGATCTTTGGGTGGCAGCTGCAGTCCTCGAGGGCCGGGTCGCAGTTGAACTGGCGGTAGGACTGCACGTAGCGGTCGTTGATGTAGATGCGGACCTCCCAGCCGCCGCCGGTCCAGACGGCCCCGAAGATGTCGGTGTCGCCGTCGTCGTCGAAGTCGGTCGGCATCAGGCGGTAGAGGTTCGGCGCCGGGCTCTCGGCGGGCCAGCGCACGGCGCTGTCGTCGAGGTAGAGCTGGCCGCCGGTGGCGCCGCCGGTGTTCATGTAGACCTTCGAGGGCTCGCCGTAGTTGGCCATCACGATGTCGAGCAGGCCGTCATCGTTGATGTCGACCAGCAGCGTGTCGGTCGAGTTGCCGCCCGACAGCGGGAAGGTCGTGCCGTACTGGACGTTGCCGAAGGACCAGGGGTTGCCGCAGACCTCGCGCGTCGTCTCGCACATGAAGCGGTAGCCGTTGGTGCACGGGGCGTCGCTCATGCGGCTGTAGGGCTCGTAGGTGCTGTACTCCCAGAAGACGCACTGCTCGCTCGCCGAGTTGGGCTGGCCGCTGCGCCAGTAGGTGTAGCCCGGGCCCACCAGCGGCGTGACCCACTGGTAGTCGGCGTTGTCGCTGTCGGGGTCGTAGAGGCCGAGCCAGAGGTGGTTGTTGCCGTTGAGGGGGCCGGTGCGGAAGTAGCTGCCCTCGTCGGCGTCGTCGAGGGTGACGAGGTCGCCGCGGATGTTGTCGTTTTGGCAGTAGGCGCGCGCCGCGTCCCAGCTCGCGTCGTAGTTCGACTTCAGGTAGACGTGGCCGTTGTAGACGTCGACCCCGAAGTCCGCCGGCCGCATCATGCACTCGCCGGCGAGCTGCAGGTCCGCGCAGTTGTTGAGGTAGATGCGGTTCTTGGTGCTCGAGTCGTGGGCCAGCACGATGTCGGTGTCGCCGTCGCCGTCCACGTCGCCCAGGGCCGCCCCGCGGGTGTTCTCGAGGTCGTCGGGCAGCACCGAGCGGACGTGGCGGAAGCTCATGCCGCTCATGTGCTCCATGATGGAGTTCTTGCAGTTGGAGTGCGTGCCGTCGATGGGGATGAAGATGTCGGCGTGGCCGTCGCAGTTGAGGTCGGCGATCTCCACCCGGCGGATGCGGCACGAGCCCGTCTGGCCGAGGTCGTAGAAGTTGTAGCAGCTGAAGACGCCGGCGTCGTTGCGGCACATCTCGACGTAGTCGTAGCCGTAGCCGGCCTTGTCGATGACGCGGATGATGTCGAGGTCGCCGTCGGAGTCGAAGTCGTAGGAGGCGACGCTCTTGGTGCGGTGGTAGTTGGTCGGGTCGTCGCTGAACGTGCGCTGCGAGAACCACCCCGGGCGCCCCTCGAAGCCGTTGATGAGCAGCAGGTCGTCGGCGTTGTAGCGGCCGATCATGACGTCCTGCAGGCCGTCGCCGTTGGCGTCGAAGATGTGCACGGCGTCGGTGTTGGTCGGCTCGTTCGGCAGGCGGTCGCCGGGGTGGCGGATGAAGACCGGGCCGGCGAGGTACTCGAAGAAGTCGGTCACGAGGTAGGTCTCGGCCGGGTGGCTGTAGGTCGCGGGGTTGGTGACGATCAGCACGGCCGGGCCGGCGCCGACCGGGGCTGGCGGGACGTGGGCGCGCATCAGCGTCGGCCCGAGGCGCTCGACCCCGAGCGCCGCCACGGTGACGTCGCCCTGGTTGAACTTGATGGTGATGTCGGTGTGGAAGCCCGTGCCGGCGATGGTGATCCAGCCGCCGCCCTGGATGACCGAGCGCGCGGGCTCGATGTTGATGACCGACAGCGGCTGCTGCTCGGGGGGCGGGATGAACTCGAAGGCGTTGGTGAGGACGACGCTCTGGGCGTCGCTGTTGGTGACGCGCACGTCGACGAGGCCCAAATCGTGGGTGGGCGTCGTGCCGACGAGCAGGGTGCCGTTGTTGCGCGCGTCGACGCCGTTGGCGAAGGTCCAGTCGGGGTCCTTGCCGAACTCGATGGTCGCGCCGTCGAGGAAGTTGGCGCCGGCGATCTTGAAGCCGTCGCCGCCGAGGGTCAGGCCGGTCTTGGGCGTGATGTAGAGCACCGTCGGCGGGGCGAGGGGCGGGATGAAGGAGAAGCCGTCGACGAGGCGGGCCTCCTGCCCGTCGAGGTTGCGCACGACGACGTCGACCGAGCCGCTGAGGGCGGGGACCCGCACGCGGATGGTCGTCGGCGTCTGCGAGACGATGGCGGCCTCGGTGGCGTCGAAGAAGACGTGGGCCTGGGGGCTGAAGTTGAGGCCGGTCAGGGTGGTCTCGACGCCGGTCTGCCCCTCGGGGGCGAGGTTCGGCACGGCCTTGGTCAGCACCGGGGGCGCCAGGTAGGTGTAGGCGTCGTTGGCCAGGGCGTTGCCGCCGTCGGGGTTGGAGATGGCGATGTTGGCCGGGCCGGTAGCGCCGGCGGGGGTCTTGCAGGTCAGCGACGCGCCGCTCGTGAGGTTGACGTCGGTGCACTTGGCGCCGTCGATGTAGATCTGAACGCCGAGCTGGAAGCCGCTGCCGCTGAGGGTGACCGTCTGGCCGCCGGCGGTGGGGCCGGCGTCCGGCGAGACGCCGGTGAGGGTCGGGATCTCGGTGAAGGTGAACGCCACCGGGGTGTAGTCCGCCTGGCCGTCGGGGGCGACGACCGCCACGTCGACGAGGCGCGGGAGGTGCGGCGGGGTCTTCACGGTGATGCTGCGCCCGTTGGCGCTGACCGAGACGTCCGCCGGGTCGGCCGGGGCGCAGCCGAGGGCGTTGGCGTAGTCGTCACAGAAGATGATGGTCGGCGGGATGCCGGCGGGATCCTCGAGGAAGTCCGTCCCGCTGATGGTCATCGTGGTGCCGCCGCTGGCGGGGCCGGTGGCGGGGGTGATCGACAGGATGGTCGGCGGCGCCATGTAGAGGTAGGTGTCGGTGGCGACGACCTGGCTGCCGTCCGGGTTGACGACCCACACCTCGACCGTGCCCTTGGTGCGGGCTGGGGTCTTGACCGTCAATGAGGTTGACGAATTGTCGACCGCGATGGCGTCGTCGGCGCCGAAGCGCACCCGCGCGTTCTGCTGGTAGTTCAGGCCGATGAGCGCGACTTGCTGCCCGCCGGCGGTGGGGCCGGCGTCCGGGGTCAGGGCCGAGATCTGCGGGTTGGGGCCGACGCTGGTCGGGTCGATGTAGACGAAGTTGGTGCTGACGCGGGTGGTCTGGCCGTCGGGGTTGACCCAGTAGACCTCGGACTCGCCGATCGGGTGGGCCGGGGCGATGGCGATGACGCGGTCGCTGCGCACGAACGCGAGCTGCGCGACGCTCGGGAGCATCACGGCCTGACCCTGGAGGTGGAAGTTGAGGCCCTTGAGGCCGACCCGGGTGCCGCCCGTGGTGGGGCCGGCCTGGGGGAACATCTCGGTGACGTAGGGGGCCGAGCCGAGGGCGGTCGGGTTGGTGTAGGTGAAGGCCCCGGCGAGGCTCGACTGCTTGCCGTCGGGGTTGTCGACGCGCACCTCGACGACCGACGCCACGGTCGCCGTCGGCGACCAGGCGAGCATCAGGGTCGGGCTCGAGTAGACGACGCGCGTCGCCAGGTTGAGGCCGAACCACACCTTGCTCTGGGGGTGCATGCCGGCGCCCTTGACCTGCACCAGCGTCCCGCCGGTGTTCGGGCCGGTCGGCGGCCAGATGGCGGTGACGTTGGGCGGCTCGAGGTACTCGAAGCCGAGGGGGAGCTTGCCCTCCTGGTTGTCGGGGTTCTTCACCACCACGTCGACGAAGCCGCCCGACGGGCGCGGGGGGGTCTTGGCCGTGGCGGTCTGGCCGGAGCCGCCGACGACGAGCACGTTGCCGGCCACGCCGCCGAAGAAGACCTGCATGCCCTGCACGAAGTTGCCGCCGATGAGGGTCACCTCGGTGTCGCCCGCGACGCTACCGAGCTCGGGCTGCACGTCGTTGAGGGTGGGCGCGGCGAGGTACTGGTAGGCCTCGGCCTTGACCGACACCTGCCCGTCGGGGCCGACGTAGACGAGGTTGACCTTGCCCGGCGGGTGGGCCGGGGCGCGCGCCGTCACGAGGCTCTGGGTGATGGTCGCCGCGTTCGTGAGCGGCTGGCCGCCAAGGGTCCACGAGCCGGTCGCCAGGAAGTTCTGGCCGGTGATGGTCAGGGTGTTGCCGCCGGCCTCGGGGCCGCTGCCGGGCACGACCGTGGTGATGAGCGGCGCCGGCGCGGTCGGGGGCGCGTAGCTGAAGGCCGCCGCGACGGTGTAGCCGAGGCCGTCGGGGTTGAGCACGGTGATGGTGACGGTGCCGGGCTGGTCGCGGGGCGGCGTGGTGAAGCGGATCTCGGTGTCGCTGATGACCGTGGCGCCGGAGAGCAGCCCGTTGTCGAAGATGACCAGCGAGGCGGGGTCGAAGTGCTCGCCGAGGATGCGGACCGGGGTGCCGCCCTGCAGCGGGCCGGAGCCGGGGAAGATGTCGGCGATCGTCGGCGGGACGCCGCTGACCTGCTCGACGTAGTGGAAGGCGTCGGCGAGGGTGCCGCTCTGCTGCTGGGCGCCGGGGTTGATGACCGTGACCGAGACCGTCCCGACGTTGTTGGCCGGGAGGCGGGCGGTCAGCGTGTGTGCATCTGCAACAACGACCTGCGGGGAGGTGGCCAGTCCGAACCGTACCGTAGCGCCGGCGACGAAGTTGTTGCCCTGCACCACAACGTCGATGCCGCCGGCCTTGGGGCCGGTGCCGGGGATGACGCCGGTCACCACGGGCGCCGGGGAGACGAAGTCGAAGGCCTCGGCGCGGTCGCCGGTGAGGCCGTCGGGGTTGACCACCGTGACGGTGCAGGCGCCGGGGGCGTGGGCCGGGCTCAGGACGCTGAGCTGCGACATGCCGACGGCCGCCTGGTGCTGGGCCGGGCGGTCGCAGAAGTAGGTGCGCGCGCCGGCCTGAAAGCGCGTGCCGATGACGTTGACCGGGTCGCCGCCGAAGGTCGAGCCCTGGGCGGGCTGGGCGATGAAGACCTCGGGGCGGGCGGCGCCGGTGGCGTCGTAGTAGCTGTAGGCGCCGGGGAGCACGCCCACGAGGCCGTCGGCGTTGATGACCGACACGGCGACGGTGCCGGTGGTGGCGCGCGCCGGGGTGCGCACGGCGAGGCGGCCGGCGTCGATGAGGGTGGCCGTCGGGGCCTCGTTGGTGCCGAAGAAGACGCGCACCGGGCCGGCGAAGCGCTCGCCGGTGATGAGCACCAGGGCGTCGCCGGTCATCGGGCCGATGTGCGGATCGACCGAGAGCACGCGGGGGGCGTTCGCGAGGTCGCCCGGGGCGACGTAGGCGAAGGCGTTGTGCGCGGTGGCGGCGGCGTTGTCGGGGCGCTCGACGCGCACGCTGACGAGGCCGGCGGCGCCCGGCGGGGTGACGGCGGTGGCGGCGGTCGGGGAGATGACCGCGACGTTGGTGGCGGGGACGCCGCCGATGAGGACGGCCATACCGCTGACGAAGCCGTCGCCCCCCAGGGTGATGACGGTGCCGCCGGCGGTCAGGCCGACCCCCGGGGTCACGGCGTAGAGGTTGAGCGGAGCCACGATGGCGGACTGGTAGGTGAAGCCCTGGGTCAGGGTGGCGGTGGCGAAGGCGGTGTTCGAGACGGTCACGTCGACGGTGGTGTCGGGGACGCCGGGCGGGACGAGGACCTTGAGGAGGTCGTCGGCGAGCCACTCGGTGGCGAGCGTCGGGACGCCGTCGAAGTCGACCTGGGCGCCGGGGAAGAAGTTCTGGCCGCGGAGGAGCGCGATGTAGCCGCCGAGGGACGGGCCGGTGGCGGGCTCGATCGCGAGCAGCACCGGCTCGTCGAGCAGGGCGTCGGCGATGTAGGTGAAGGCGCCGGTGTCGCTGTCGAGCTGGCCGTCGGGGTTTCTCACCGTGACGTCGACCGCGCCCGCGAGGTTCGGCGGGGCGAAGAAGGTCAGCTCGGTCGCGGTCGCGGCGTTGAAGGCCGTGATGGTGTGGGTGCCGAAGAGCACCGTCGAGTCGGGGCGGAGGTTCTTGCCCTTCAGGGTCACGGCGTAGCCACCGCTGGTGCCGCCGTGGTCGGGGGTGAGGCTCTTGATGAGCGGCGGCGGCGCGAAGTAGACGTAGGCGTTGGCCTTGGCGTGGGTCAGGCCGTCGGGGTTGACGACGGTGACCGAGACGGCGCCGGTGTCGTGGGGCGGCGAGATGACGATGCGCTGGGAGGTCTGGGACTGGTTGACCACCGCGGCCTCGGTGCCGCCGAAGAAGACGCGCGCGCCGGCGGCGAAGTCGGAGCCGACGAGGCTGACCTGCTGGCCGCCGTCGATGGAGCCGGTGGCGGGGAAGACGTTGCCGATGACCGGCGGGTCGGCGGGGAGCGAGCCGGCGGCGTAGTAGGCGAAGGCGCCGTCGAGGCGGGTGAAGGCGCCGTCGGGGCGGACGACGCTGAGGTCGACCACGCCGGTGACGCCGGGGGGCGAGACGGCGATGAGGCGGCCGTCGTCGACGAAGCGGGTCTGGGTGGCCGGGGCGAGGCCGAACCAGACGGTGCTCTGGGCGGCGAAGCCGGCGCCGTCGAGGACGACCCAGGTGCCGCCGGTGGACGGGCCCATGGACGGCCAGACCTCGTCGATGAGGGGCTGGTCCTCGCCGGGCACGACGTAGGTGAAGCCGGCGACGAGCTGATCCTGCTGGCCGTCGGGGTTGACGACCTTGACGCGCGCGGCGCCGGCGGCCCCGGGGGGCAGGCGGACGGCGGCGGCGCTGGGCGAGAGGACCTGGACCGCGCTGGCCTCGGCGTCGCCGAAGTAGACGCGCAGGGTGGGGGCGAAGTTGTCGCCGATGACGCGGACGACGCTGCCGCCGGTGGTGGGGCCGCGGGCGGGGACGACGCCGCCGAGGGCCGGGCCCTCGGTGAGGTCGGCGACGGCGTCGGCGAGGTAGCGGTAGGCGCCGGGCAGGGCGACCTGGGTGCTGTCGGGGTTGACCAGGGTGACGTCGACGAGGCCCTCGACGTGGGGCGGGGTGAGGGCGGTGGCGGAGCTCGGCCCGAGGACCTGGACCAGCGGGCTCGAGACGCCGCCGAAGCGGACCGACATCGCGGGGTTGAAGCCGGTGCCGGTCAGGAGCACCAGCTCGCCGCCGTCGACGGTGCCGTCGATGGGGTAGACGGTCGCGATGCCGAGGGGGACCTGGTCGACCGGGGTGTAGGTGTAGGCGTCGAAGAGGGTGTGCGCGTCGCCGTCGCCGCCGGGGAGCTCGACGCGGACGTTGACGAGGCCCGCGGTCCCGGTGGCGGGGGCGCGGCAGGTGATGGCGGTCGGGCCGAGGACCTGGACCTGGGTGGCGGGGGCGCCGCCGAAGTAGACGAGCGCGCCGACGGCGAAGCCGGTGCCCTGGATGGCGACGACGTTGCCGCCGGTGACCGGGCCCTCGGTCGGGATGACGCTGAGCACGCGCAGCGGGTCGGGGGCGACGGTGTCGTCGACGTAGTCGTAGCCGCCGACGAGGGTGGCGGCGTCGGCGCCGGCGCCGGGGAGCTGGACGCGCACGTCGACCGCGCCGGCGGCGGCGCCGGCGGGGGCCCGGCAGGTGAGCGCCTCGGGGGCGAGGACGTTGACCTGGGTGGCCTGGCGGCCGCCGAACCAGACGGTCGCGCCGGCGGTGAAGCCCTTGCCGGCGATGGTCACGGTGTTGCCGCCCGAGAGCGGGCCCGAGGTCGGGATGGCGGCGAGGACGAGCAGGCCGTCGGTCGGGACGGTGTCGTCGATGAACTCGTAGCCGGCGAACAGCGTGTGGGCGTCGGCGCCGGCGCCGGGGAGCTGGACGCGGACGTCGACGGCGCCGGCGTGGGCGCCGGCCGGGGCGGTGCAGGTGACGGCGGTCGAGGCGAGGACCTGGACGCCGGTCGCCTGCACGCCGCCAAAGAAGACGGTCATGCCGGGGGCGAAGCCCTGGCCGGAGAGGGTCACCGGGTTGCCACCGGAGAGCGGGCCGTGGTCGGGGATGGCGGCGAGGACGAGGAGCTGGGTCGGGGGCACGCCGTCGTCGTAGTAGCCGTAGCCGTTCGGGAGGGCCTTGGCGGCGCCTCCGGGGAGCTCGACGCGGACGTCCACGAGGCCCGCGGCGGTGCCCGGGGGGGCCTGGCAGGTGATGGCGGTGGTGCCGAGGACCTGGACGGCGCTCGCGGCGACGCCGCCGAAGTAGACCAGCGAGCCGGGGGCGAAGCCGGTGCCGCTGATGGCGACGAGGTTGCCCCCCGAGAGCGGGCCGTCGGCGGGGGTGACGCCGAGGATGGCGAGGTCGGCCTGGGTCCCCGAGGGGGCGAGGTAGGCGTAGCCGTCGGGCAGCGTGTAGGTGGGGGCGTTCTGGCCGGCGGCCGCCGGGAGCTCGACGCGGACGGCGACGTCGCCGGGGGCGGCGGCGTTGGGGGCCACGCAGGTCAGGGCGGTCGCGCCCAGTACCTGGACCTGGCTGGCCTGGGCGGAGCCGAAGAAGACCTTGGCGCCGGCGGCGAAGCCCGAGCCGGCCAGCGCCACGACGTTGCCGCCGGTGGTGGGGCCGGAGCCGGGGATGACCGCGGTGATCACGAGGGGATCGGGGGCGACGGTGCCGTCGACGTAGGTGTAGGCGCCGTCGAGGGTGTGGGCGTCGCCGCCGACGAGCTGCACGCGCACGTCGACGACGCCGGCGACCGCCGCGGCCGGGGCGGTGCAGGTGATGGCGTTGGGGCCGAGGACCTGCACCTGGGTCGCGGAGACGCCGCCGAGGCGGACGGTGGCGCCGGCCGTGAAGCCCTGGCCGGCGATGGTGACGACGTTGCCGCCGGACATCGGGCCGCTCGCCGGGATCACGCCGAGGACCAGCAGGCTGTCGGGGGTGACGCTGTCGTCCCAGTAGCTGTAGCCCTGCACGAGGGTGTGGGCGGCGCCGGGGTTGCCGCCGGCGCCCGGGAGCTCGACGCGGACGTCGACCGAGCCGGGCGCGGCGGCGGCCGGGGCGACGCAGGTGAGCGCGGTCGGGCCGAGGACCTGGACCTGGGTGGCGGGGGAGCCGCCGACCCACACGGTCGCGCCGGCCGTGAAGCCCTGGCCGGCGACGGTGACGACGTTGCCGCCGGAGGTCGGGCCGGTGGCGGGGATGGCGTTGAGGACCAGCAGCTGCCCGGTGGCGTCGGCCGCGAGGTATTCGTAGCCCGACTGCAGCGTGTGCGACGCGCCGCCGGGGAGCTCGACGCGCACGTTGACCAGCCCGGCCTGTGCGCCCACCGGGGCCTTGCAGGTGATGGCGCCGTTGCCGAGGACCTGGACCCCGGTGGCGACCGCGCCGCCGAAGTAGACGGTGGCGCCGGGGCCGAAGCCCTGGCCGCTGATGGTGACGAGGTTGCCGCCGCCGAGCGGGCCGACGCTCGGCAGGGTGCTGAGGACGAGCAGCTCGTCGGGGTTGACCGAGTCGTCGAGGTAGCTGTAGCCGTCGTGGAGGGTGTGGGCGGCCCCGGGGGCGCCGTCGACGCCCGGGAGCTCGACGCGGACGTCGACCTTGCCCGCCCCGGCGCCGAGGGGGACGCGGCAGGTGATCGCGGTCGCGGCGAGGACGTTGACCTCGGTCGCGGGGGCGCCGCCGAAGTAGACGATCGCGCCGGGCTCGAAGGCCTGGCCGCTGATGGCGACGAGGTTGCCGCCGCCGAGGGGGCCGGAGGAGGGGAGGACCTGCAGGACCAGGAGCGGCTTGGAGTCGTCGACGTACTGGTAGCCGTCGGGGAGCGTGTGGGCGTCGCCGGCGACGCCGCCCGCGGCGGGGAGCTCGACGCGGACGTCGACGAGGCCCGGGGTGGCGCCGGCGGGGACCTCGACGCTGATGGCGTGGGCGCCGAGCACCTGGACGTTGGTCGCGGTGGCGGCGCCGAAGAAGACCTTGGCGCCCTCGGCGAAGCCCTGGCCGCGCACCGTCACGAGGGTGCCGCCCGACAGCGGGCCCTCGCTGGGGATGGCGCCGAGGACGAGCAGGTCGTCGGGGGTGACGGCGTCCTCGGGCAGGTACTCGTAGGCGTCGAGGAGGGTGTCCTGGGCGGCGCTGCGGCCGGCGACCTCGGGGGTCTCGACGCGGACGTCGACCTTGCCGACGGCGAGGCCGGGGGGCACCGTGCAGGTGATCGCGCTGGCGCCGATGACGCGGACGCCGCTCGCGGGGACGCCGCCGAAGAAGACCTTGGCGCCGTCGATGAAGCCGCGCCCCTCGATGACGGCCAGCTCGCCGCCGCCGAGCGGGCCCTTGCCCGGGGTGACGCCGATCACGACGAGATCGTTCGGGGTCGCGTCCGGCAGGTAGGAGTAGCCCTTGGTGACCGTGGTGGTCCGGGCGTCGGGGAGGGTGACGGTGACGTCCACCGGACCGGGCTCGAGGCCGGGCGGGGTGCGCATGATCGCGAGCTCGTCGCCGCCGACGATGACCTTGAGGGCCTCCTCGGTGCCGAAGGTGACCGTCATCTCGGACTGAAAGCCCGTGCCGGTCATCGCGATGAGCTGCCCGCCGGCGAGGGGCCCCTCGGCCGGCTCGATGGACAGGACCTTGAGCTTGCGCGCGATGAACGCGTCGCTCGCGTCGTCGAGCACGTAGATCGTCCGGCCGTCCGTGCCCTGGCCGCACCCCTGGGGGGCGGCGAACGCGGCGGTGAGCAGCAGCGAGAGCGCGAGCGAACGGGCTGACATGGGGACCCCCCAACGCGAGACGGAATCCATCGGGCGCGGGGGGACCAAACCCCGGACGCCCGTACCGGCGCGAAATCAAGACGATAGAGATGTGTGTGTTGAGCTGGTGGCGTGACCGCCTGGGGCGACGATAGCGAACCGCGACACGGTGACGCAACCAAGAAGCCCGGACCCGGGTGGAATACGTCGCGGGGGGCATGTGAGGCCCGCGCGACGCGGCGGATCGCGGGCGCGTCGCTCGCCGGAGCCGCGGTGCTGCGATGCAGCATGGTGCAAGCCGGGGGGGAGGAGCGGCTCATCGTGCCTCGCGGGTTCCCGAGAGGCGGGACCGGCGCTATGTTGTAGGTGCGCTCGTGAGACTCAGAGACGCGAGCTCAAAAGGGAGTGGTCATGGTCAAGTCGCCTCGAAGCCTCGACGCCCTCGTCGAACACCAGGTGCGCAAATGGTCGACCGAGCGAAAGCGGGTGCCGACCGTGGTCGGGACCCCACGGCGCTGGCCGGTCGTGACCATCTCGCGCGAGTACGGCTCGCGCGGATCCACGATCGGGCGCCTGCTGGCCGAGCGGCTCGGCTTCGACTTCTGGGACAAGAAGCTGGTGCAGGCCATCGCCGAGGACGCGGGCGCGTCGCAGCGGGTCATCGAGACCCTCGACGAGCAGCGCAAGAACGCCTTCGCCGACATCCTCGCGTCCTTCGTGGGCGGCCACGGGCTGTCCGCCGGGGAGTACTTCGAGCGGCTCGGGCGGGTCGCGCAGGTCATCGCGGACCACGGCTCGGCGGTCATCGTCGGGCGCGGGGCGAACTACCTGGTGCCCGCGGACCGCGTCCTGCGGCTGCGCGTCGTCGCCCCGGTCGAGGTGCGCGTGAAGGGGCTGATGGAGCGTGGCGGGCTCGACGAGAAGACGGCGCGCTCGGAGCTGCGCCTCGTGGAGAGCGAGCGCGCGCTGTTCATCAAGCAGGCGTACAACCGGGACGTCGCGGACCCCATGCACTACGACCTCGTCATCAACACGGGGACGCTGGGCGTAGAGGCCGCGGTCGATGTCGCGGTCGCGGCCTACAAGGCTCGGTTCGGCGCTCTCCCGGTGTGACGACGGGCGGACGTCTCGGCGGTGCGCGGGGCACCGGCCGCGCCTCGCGGGGACACCCGCGCTCGCGGTCGGCCTGCGTTGCGCGCCGCCGTCGTATGCGTTAACAGTGGCCACTCGACGCCGGAACGGAGGCACGATGGCCACGAAGCTGCCGGAGAACCGGGCCGAGTCCGTATTTGCGGACTACAAGCCCGCCTATCAGACCCCCCAGGCGCTCGCCGAGGCGAACCGCTGCCTGTACTGCCAGGACGCGCCGTGCATCGGCGCCTGCCCGACGGGGATCAACATCCCGGAGTTCATCCGGAAGATCGCCACCGGCAACCTGCGCGGCTCGGCGCGCACCATCTTCGACTCGAACATCCTCGGCATGAGCTGCGCGCGCGTGTGCCCGGTCGAGGTGTTGTGCGTCGGGGACTGCGTCTACAACCGCATGGATCAGCCGCCCATCCAGATCGGCAAGCTCCAGCGCTACGCCACGGACTTGGCGTTCGAGAGCGGCTGGCAGTTCTACGAGGCGGGACCGGACAGCGGCAAGAAGGTGGCGCTCATCGGCGCGGGCCCCGCGAGCCTCGCGTGCGCCCATCGCCTGCGCCGCTTCGGGCACGCGTGCACCATCTTCGAGAAGCGCGACGTCATCGGCGGGCTCAACGCCTTCGGCGTCGCCCCGTACAAGATGAAGGCCGACCGCGCCATCGAGGAGGCCGAGTGGGTCCTCGGCATCGGCGGCATCGAGGTCAAGACCGGGATCGAGGTCGGGGTCGACGTGAGCTTCTCCCAGCTCGAGCGCGACTACGACGCGGTGTTCGTCGGCATCGGGCTCGGGCCCGACAGGCACCTCGGGGTGCCCGGCGAGGAGCTCGAGGGGGTCTACGGCGCCGTCGACTTCATCGAGGCCATCAAGCTCGAGCCGGCCTCCTTCGAGGGCGTCCGGCGCGCCGTGGTGGTCGGGGGCGGCAACACCGCCGTCGACTGCGTCCGCGAGGCCATCGGCCTCGGCCTGGGCGAGGTCACCATGGTCTATCGCGGGACCGAGGCGAAGATGAGCGGCTACGCCCACGAGTGGAAGGCCGCCAAGATCGACGGCGCGCGCGCGATCTGGCGGCGCCACCCGATCGCCTACGAGGGCGACGGGGGCCGCGTCACCGGCGTCCGCGTGGCGGTGCTCGACGACGACAAGCAGCCCATCCCCGGGCGCGAGGAGCTCATCGGGGCCGACCTGGTCCTGGTGGCCGTGGGGCAGTCGCGGCTGCTCGATCTCCTGAAGCTCGACGGCGTGCGGATGGACAGCCGCCGGATCCTGACCGACGCCGACGGGGCGACCGGTCGCCCCGGGGTCTTCGCCGGCGGTGACCTCGCCAACGGGGCCAAGGAGGTCGTCAACGCCGTGGCCGAGGGCCGCGACGCCGCCGTCGCCATCCACGCCTACCTGACGGAGGCCTGAACATGCCCGACCTGACGACCAACTGCGCCGGGATCACCTCGCCCAACCCGTTCTGGCTCGCCAGCGCACCGCCCGCAAACAGCGGCGCCCAGGTGATGCGCGCCTTTGACACGGGCTGGGGCGGGGCGGTCTGGAAGACCCTCGGCCAGCCGATCCAGAACGTGTCGAGCCGCTTCGGCGGGCTGCACTACCGCGGCACGCGCGCCATCGGCTTCAATAACATCGAGCTCATCACCGACCGCCCCCTCGAGGTCAACTTCAAGGAGATCTACGAGGTCAAGAAGCGCTTCCCGAAGCACGCCGTCGTCGTCTCGCTCATGGTCGAGACCGAGCAGGAGTGGCACGACATCATCAAGCGCTCGGTCGACGCCGGCGCCGACGGGCTCGAGCTCAACTTCGGCTGTCCGCACGGCATGTGCGAGCGCGGCATGGGCTCGGCGGTCGGGCAGGAGCCGACGGTCAACGAGCGCATCACCGCGTGGGCGGTCAAGTACTCGAGCGTGCCGGTCCTCGTGAAGCTCACGCCGAACGTCTCCGACATCGTCCCCCACGGCCTCGCCGCCCAGCGCGGGGGCGCCGCGGGCGTCTCGTTGATCAACACGATCAAGTCCATCATCGGCGTCGACATCGACCGCCTCGTCCCCGAGCCCCGCGTCTCCGGCGCGTCGACCAACGGCGGCTACTGCGGGGCGGCGGTCAAGCCCATCGCGCTGCACATGGTGGCGGCGCTGGCGCGCGACCCGATGTTCAACCTGCCCATCAGCGGCATCGGCGGCATCGCCAACTGGCGCGACGCGGTCGAGTTCATCGCCCTCGGCAGCTCGAGCGTGCAGGTCTGCACCGAGGTCATGCTCCGCGGCTACCGCATCGTGGAGGACATGATCGAGGGGCTCGAGGGCTACATGCGCGACAAGGGCTTCGAGCGGCTCGACCAGCTCGTCGGGCGCGCGGTGCCGGCGTTCTCGGAGTGGGGCGATCTCGACCTGAACTACGAGACCGTCGCCAAGATCGACGCCGACAAGTGCATCGGGTGTCACCTGTGCGTGGTGGCCTGCGATGACGGCGCTCACCAGTGCATCCACAACGACCCGAACGGGAGCTTCGTCCCGGTGGTCGACGAGAGCGAGTGCGTCGGCTGCAACCTCTGCCAGATCGTGTGCCCTGTCCCGGGCTGCATCACGATGGCGGAGGTCGACAACGGCTTCGCCCCGGCCACGTGGAACGAGCACCTCTACGAGGACGCGGTCCTGCGGCCGAAGAAGGGCGCGCACTGACACCAACGGCAGGTCGCGGGCCGGAGTCCGGAGCTGGCGACGGTCGAGAACACGCGGTGGCCCTGGCCCTCGGCCGCGTAGGACATTGATCCAGGGCCGAGCTAGCGAGGCTCTGGGGCAATGTCCCAGACCGCGCAGCGGTCGGATCAGGCTCGCTAGTCGCGGACCGGTCGTTGCTGCACTGCAGCAAGGCGGCGCCCCGTCGCCCCCCTGATGCCGATTGCGCCATTTGACACAGTTGGCGTTTCCTGTGCGGGTGATGCGACCCAGACGGGGTCGAAAAACCCAAGCGAAATCAAGGTCTCGGGGGGCGGCACGAGGTTTGCAGCCTGGCGGGACGTCCAGCACCCCGTCAGGAGGGTTTCGTGAAGCTCAAGTCGTCTCTCTGGTCGTCGCTCGCCCTGCCTGCGCTCGCGCTGTGGCTCGTCGCGTGCGGTGACAGCAACACCGACGTCCGCCACTACCGCGTCACCAAGGCGCCGGCGGTGGCCCCTGCGGCGCCGAGCGCGCCCGGGACGCCGGCGACGCCCGGCATGCCGCCCGACATGCCAACCGCGCCGACCGGCCGCTCGCCGGGCGCCGTCGCGACCGGCCTGACCTGGACCGCGCCCGCGGCTTGGAAGGCCTCGCCGCCTTCATCCATGCGCCTCGCCAGCTTCGAGGTCCCGGTCGAGGGCGGCGCCGGCGACCTCTCGGTGGTTCGGCTCAGCGGTGACGCGGGTGGTTTCGTCGCCAACATCAACCGCTGGCGTGGACAGCTCGGCCTCGATGCCGCCGAGGAGGCGGACATCCGCCAGGCCGCGAAGGAGGGAACGAGCCCGCTCGGCCCGTTCACCGCGGTCAAGCTCGCCAACCCCGACGGCCCGAAGGGGATGCTCGCCGCGGTGTACGCCCTCGACGGCGCCACCCTCTTCGTCAAGCTCTCTGCCCCGACGCCCGCCATCGACGGCCTCGAGCAGCCCTTCCTCGACTTCTGCGCGTCCATCGCGGAGGCCCGCCAGTGACCACCACCACCGCCGACATCGCCCCCAGCGCGAGCCGCCAGCCGTTCTCTGTGGGGACCATCGGGCGCCTCCTCGCGAGCGGCAGGATCTTCTTCTGGTCCGCCTCGTGGCTGCTCGTCCTGCTCGTCGCGGGCACCGTCGCCCAGGCCTCGATCGGGCTCTACCAGGCCCAGCAGGAGTACTTCTCCTCCTGGCTCACCTGGGCCGGCCCGATCCCGCTGCCCGGTGGCCGCCTGACGATGGGGCTCATCGTCATCAACCTCTTCGCGGCGCTCATCTGGCGCTCGCACTGGCGTTGGAACCGGGCCGGCGTGATCATCGCCCACGTCGGCGCGCTGCTGCTCTTCATCGGTGGCTTCGTGACCGCCATCAGCGCCTCCGAGGGCAGCCTCTCCATCCCCGAGGGCGGCGCGTCGGCGACCGTCCGCGACTACAACGAGCTCGAGCTCGCCGTCGTCGACACCACCAACCCCGGCGTCGACGAGGTCATCGCCTTCGGCGGCGGCCTGCTGAAGGCGGGCGCGGTCCTGACCGACCCGGCGCTCCCCTTCCAGCTCGAGGTCGACACCTACCACCGCAACGCCACCGCGGCGCGGCGGATGGCCCCCGCCACGGGTGACGAGCAGGCCTTCAACAGCTCCTGGGAGCTCAAGGGGCTCAGCCTCGACCCCGAGCACGAGCGCAACCGCGCCGGCCTGACCGTCCACCTCGCCGGCGCTGGTGGCCAGGACGGGACCTACCTGCTGCTCCAGGACATGAACGTTCCCCAGAACGTGACCGTCAACGGCCACCGCTATGGGATCGCGCTGCGTGGTCGCCAGTACGAGCTCCCGTTCACCCTCCAGCTCATCGACTTCGAGAAGAAGGTCCACCCCGGCACCGGGATGCCCAAGGCGTTCAAGTCGACCGTCAACCTGATTGACGGTGACGTCAACCGGCGGGTCATCATCCAGATGAACGAGCCCCTGCGGTACAAGGGCTACACCCTCTTCCAGTCGTCCTACATCCAGGGGCGCGGCCCCGAGACGACGGTCCTAGCCGTGGTCCAGAACGACGGCCGCCTGTTCCCCTACATCTCCAGCATCGTCATCTGCATTGGGCTGCTCCTGCACCTGCTCCTGCAGGTCCCGAAGCTCATTGGTCGGAGCCGCGTATGAACACCCGCCCCACCCGCGCCCTCACCGCGGCCCTCGCCGCGCTCGCCCTCCTCGCGCCGGGCGCCGCCTCCGCCGCGGGCCCGGCCCCCGACGTCGACGCCTTCGCGCCGGTGCTGGTGCAGCACGAGGGCCGCATCAAGCCGCTCGACACCTTCGCGCGCCACTACCTGTTGATGTCCGCGCAGCGCAACACCCTCGACGGCAACAGCGCGCTGTCCTGGCTCGTCGACCTCGCCGTGCACCCGGCCGAGGGGGCGATGCGCCCGGTGTTCAAGATCCGGACGCAGGAGGTCCTCGACGGGCTCGGGATGACCGCGAACCCCGACGGGCACTACAGCCTCGCGATCCTCGTCGACGGCATCCGCAACAACCTCGACGCGCTCAACGCCCTCTATAGCAAGCCCCCAAAGGAGCGTAGCCCGGTCGAGGCGCGCCTCGTCGATCTGTACATGGCGGCGCAGCAGGTCATCGATCTGCAGCAGTCGTTCTCGTGCCTGCGCCGGGTCCTGGAGGTCCGCGACCCCGACCTCGCGGCGGCGCTCGGCGTGGCCCCGGGCGGGCTCGTCAGCTACCGCGCGCTGAGCCGTGAGCGGGCCCGCTTCGCGAAGATGCTGGAGGTCACCGCGGCCGACCCCACGAGCTCGCGACACCGCGCGCTCCTCGCGCTCGCGCAGCAGTTCCAGCAGCTCGACCAGGACAAGCGCTCGGCGCTGCTGGCGATCATCCCGCCGACCGGCGACGCGGCGGACAGCCGCTGGCGCTCCCCGTGGGACGTGACGATCAACGGTGGCGCGGACTGGCAGATGACCCTCATGGCGGAGCTCGAGGAGGCCATCGCGGCCTACGACGCGGCCGACGCCAGCGGCTTCGCCCAGCACCTCGGCGCCTTCGAGTCCGGCGTCCGCGCGCACATCGCCGGCCCGGTGATGAGCGAGTCGGTCGCCCAGCTCGAGGTCACCTACAACCGCGCCGACCTCTTCAAGTGGAGCATCATCCTCTACATCCTCTCCTTCATCCTGCTGGGTCTCAGCTGGCTCGGCTACCAGCAGAAGCGCCTGCGCATCGGCGCCGGGACGGCTTTGGCGCTGGGCTTCGTGCTGCACCTCGCGGGCGTCGTCATGCGCACCATCATCATGGAGCGCCCGCCGGTGACGAACCTCTACGAGTCGGTGGTGTTCGTGGGGCTCATCGGGGCCTTCGTCGGGCTGTGGATCGAGTGGCGGCGGCGTGACGGCATCGGCATCCTGGCCGGGGTCATCGCCGGCGCGTCGATGCACTTCATGGGCTTCAGCTACGCCTCCGAGGGCGACACCATGGGCATGCTCGTGGCGGTCCTCGACTCGAACTTCTGGCTCGCGACCCACGTGCTGACCATCACCATCGGCTACGGCGCCGTCGTCATCGCCGCGGTGTTCGGCCACGTCTACCTCATCCAGCGCATCCTGCGCCCCGGGGACCAGGCCAAGCTCAACGCCACCATCCGCAACGGGGTCGGGCTCGCCCTGGTCGCGCTCTTCTTCGCGGTGCTCGGGACCATCCTCGGCGGCATCTGGGCCGACCAGAGCTGGGGACGCTTCTGGGGCTGGGATCCCAAGGAGAACGGCGCGCTGCTCATCTGCTTGTGGCTCCTCATCCTGCTCCACGGGCGGCTGTCGAACATCATCCGCGACCTCGGCTTCGCCGTCGGGCTGGTGCTGGCCAACATCACCGTGGCGACCGCCTGGTTCGGCGTGAACCTGCTGTCGGTGGGCCTGCACTCCTACGGCTTCACCAACAGCATGGCGTTCGGGCTGCTCCTCTTCTGCGGCGGCGAGGTCGTGTTCGCGGTCGGCGCCTACATCATCATCAAGGCCCGGGAGCGCAACGGCGGCATCCGCAGTGGCGACGCCCCCCGTGGGCCGTCTGACCCGGTGGTCTCCACCAAGTGATTCTCGCGGGCTGGAGAGGCGTCCGGGGAGCGGCTCCGACCCGGTGTGTTAAATGGCACACTGGGTCGAGCGCGCCGGATCAGAGGCCGAGGTTCACGACCGCGACGATGACGCCCATGATCGAGATGCCGGCGATGAGCCCGGCGGCGATCGGGACGAGGTAGGTCTCGGACTGCTGCTTGTTGCGGGTGTGCCATGCCCACCCGATGATCGCGCCGAGGAGCATCGCGAACGGGTACTGGAACGGCAGGATGAGGCCGAGCCCGAGGCCGGTCGCCGACGGCAGGTACTGCTTCACCTTGGGGAGGAACTTCTCGAGCAGCACGAGGATGATGCCCAGGGCGCCGCCCCACACCATGAGCGCGCGGTGGGTCGGGTGCATGTTCTCGAGGCCGTACTTGAAGATCTCGGCGACCGCCTTCCACGCCTGGGCCGCCGGGGCCGGAAACTCGGGGGCCACGCCGTCGTGGCCGAGCAGGGTCGTCGCGTCCGGCACGAGCAGGTAGTAGCCGCCGACCATGGCGACGGTGCCGATGAAGATGCCCATGAACTGCGCGACGAACTGCCGCCGCGGGTGGGCGCCGAGGAGGTAGCCCGATTTGAGGTCGTTGAGGAGGTCGGCCGATGAGGTCGCGCAGTTGGCCGTGATGCTGGCGGTCATGAGGTTGGCGGTCGTCGACTGGGGGATGAGGACGCCGTAGGTGAGCTGTGTGATCTTGCCCATCGCGCCGATCGGGGTGATGTCGGTCTCGCCGGTGGCGCGGGCGGCGACCAGGGCCAGGAAGAAGGTCATCACGATGGCGATGACGCCGTAGTACCAGGGGATGTGGAACCACACCTCGCCGGCGACGCAGATGCCGGCGCCGAAGAAGATCGTCCCGTAGAGAAACCAGGTGCCCGGGACCTCGGTGCGCCTCACGAGGGCGTCCGCCTCGCTGGTGCCGCCGCCCCCGAAGCCCTTGAAGGCGCGGACGATGGTGCGCCACTGCAGGGCGAAGGCGAGGAGCCCGGAGGTCACCATGATCGGGACGCCGAACCAGATCCCGCTCTCCTTCCAGGCCTTGTAGGGCGCGGTGACGGCGGTGATGTCGACGCCCGCGGGGGTGGTCCAGACGTCCTCGAGGCCGGCCGGTCCGAAGCCGTAGGCGAGGGCGAGCCCGCCGACGACCATCCAGAACGACGTCCGCACGCCGATGATGGCGCCCGCGGCGATCATGACGGGGTTCGAGTCCATCACGAGGGTCCAGTCCGAGGGGACCGTGTCCTTGCCGTGGAACTTCCCGAGGGACGGGAGCCAGTCGAAGATCTTGGCGGCGCCGGCGATGAGGCCCTCGCGGGTCTCGACGACGTGGACCTTGAGCTCGATCAGCAGCGGGAAGACGGCGCCGACGGCCATGCCGCCGAGCAGGGCGCGGGCCTTCTTGAGGGCCTGGTCGCCGTGGGAGTAGAGCGCTTGGAGGGTCACGGCCGCCGCGGTGCCGGAGGGGAACTTGAGGCGATCGCGGTTGATGAGGTTGCGCTTCATCGGGATCGCCATGAGCGTCCCGAGCGCGGCGAGGAGCAGGGTCCACACGCCGACGCCGATGATCGAGACGTGCTCGCCCTTGGGGTTGTCGGCGGTGACCGAGAGCATGAGCAGCGCCGGGATCGCTGAGACCATCGCGCTGCCGGTGGCGTAGCCGGCGGAGCTGGCCGTCGACTGCATGCAGTTGGTCTCGAGGATCGTCATCGGCGAGCGCGCCAGCTTCAGCGACAAGAAGAGGCGCCACAGGGCGAAGGACAGGATGCAGGCCGTGATGGCGATGCCGAGGCCCCAGCCGGTCTTCAGGCCGATGTAGAGGTTGGTGAAGGCGAGCAGGCCGCCGAGGATCATGCCCATCACGACGGCGCGCACCGTCAGCTGCGGGACGTCCTCGCCACGGAAGACCTGGGCGTACCAAGTGGCCTCGTCCATCTCGAGGACCTGGTCGGGCGAGATGTCGAGGGGACCGTACTGTGCGGCCTCCTCGACGGTCTTCGGGGCGGTCTGGAACAGGGCCATGGGCATGTCCGGGTGGGCGAGTGAAAGGGCTGTGATGCCAGGTTTTCTCCGCTCTGGCCAGCCCGTCACCGTGACGTGCGGCCTCGAGGTCGCGTCGCCACTCTCGATGCGATAAGCTCGGGGTATCGCGACTCGGAGGAGTACATGGCCCAGCAGGCGACCAAGCAGGAGAAGGCCCCGGCGAACCCGGCGGCGCCGGCGACGGCGACGGAGCAGGAGACGCGCGGCTCGAGCATGAAGAAGGAGCTCGCCGGGATGGACTTCGCGGCGCAAGAGAAGGCGCTCGCGCCGCCGGGCGAGGGCCCGGGGGCCGGCGGCGGCCCGCCGATGACGTACGGCGGCGGCGGCGGCTGACGCGAGCGATCGTCGGCGCGACCTGGCGTCGCCTACAGGCGCACCGCGCGGACGAGCAGGCGCGGGCTCGACTCCGTGAGCGGCGCGTCGCCGTAGTCGCCGTGGAGGGCCTCGACGGCGAAGCCCGCGGCCTCGAGCATCCACTCGACCTCGCTCGGGAAGATGAGCCGCAGCACCAGCGGTGAGGCCGCGATCAGCGCGCCGTCCACGTAGTAGCGATCCACGAGCTCGAGGCGCTGGCGCACCGGGGAGCGGTGGGTCTCGCGCGTGCGCCGCACGGCGCGTCCGTCGAGCGTCCCCTCCCAGGCCAGCCGCTCTGGGCTGTGTGGGGTCCCGAGGAGGGCGAAGCTCGGCATCGGCAGATCGAGGGTCAGCGCGCCGCCGGGCACCAGCGTCCGCTGGCAGCAGGCCAGGCACGCGTGCTGATCGGCGCGGGTGGCGAGGAAGTTGAACGCGCCATTGGGGGCCACGATCTCGCTGAACGCGCCGAGATCGAAGGTCCGCATATCGGCCTCGACGTAGCGCGCGTCCGGGGCCTTCTGGCGGGCGACGGCCAGCATCGGGGCGCTCACGTCGAGGCCCGTGACCGGGCGCGTCCGCGCGAGCCGGCGGCCGATGCGCCCGGTGCCGCAGCCCAGCACGAGCAGCGGCCCTCGCGTCCCGTGGCGCGCGAAGTACTCGACGTCGGAGTCCAGCGCTCCGTACTCGGCTTCGTAGAGATCGGCGACGCTCTGATAGGGGTCCACGTACACCTCGTGCCCGCGCGGCGACCGGCGGAGCGTGTGAGGTGTGCGCTCGCCGCCGCGATTTGACGAGCGCGATCGCCCGCGGCCGTGGCGCTGGCCGTTCGGATCGCGCGCACCGGGGCGCGGTCGGGGGCGCGGCGGCGTCGCCGCGATCAGCGCGCCCGTCAGCGCTCTTCGCAGTGGCAGGTCTGGGCCGACCACAGGCAGAGGTCCGTGAAGACGCCGCCGCTGGTGCCGTAGGCCACCTCGCAGCCGTCGGCGCCCTCGTAGACCTCGTAGCCGTTACGGTGGCCGTCGCAGTCGATGAAGTCGACCGCGATCGTGGCGTGCAGGACGCACTCGACCTCGCACGAGAAGCCCGCGGCGAGGTCGGCGGTCGTCTCGAAGCGGTCGGGACCGATCTGCCACCACGTCGGGCAGCTCGGGTCGCCCCAGTCCGACCAGTAGAGGACCGCGGTCCACACGCCGTGGCACTTCACGAGCATGCGGTCGTCGAGGTAGCTGCAGTGGGCGACGGCGTCGGTCGTCGCGCCGTCCACCTCGGCCACGGCCGTGTCTCCGCTGGTGGCACCGTCGGCGTCCGTCGTGGCGGTGTCGCCCGGCGCGGCGGCGTCGGCGTCCGGGGTGACGTCGCCGGCCGTGGTGTCGTGGGTCGTCTGAGAGGCGCCGTCACCGCAGGCGGGCAGGGCGCCCAGGATGAGCGCGAGGGCGAGGCAGGCGCCGGCGAAACTGACCTGCATGGCTCCTGCGGTGGCGGGGTCTGGCTCGCGTGTCAACGCGCGTTGCGCTCGTCGTGGCCCCCTCGCTTGGGCGGCGGCGTCGGGTTGGTGCGGGCCGGGGGCTCGTCCCGCTTGGGGGGGACGATCACGCAGCGGGACGTCTCGGGGCCGTCCCCGTCGCGCGTGCGGGTGATGCGGATGACCCAATCCGAGTCGTCCTCGCCGCGCTCGATCTCGCACGAGGTCTGGCCCCGCTGCGTCGCGTCCGCGGCCACGAGGGATGTGTCCCGAGCCACGCCGTCCGCGGCGTCGGCCGCTCCGAACGGGAGACTCACCAGGCCTCCAACCACCACCATCACGGCCGCTCGCAGGCTCCGCATGGTCCACCTCCAGGTGTGCTTGACGGTGTCAATCTACGCCACTCCATACCCATGTCACGCGCGAGGTCCAAAATCGGTTCCACGGAATCGGTGTCGTGCCGCGGGGCGTATCCGGGGCGTCGGCCAGCGCCGCGACGGCGCTGTCACCCAAACGTTGCACGATTCGGGAGGGTCCGACCTTGTGCCGGAGCGCCCGAAAGGCTAGGACCAAGCCTGAGCTCATGGCGGTTTCACGCCCCAAGCGCTAGCAGTCCGCCCTAGCCCAAGAGAGCCCCCACCATGGTCGACCACCACGAGGTCTGGACTTGAAGCCCCCCGTCCTCGTGCTGCGCGTGACCGGGACCAACCGGGACCACGACGCAGCGCGCGCCTGCGCCCTCGCCGGTGGCGCGCCCGAGATCGTCCACGTCAACGCCCTCGCGGAGGATCCGGGGCGGCTCGCGGACTATCGCATGCTGGTCCTGCCCGGCGGCTTCAGCTACGGCGACGACCTCGGCGCCGGCAAGGTCTGGGCGCTGCTCCTACAGACCCTCTTGAGCGCGTCGCTGGGCGACTTCGTCGCGGCCGGGCGCCCGATCATCGGCATCTGCAACGGCTTCCAGGCGCTGGTCAAGGCGGGGTTCCTTCCCGGGTTCGGTCAGGCGCCGCGCCCCGGCGCCGCGCCGCGCCAGGCCGCCACCCTCACCCATAACGACTCCGGTCACTTCGAGTGCCGCTGGGTCGAGCTCGCGCCCGATCCGGCGAGCCCGTGCGTCTTCACCCGCGGCCTGAGCGAGCCCATCACCTGCCCCGTCGCCCACGGCGAGGGCAAGCTCGTCGCCTCCCCGGCGGTCCTCAGCGAGATCGAGCAGGGCCACCTCGCCCCGCTCCGCTACGCGCCCACCGCGGGGCACCCCGCAGGCTATCCCGGCAACCCCAACGGCTCCGCCCGGCACATCGCGGCGCTCACCAACCCGGCCGGCACCATCCTCGGGCTGATGCCACACCCCGAGGACCACATTACCCCGGAGCAGCATCCGGGCTATCATCGTGGCGCCCGCGGCGGCAGCGGGCTCGCTCTGTTCGAGCGCGGCGTGGCTTACGCCGCCCAGCTCTGACCATCCACAGGAGGGCACGCCATGCCAGTCACCGCGGTCGTAGGCGCCCAGTGGGGCGACGAGGGCAAGGGGCGCATGGTCGACTACCTCGCCCAGGACGCCGACCTCGTGATCCGCTTCCAGGGGGGCGACAACGCCGGCCACACGGTCGTCAACGCCCACGGGAAGTTCGCGCTGCACCTGATCCCGTCGGGGATCTTCAACCCGTTCACGGTCTGCATCATCGGCACCGGCGCGGTCGTCAACCCGGCGACCCTGCTCGAGGAGATGGGCGCCCTCGAGGCGGCGGGCGTCCCCCTCGAGAACCTCTGGCTGTCCAACCGCGCCCACGTCGTGTTGCCCTACCACCGCATGGTGGACGGGCTGCAGGAGGCCGCCCGCAGCGGCGCGCGCATCGGCACGACCGGCCGTGGCATCGGGCCGACGTATAGCGACAAGGCCGCGCGCTTCGGGGTGCGCCTCGGCGACCTCAAGCGCCCCGACTACCTGCGCCAGCGCATCGCCCTGCACCTCGAGCAGAAGAACCGCACGCTCGCGCTCTTCGGCGCGCCGCCGCTCGATCTCGACGACGTCATGGAGACCTGCCTCGGCTACGCGCGCGCGCTCGGTGACCGCATCGTCGACACGCTGCCGCTGGTCCAGCCGGCGGTCCGCGCGGGCAAGCGCGTGCTCCTCGAGGGGCAGCTCGGCGTGATGCGCGATCTCGACTGGGGGACCTACCCCTACGTCACCTCATCCAACCCCATCGTCGGCGCCGCCAGCGCGGGCGCGGGCCTCCCGCCGAGCGCCATCGACCGCGTCGTGGGCGTGGTGAAGGCCTACTCGACGGCGGTCGGCGCCGGGCCCTTCCCGAGCGAGCTCGACGACGCCGACGGCGAGCGCCTGCGCCTGGTCGGCGCCGAGTACGGGGCGACCACCGGGCGCCCGCGCCGCTGCGGCTGGTACGACGCCGTCGCGGTCGGTCACGCCGCGTGGCTCAACGGCTTCACCTCCCTCGCGGTCACCAAGCTCGACGTCCTCGACGGGATGCGACAGCTCAAGGTCTGCACCGGCTACCGCCTCGCCGACCGCGTCATCGACTACGTCCCCGACACCCCGGACATGGCCGAGGTCACGCCGATCTACGAGACCTGGCCCGGCTGGGACGAGCCGACCACCGAGGCCCGCGATTGGGACGACCTGCCGAAGGCGGCGCGCACCTATCTGCACCGCATCAGCGAGCTCGCCGGGGTCCCGATCGAGTTCGTCTCGGTCGGCGCCGAGCGCGATCAGCTGCTGAAGCTCGAGCTGCCGGCGTGAGCGAGCGCTTCGATCACGAGACCTACCTGTCGCCGTTCACCTGGCGCTACGGGTCGGCGGAGCTGCGCGCCGTGTGGAGCGAGGCGCACAAGCGCCGCACCTGGCGCCGGATCTGGGTCGCGGTCGCCCGCGCCCAAGCGGCGCAGGGGCTCGTGACCGAGGCCCAGGTGGCCGATCTGCTGGCAAGTGTCAACAAGGTTGACATCGCCGCGGCCCACGCCCTCGAGGCCGAGCTCCAGCACGATCTGATGGCCGAGGTGCACGTCTACGCCGGGCAGTGCCCGGTCGGCGGCGGGATCATCCACCTCGGCTGCACCTCGATGGACATCGAGGACAACGCCGACGCGCTGCGGCTGCGCGAGTCCCTCGACGTCGTGATCGCCAAGCTGCGGGCGGTGCTGCGGCGGACCTGCGAGCGGGCGCGCGACCTCGCCGACCACGCCACGATGGGCTTCACCCACCTGCAGCCGGCGGAGCCGACGACCCTCGGGTATCGGTTCGCGCAGTACGCGCAGGACCTGGCCGAGGACCTCCGCACCCTCGAGGACGTCCGCGCGCGGGTGCGCGGCAAGGGCTTCAAGGGCGCGACCGGGACGAGCGCGTCGTACGCCGAGCTCTTCGGCGGGATCGCGGCGGCGCGCGCCTTCGAGGACGCGGTGCTGGCCGAGCTCGAGCTGCCGGCCTTCGAGGTCGCGACCCAGACCTACCCGCGTAAGCAGGATCTCCAGGTCGTCACCGCGCTCTCGGGGCTGGCCCAGTCGCTCTACCGCTTCGCCTACGACCTGCGGCTGTTGCAGTCGCCGCCCATCGGCGAGTGGTCGGAGCCGTTCGGGGCGCGGCAGATCGGCAGCTCGGCGATGCCGTTCAAGAAGAACCCGATCAACGCGGAGAACATGGACAGCCTGGCGCGCCTCGTCGCCAGCTTGCCGCGGGTCGCGTGGGACAACGCCGCCCACAGCCACCTCGAGCGGACGCTGGACGACTCGGCCAACCGGCGCGTCATGCTGCCGCAGGCGTTTCTGGCGAGCGACGAGCTGCTGCGGCGCGCGGACCGGCTCATGAGCGGCCTCGTCGTCGACGCGGCGGCCTCGGCCCGGCTCCTCGCGACCTACGGGCCGTTCGCGGCCACCGAGCGGCTCTTGATGGAGGCGGTCAAGCGCGGCGGGGATCGGCAGGCGCTGCACGAGGTCGTGCGCCGGCACACGCTGGCGGCGTGGCCGGCGGTCAAGGCGGGCGCGCCGTCGCCGTTGGCGGCGTCCCTGGCGGGGGACGTGGCCATCACGGCGTACGTCCGCGCCGGTGAGATCCCCGAGCTCCTCGACGCCTCCGCCCATGTCGGCGACGCCCCCGAGCGGGCGCGCGCCCTGGCCGAGCGTCTCCTGGCCACGCTGACGGGAGGTTGAAGCGATGCAGTCCCCCGAGACGTATGCCCGCGCGATCCCCGGCGCCCTCGCCGAGCTCGAGCTCCCGGAGCTGGGCCCGGTCGTCCGGGGCAAGGTGCGCGACGCCTGGGTCTTGCCCGGTGGGCGGCGCCTGCTCGTCACCACCGATCGGGTGTCGGCCTTCGACCGCGTGGTCGGGCTCATCCCGTTCAAGGGGCAGGTCCTCAACCAGCTCGCGGCGTGGTGGTTTCGACAGTGCGCCGACATCGTGCCGAACCACGCGATCGCGGTGCCCGATCCGAACGCGATGATCGGGCGTGACGCCGAGCCGCTGCCGGTCGAGGTGATCGTCCGGGGCTACATCACCGGGGTGACCTCGACGGCGCTGTGGACGCTGTACAACGACGGCGTGTCGCGACCCTATGGGCTCGATCTGCCGCCCAACCTCGAGAAGAACGACCCGCTGCCGAAGCCGGTCATCACGCCGACGACCAAGGCGACCGGGGGCGCTCACGACGAGCGGCTGACGAGCGACGAGGTCGTCGAGCGGGGGCTGGTCGCGCCGGAGCTGTGGCGTCGGGTCGAGCGCGTCGCGCTCGAGCTGTTCGCCCGCGGGCAGCGGCTGGCCCGCAAGAGGGGGGTGCTGCTCGTCGACACGAAGTACGAGTTCGGGCTCATCGACGGCGAGCTCCACCTCATCGACGAGGTGCACACGCCGGACTCGAGCCGCTATTGGCTGGCCGAGAGCTACGCCTACACCCGCGAGCACGGCGGCGAGCCCGAGCACTTCGACAAGGAGCTGCTGCGGCTGTGGCTGGCCGAGCGCGGGTTCACCGGGGACCAGCCGGCCCGGCAGCTCGCCGCGCTGCCCGAAGACATCGTCGTCCGGCTCGCGATGCACTACGTCGCGGTCTACGAGAAGCTCACCGGCGAGCGCTTCGTCCCGGCCGCGCAGCCGGCGGGGCCGCGGGTGGCCCAGGCGATTCGGCAGCATCTCGGCTGATCTCACACGCGCAACCGAAGGAGGGGGAGCGATGGCGCTGGTCCCGATCATCATGGGGTCGAAGTCCGACCTCGAGCACGGCAAGAAGGTCGCCGCTGCGCTCACGGCGCTCGGGGTGCGGAGCGAGCTGCGGGTGGCGTCCGCCCACAAGTCGCCCGAGCACGTGATGGCGATTGTCCGACACTACGAGGCGCTCGCCGAGCCGAAGGTCTACGTGACCATCGCCGGGCGGTCGAACGCGCTGTCGGGGATGGTGGACGCGGCGGTGACGGCTCCGGTCGTCGCGTGCCCGGTGTACAGCGATCGCTTCGGGGGCGCCGACGTCTTCTCGTCGATCCGGGTCCCGTCGGGGGTCGCGCCCGCGCTCATCCTCGACACCGAGGGGGCGGGGCTCCTGGTGGCGAAGATTCTGGCGCTCGCTGAGCCGGCGATCGGCGAGCGCATCCACGCGCTCCAGCAGCGGCACCACGACCGGCTGATCGCCGACGACGCGGAGCTTCACGGCCGGTGAGGAGCCCCTTCGACAGCCGCCCCCACGAGGAGTGCGGTGTTTTTGCAGTGCACGCGGAAGGCGCGGACGTCGCGCGTCTGACGTTCTTCGCTCTATATGCACTGCAGCATCGCGGGCAGGAGAGCGCCGGCATCGCCACCTGCAAGGACGGCGAGGCGCACGTTCACAAGGGGATGGGGCTCGTCACGCAGGTGTTTAAGGAGGAGCACCTGAAACCGCTGGTCGGGGATCGGGCGATCGGCCATACGCGCTACTCGACGACCGGGGCGTCGCACCTGCGCAACGCCCAGCCGTACCTGCTGCACACGACCCACGGGCCGGTCGGGGTGGCGCACAACGGCAACCTGACGAACGCGCGTCAGCTGCGTCAGGGGCTGCTCGCGCGCGGGGTCGGGTTGGTCGGCGAGAGCGACACCGAGGTCATCGCGCAGCTGCTGGCGGCGCCAACGGATGGTGGCACGCCCGGGGCGCCGGACTGGGAGGGGCGCATCGCGCGCTTCATGGCGGTGGCGGAGGGGGCGTATTCGCTGACGATCCTGACGCCGGGGGCGCTGTTCGCGGTGCGTGACCCGTACGGCTTCCGGCCGCTGTGCCTGGGCGAGCTCGAGACCGAGCACGGGCGGGGGTGGGCGGCGGCGAGCGAGTCGTCGGCGTTCGTGACGATCGGCGGGCGGTTTCTGCGCGAGGTGCGGCCGGGCGAGGTCGTGCGCATCGACAAGAGCGGCATCACGGCGCACCAGGCGCCGGTCCCGCCGCGGCCGGCGTCGCTGTGTGTGTTCGAGTACGTGTACTTCGCGCGGCCGGACTCGCGGTTCGAGGGGCAGATGGTGCACCAGGCGCGGCAGCGCCTCGGGCGGGAGTTGGCGCGGGAGGCGCCGTGCGGTGAGGCGGACCTGGTGATCCCGGTGCCGGACAGCTCGGTCGCGGCGGCCATCGGCTACGCGAGCGAGTCGGGGCTGCCGTACAACGAGGGGCTGATGAAGAACCGCTACATCGGGCGGACGTTCATCGCGCCGACGGACGAGCTGCGCAAGGCGGGTGTGCGGCTGAAGTTCAACGCCATCGACCAGAACCTGGCGGGCAAGCGCGTGGTGATGGTGGACGACTCGATCGTGCGCGGGAACACGGCGGGCAAGATCGTGTCGATGTTGCGCGACGGCGGGGCGCGCGAGGTGCACGTGCGGGTGTCGTCGCCGCCGGTGCGCCACCCGTGCTTCATGGGGGTCGACATGGGGACCTACGAGGAGCTCATCGGGCACCGCCTCGACGTCGCGGGGATCCGCGATCACATCGGCGCTGACACGCTCGCCTACCTGTCCCACGACGGCTTGATGCGGGCGGTGATGGAGGGGGTGACCGGGGGCCCCGGGGGGCATTGCAGCGCGTGCTTCTCGGGGATCTACCCCATCAAGGTGGCGGGGCGCTGAGCGCGGCGCGTGCGGTGTCGGGTAGAGTCGGGTAGGGGCTTCAGGCCTCTCGCGGGGTCGGCCTGGGGAGGGGCAGGCATGGGCTCGCCGCGACCTGGCGGTCGATCATCGCCCGAAAGGCGTCGAGCAGGCCGTCGAGCCCCTGGGTATCTGGCTCGAGGGCGCGCAGGGTGGCTACGATCGCCTCGATGGTGGACAGGCACTCGCCGCGGGGCTCGCGCCGGACGCGGTACTCGCTGGGGTGTCGAGGGGTGATCCGCACGCACGGCAGGGCGCGCAGCCAGGGGGCGGCGTGGAGGATGCTGTGGGCGTGGTGCCAGGTTCCGTCGACGACCACGATGTGAGCGGGGCGCTCGCTGGGCGGGATGTCCTCGACGTCGCGGGCGTCGGGTGAGGGGTAGACGAACGCGGTGTCGGGGGGGAGGGCGGACGCGCGGGCCATGGACGCGGGGTGTTTGGGGGAGCACTCGCGGAGCTCGACCCGCTCGAGGCCGAGCCTCGCGAAGCGGGCGGTGCCGAAGGGATGGTGGCGTTCGCGCGGGTGCTGCAGGACGATCACGCCGGTGCGATTGGCCACCTGGAGGATGTCGCCACAGACGCAGGCGGCCGCGACTTTGAAGCAGCGGTAGCACATGGCCCGGCCGCGGATGTCGGTGGAGCGCGCGTCCATGGACGTCCCGTACCGCCTCGTGTCCTGGTTGTCACTCGCGGCGGCTTGGGGTGGCGCGGCGCCTCACGCCTGCAGCGGTGGAGCAGGCGCCGAGGAGCGCCGCCTCGAGCGTTCGGGTGGGTGGTTTCTCGAGCGGCCGAAAGAAAATGCGGAACGAAACGGGACCTCGACGGCAAAGAACAAGAGATGTCCGTTGCGAGGCCCGTAGTGCCGGGGGCCGTTGTCATGGTGACCCGGCGATGTATCGACCGGCGCTTCTTCATGCGTCCGGACGCCGACGTGCGCGCGGCGCTGGAGTACCTGATGGCGGTGGGGATGGCGCGGTTCGGGGTGGTGATCGTCGCCGCCGCGTTCCTCTCGAACCACTACCATCTCATCCTGGCCGACCCTGAGGGGCGATATCCGGCGTTCTTGCAGTGGTTCGACAGCCTGGTCGCGCGGGTGGTGAATTGCAGGAGGGGGAGGCGGGGGCGGTTCTGGGACGGAGACCAGGTACACGTCGAGGTCCTCCTGGACGCGGAGGCGGTCGAGCGGAAGATCGTCTACGTGCTGGCGAACGCGGTCGCGGCGGGGTTGGTGGAGCGCGGGCGTGATTGGCCCGGCGTGCGGAGCAGCCCGCAGGTGTGGGTGGGTCCGCCCAAGGTCGTGCGTCGTCCTGATTGGTTTTTTCGGCCGGATGGTAGCATGCCCGAGGAGGCCGAGCTCCGCTACGCGATGCCGCCGACGCACGAGGGGATGGCGGCGGCGGAGTTCGCCGCGCGGATTGGGCGCCGGGTGAGTGAGGAGGAGGCGCGGCTGCGCGCGGTCCAGAACGCGGCCAAGCGTCCGTTCCTCGGGGCTCGGGGCGTCCTCAGGCAGCGGTGGTGGTCGCGGCCGCGGACCCCCGAGGCCCGGCGTGGGGTCAAGCCGCTGGTCGCGGGGGCGCGCGAGACGTGCCAGGCGGCGTTGGCGGCGATTCAGACCTTCCGGTGGCGCTACAGGGAAGCGTTGGAGGCCTGGCGTGGGGATGACCGCCAGGTGTTCTTTCCGCCGGGGACGTGGCGGATGCGTGAGCTCCACCAGGCCTCCCGCCGCCCACCCCCGGGCTTCCTCGCGGTGCTGGTGGGGTGGCGTGCCCCCTTCGCGCCGGACGTCGCCACGGCCTGAGCCAGCGACCCACCCAGGGGCGCGACGCCGAGGTGCGCCCTCCGCCCGATCTTGCGACGTTCAGGGGGCGTTCAGGGCGCTGAATGCGCCATCAGCCGTCTCGGGACGCCCGATGGGACCCCGCGCGGCACCCCCTCGCGGCCGAATCACGCCCCTCCCGGCCATCCGACACCCACGCCAACCGTGCCCCGAAAAACAACTGTCGGTCGTGCCCGGGCGGGCCGTGCCCGGGCGGGCCGTGCCCGGGCCGATCGGCTCAGGTCGCCCGCCGGGCCGATCGGCTCAGCAGGCGCATGACGTCCAGCAGGCGCATGACGTCGGACACCGTCGGTACCCCGCCGAGCCCGGTCGGGCCCCGGTAGACGCGGCAGCAGTCGTCGGCGTCCCCCGCCGTGGCGCCGGTCACCTCGCGTCCATCCACGAAGACGCTCGGCGACCCGTAGCCGCGCGCGTGAGCGGGCAACGTGTCCACGCCGATCTGCCACTCGTTCCACCGCTCCGGCACACCGACCGCCGCCAGGGCCTCCCGGACGACCTCCCGCGCCGCCTCCACGTGCGGGCACGACGCCTCCCACACCAGCTCGACGCGCGCGCCGCCACTCACGGCGTTGGCTCCGCCGCCAGCAGCGCGCCGCGCACGTTGGCGTAGCCGTCGTCGGTCGAGAGGTTCGTGTTCACCTCCGCGAGCACCAGGTGCGCCACGACGTCGCCCGCCGCGTCCAGCACGAAGAAGTCGTCCTTCTGCCCGCCGAGCTGCCCCCACGCGTCCACCTCCGCCGTGTCCTGCAGGAGCGGGAAGGCACACTCGTCGATCAGCGCACCCTGGTTGGCCGCCGCGCTAGCCGCGTGGATGGACACGATGTTGACGTCGTGACCCGCGTCCACCAGCTCCTGGCGCATCGCCTCGAGCCTCCCAGCCTGGGAGACGCAGTAGCCTCACCAGCCCGCCAGCAGGGACACCAGCGTCGCCTTCCCCACGAAGCGCTCGAGCCCATAGACCTGCCCGTAGCCGCAGCTCTTTGGCTGGAAGTCCTCCAGCGCAAACGCGCCCGCCGTCTGGTTCGCGGCCTGGTCGGACGCCGCCGGCCCGACGCACTGGCCGGCGGGCAGCGCAGCGCCCCCCTGCGTCGCCCCGTCCGCACACCCCGCGAACGCCATCGCGAGTAGACTCAGCCCCAAACACACTCGTCGCATCACGCCCTCCGACCGCGACCATAGGCTGGACCGCACCTCGCTCGCAAACATCGGGGCCACGCCGCACCACCGGCGGCCCGCCAGCCGCCCACCCGCGCAATCCCGAACCCCCACCGCCCTTGCGGCCACGCCCGTTGCGCTGTTGTATCGACGCCACAGCCGAGGACCACGCCCGCCCCCATGTCGACCGATCCCCCCACCGCCGCGCGTTTCTGCCCCCTCTGCGAGGCCTACCTCGATGCGGAGGTGTGCCCCATCGACCACGTCTCCACGATCCGCGCCGACCTCGAGCTCGCCCACGCCGACGACCCCGCCCTCGGCCGGATCATCGGGGGCCGCTTCCGCGCCGAGCGCCTCCTCGGCGAGGGCGCCGCAGGTCGCGTCTACGCCGCGACTCAGCTCAGCATCGGCCGCGAGGTCGCGCTGAAGCTCCTCCAGCCCCGCCACGCCCACGATCGCCACCACCTCCACCGCTTCTATCGCGAAGCCCGCGCCGCCACCCGCCTCACGAGCCAGCACGTCGTCCAGGTCTTCGACTTCGGCGTCGACGACGACACCGGCGCCCCCTACATCGCCATGGAGCTGCTCCGCGGCGAGACCCTCGGCGCCTGGCTCCAGCAGCACGGCCCCGTCACCCCCGCCGTCGCCGGCCGCCTCCTCGCCCCCGTCGCGCGCGCCCTCATCGACGCCTCCCGCGCCGGCATCGTCCACCGCGACCTCAAGCCCTCCAACATCATCGTGCTGACCACCGGCGACGGCAGCGAGCTCGTCAAGGTCACCGACTTCGGCATCGCCAAGCAGCTCGGCGGCGACCCCGCCACCGAGACCCTCACCGCCCACGGGGCCGCCCTCGGCACCCCCGCCTACATGGCCCCGGAACAGGCGACCGGCGGCGACGTCGACCACCGCGCCGACCTCTACGCCCTCGGGTGCATCCTCTTCGAAGCGCTCACCGGACACCCCCCCTTCGGCGCCGAGGCGCGAGCCAAGCTCCTCGCCGACCACCTGCTCGCCCCCGCGCCACCACTCCCGAGCCCTCTCCCGGCCGGCGCCAGCGCCCCCCCAGCGCTGACCCAGCTCGTCGCAGACCTCCTCGCCAAAGACCCGCGTGACCGCCCCGCCGACGCCCGCACAGTCGCTCAGGTCCTCGAAGCCCTCGCGCGCGGCGAGCTCCCCCCCGACCCCACCACCGCCCCCCAACGGACCGCGGCACCGCAGACCGTCGACGCCCCGCAACCGTCGCGCCCGGCGCTCATCCCCCTCCCGTCGCCGCCGGCGATCCGCCACGCGCCCTCCCCTCGGTCCTCGGAGCCGCCGCCCTCGAAGCGGCGCGGCGTCTGGCCCTTCACGCGGCGCCACCGGAGCCCCGAGGAGAAGCTCGTCGAGAAGGCCAAGCGCAAGCGCCGCCGCTGGCTCCAGCACCTGCGCAGCTTCCTCGCCGTCAACGGCGGTCTCCTGCTCATCAACGTCATGACGAGCCTCGGCGATCCGTCGTTCCACCCGTGGTTCGCCTACGTCGTCGCCTCCTGGGGCATCCCCTTCGCCCTCCACGGGCTCGGCTACAAGGCCTGGAAGGAGGACAACGCCGCCGCCCTGACCGCCGCGCGCCAGACCCTGGGTCTCCCGGCGCCGGTCGGCACCGAGGTCGCGCCGCGCTCCTCGCCCCCCGAGCCCACCGGCGACCCCGCATGGAACGCGCTCATCACCCGCTGCCGTGACGCGGCGGCCCTCGCAAAGCGGGACCTCGCGAACGTCCCCGCGGACCCCCACGCGACCGTCGATCCAGGCGCGGCCCTCCGCGACGGCCTCGCCGACATCGAGCGCCTCGCCGCCGGCGCCCAGCGCCTCCAGCGGACGCTCTCCGAGGTCACCCCGGGGCGCGCCGAGATCCGCGCCCGCATCGCGGCCGCAGAGCTCGATGCCAGCCGCGCGAGCGAGCCACGCCTGCGCAAGCTGATCGGCGGCAACCTCGAGCTCCTGCGGGCCCGCGAACGCCGCCTCGACCAGCTCGAGGCCGAGCTCACGCGGGTGCGGGTGACCGTCGAGGGCTTCGCGCTCGCCGCCGAGAACCTCCACCTCGACGCCGCGCGCCTCGGCGCCCCCCGCCTCTCCGAGCTGGCCAACGGCCTCGCCGGGCCGCTCCGCCGGCTCGACCAGGAGGTCGACATCCTCGACGAGGTCGAGGCGCTCATGGACGAGCTCCGATTCCCGTGATCCCTCACTCCGGGCCCGAGCAGTCGTCGCCGAGGCAGCTCGTCTCGCACTTCGCGCCCGTCGCACAGGCGCGACGGCACCCGCCCCCGGCGCAGGTGAGCTTGCACGTCGCCCCCCCCTCGCAGCGCTGGAAGCAGTCCCCCCCAGCGCAGGTGAGGCGGCAGGTGGCGCCGTCACCGCACGTCTGCCGGCAGCCGCCCCCCGCGCACGAGGCGACGCAGCGCTCGCCCTTCGCGCAGGCCTCGGCGCAGTCGCCCTCGCCGCACGTGAAGCGCTGAGGCGCCCCCGCGACGACCTCGTGTTCGTCGCTGTCGTCGCCCGCCGCGGCCCACTCGAGGATCTCGCCGAGGTTCACGCGGACCGCGCTCCCCTCGCCGATGAGCTGCTCGAGCTCGTCGGCCTCGAGATCGATGTCGATGTCGATGTCGCCGTCGTCGCCGATCGCGAGCTCGATGTCGCCGATCCGCAGGTGACCGTCGCGCACCAACCCCACGTGCGCCTTGGAGGTGCTCTCGAGCAGCGCCTCGAGCTCCTTCAGCTGCCCCTTGAGGCCCTCGAGCTCGGGCCCGTCCGCCGCGATCATGACGCGGAGCCGGTTCTTCGTGATCTCGACCCCCGGCGCGATGATGCCGTCGTCGGTGATCATGAAGCCGGGACCGATGATGCCGTCGGCGGTGATGCGGATCCCGCGCGCCTCGAGGGCGTCGGCGACGGTAGGCGGCATCGGAGCGACCACCGGATCCGGGGCCTCGGCTTGCGGAGTCGGCGCGGGGATCACCGTCGGAGGCACGGCGGGCGTCTCACCGGGGAGCGCCCCATCCTGCGCCGCCGCAGGCCGCAGCGACGAGCGCGAGCAGGGCGATGACCCGGGTCGACAGCATGGGAGCCTCAGTGAGTTCGCGAGTCGAGGCAGGCGCGCTGCGCGTCCGCCGCCGCTGAAGGGTCACCGTAGCGCACCGGTCGCGCGCGGTCGACGCCGTCGCAGCTCCGCTCGCTGATGGAGATGAGCGCGCTCTCGACGCGCTGGGCGGCCGGCGAGGTCGTCGTGCTCGGCGGCGACGGCCGGTCGTGCGCCCCACCGGCGAGGCTCCCGAGGTTGAGCGCCATCACGGCGCCCGCCACCAGCAGGGAGGTCACGAAGAGCACACAGGCGATGCACCCGACCGTCCCGTAGCGGAGGCGGCGACGACCAGCGGGGATGAAGGCTCGAAACATGGCGCGGTCCCTGGGCTTGGAGGGGGCGACCGGGTCTCTGCCGGTCGCACCGCGATCCCTATCGCAAGGTCCGGGCCAACTCCGCGACGCCCCCCCCCGCGCCCCCGGCAGCCGCACCGCTGGCCGCTCTGAGCCAACCGCTCGATCCCGGGAAGCGGTCGCTGACGCGTCGGACCGGCGTCCGCGGGCGTCCGCCCGGTGTCCGCGCGGACACATTCCCCAGACACCCCGCGACCTGCTAGCCTGACGCCGTGACCCTGACCTTGACCGACTCCCCCGGCGATGACGCCGAGCTCGCGGGACCGCACCCGGGGCTGACCCTCGTCTACAGCGGCGGCCTCGCGCGCGCCGGCGAGCAGGTCTCGCTCGCCGGGCGCACCGCGCTCCTCCTCGGCCGCGACGAGCCGCTCTTTCCAGGCGGCCCCCTCGGTGACCCCCGCATGAGCGGCCGCCACGGGGCGCTGGTCCAGGACCAGGGCGGCTACCGCGTCGTGGACCGCGGCAGCAAGAACGGCACCCACGTCAACGGCCAGCGCGTCTCTGACCACTTCCTCACCCCCGGCGACGTGATCCGCCTCGGATCCAGCTTCATCGTCTTCGGCCTCGTCCCGACCCCGCCCCGGGCGGGCCGCGCCGACACCCTCGTCGGGGTGAGCGCCGCCATCTCCGAGGTCGACGCCAGCACGCAGCTCGTCGCGCGCAGCGGCCACACCGTCCTGCTCCTCGGCGAGAGCGGGACCGGCAAAGAGGTCGTCGCCCGCGAGCTCCACCGCCGCAGCGGGCGCCGCGGCCCCTTCCTCGCCGTCAACTGCGCCTCGCTCCGCGGGGAGCTCCTCGAGAGCGAGCTCTTCGGGCACGTCAAGGGCGCCTTCACCGGCGCGCAGCGGGCCCACGACGGGCTCTTCCAGCGCGCCGACGACGGCACCGTCCTCCTCGACGAGGTGGCCGAGACCGACGAACGCGTGCAGGCGCGGCTGCTGCGGGTCCTCGAGGCGCGCGCCGTGCGGCCGGTGGGGGCGAGCGCCGAGGTGCCGGTCGCGACCCGGGTCGTCGCCGCCAGCAACCGCGACGTCGAAGCCGCCGTGCGCGACGGACGCCTGCGCTCCGACCTCTACGCGCGGCTCGCGCGCTGGACGATCCGCCTGCCGCCGCTCCGAGAGCGCCTCGAGGACCTCGGGGTGCTCACCCGAGCGCTGCTCGCGCGCGACGGCGACCCGCGTGACGTCTCACCCGAGCTCATGGCGGCGCTCCTCGGCGCCCCGTGGCCGCTCAACGTGCGGGGCCTCGTCAACGTCCTCACCACCGCGTCCATCGCGCAGCCCGAGGCGCGCAGCCTCGACCTCGTGCCGAGCGTGCAAGCCGCGCTCGACGCCCAGGCGAGCCTCGTCGCCGCCGCCCAGAGCGGCCCCTCCCCGAAGAGCGCGCCGCTCGACGCCGAGCGGGTGCGGGAGAGCCTCGCGCGCCACGCGGGCAACGTGGCGGCGGCCGCGCGCGAGCTCGGCCTCTCGCGCCAGCGCCTCTACCGCCTGACCGAGCGCCTCGACGTCGACCCGGACGCCTTTCGCGAGCCCTGAGCCAAGCAACGGCAGGTCCTCGACCGACACGATGGGAGCTGGGTCCCACTTCGGCAAGAAGTCACGAACTCTGAACCGCGCCCGGCGCCCCGGATCAGTCGCTGGCGCGGATCGTCCCCTGACCCGCGCGCGTGATCTCCTCCGGCTCGCCGCCGTAGATCACCTCGCCGGCGCCCTCGTTGCGCAGATCGAGCGCGCCGGTGGCGAACACCGCCGCCTCGCTCGTGCCGACCACCGTGAGCGCCGTGGCCCGCGTCCGGAGCCCGGCCGCGGCGAGGCGCGACGCCCCCGAGGCGCGGGCGTCGTGGCGCTCGACGGCCCCGCTCAGCGTCGCCTCGCTCGACCCGCGCAGCGACGTCGTGACCGCGTCCCCCCGGACGGCGAGCTCCACCCGGGCCGAGCCGCTCAGCCCGACCGACAGATCGCCCACCTCGAGCGGCTCGGCGCTGCTGACCGTGGTCGCGCCCGCGACCCTCAGGGTCGACCAAGCGGGCGACCACAGATGCACCTCGAGGGTCTCCTGGGGATCGCTCGCGGGCACGATCAGCAACGAGAGCTGGCCGTCCTCGAGGGCGCCGGTCACGCGGGCGCGGTCGCCGGTGACGCGGATGGGCCGCGCCGCCCCCTGGTGCAGCACCACCACCCCTCCGCTGCCGCGGACGACGACCTCGTCGAGCGACACCGGGCCCTCGGGCAGGGGCCCCAGCGCGGCGCCCCGGGCCGGTGCAGGCTCCACCTCGGCGCCGGCGGCGCCGCCGGCGGCGCTCACCG
>PHBI01000059.1 GCA_002841945.1 Deltaproteobacteria bacterium HGW-Deltaproteobacteria-14
TACTTTTGCGGCGACACCCACAGGCTGCGCGCCTCACTTCGGACGCAAAAGTGAAAAGTGAGGGTGCCTGACCCCTATTTGGATGACCCCTATTTGGAGAAGCGAGCTGGCGAGGGCGTCTGCGTCCACGAACGGGGACGAGGGTGTGTCGTAAATGCGAACGGGATCGGCGCCGGTGGTTCAGCTACACTGCGCGCGATGAACAGGTCGCGCCAAAGCCCCCCGTGGTGGGTGCCGCTCGTCCCGGTCGTGGCCCTCGCCGCGGCCATGCTGCATTGCACCATCAACGTGCCGCCCGGGTCGCTTTCGGCCGATATTCCAGACGTAGTCTCGGACACCGCGGTGCAAGACGGCGACGCCCCGATCGAGCCGCTCCCCGACGTGGGCGAGCCCACCGCGTGCGGCGGAGACCTCGACTGTGCCCACATCCAAGGCTGCTGCTACGTCGGCGTCTGCGCCAGCGGCACCTGCGTCGCGCGCGCGCTCACCGACTGCTGCAGTGTCCCCGGCCCGTGCGCCGTGAGCACGCCGCTGCACGCCGCGACCTGCGCCGAGACCTGCGTCGCGGGCGGCTGCGAGAAGACCCTGCGGCTGCCGGACGCCGACTGCGGCGCGCCCGAGCTCTGGGACCTGGACCTCACGACCGATCCCCTGTCGCAGGTGACCGTCGCCGACTCCGACCCCGACGACCGGGTCGCCTGGCACCCGACGCTGCGCCGCGGGCTCGGCGGCGGGCCGTCGCTCCACGCCGGGGACGTCGTCTGCCCGACGTACTACAGCGGCCCCCTCGACGCCGCCTGTCGCCCCCTCGACCCGGCGGCCGAGGCCGACACGGTGCGGCTGAGCCTCGACTCCGGGGCCGTCCTTCTGCCCGTCGACCGCCCGGCGGTGGCGGAGCTCTGGCTGTGGCTCGACCTCGAGCGCTCGGGGCGGCCCGCGGGGGCGACCTACGACGGCGTCGAGGTCAGCGCGATCGACGACGCCGGGGTGCTGTGGCCGCGCTGGTCCTCGCGCCAGACCCCGCCGGCGCCCCGCACCTGGACCCCGGTCCTCGTCGACCTCAGCGAGCTCGCCGGCCGCACCGTGCGCCTGCGCGTCGCCTTCGACACCGTCGACGGCCGCGACAACGACCACGAGGGGGTCTATCTCGGCGCCCTGCGGGTCTTCCCCCCGTGCGCGAGCGACCGCGGGTGCCCCGCGCCGACCGCCTGCGCCCAGGGGACGGTGACCGCCATAACACCCTCCTCGGACTCCTTGTGCGTCAGCCACGCCCCCGAGCCCGGCGCGCCTTGCGTGCAGTGCAACACGGACGATCAGTGTGCCACATCGGATCCATGTGACACTGGCGTGTGCAATGCAGGGCGGTGCGAGGTGACCCGCACGCTGACCGCGGAGTGCTGCACCCCCGCCGAGGCGTTCCCGCCGCCCGCCGCCTTCGAGGTCGACCTCGGCCCCGACTGGCGGATCGACGCCCCCACCGTCGGGGCCTGGCACCGCTCCGAGCGTCGCGCCCACGGCGGCCAAGGGGCCCTGCGCTTCGGGGTCCCGGGGGCGGCCGAGACAGCCCCCGCGGGCGAGGCGGCGAGCGGTGAGGTCTGGTCTCCTCCGCTGGTCCCGCCGCCCGACGCTCCGGCCTGGACCTTCTGGGTGTGGCTCTCGACCGAGTTCGACGGTGCGCCGGACCCGCTGAACCCGGCCGGCCTCGATCTGCTCGAGGCGGTGGTGGCCGTCGACACCGGCGCCCCCGTGTCCCTGCCCCCGGCGGTGGTCTGGGACTCGCGCGCGATCGGCGGCACCTCGGGCGGCGCCTGGTGGCCGGTGTCCATCGACCTCGGGCCGTTCGCCGGGCAGGTGGTGCGCCTCGGGTGGCGCTTCGCGACCGGCGACGCCGAGGCCAACGACGGCGAGGGCGCCTTCATCGACGACGTGTCCGCGGTCCGCGTCTGCCCCGGCAGTGGAGACCCCGGCGGGCGGCTGTGACGCGGGACCCGACGCCCTGCGTCATCACGACGCACCCGGGCCGGCGTCCAGCCAGCGAACGCGCCGGCTGGCCGGCCGCCGCGCTCATCAAGGCCTTGACCCACCTGGGTGCGTGTGCTAGGTCCGTGCCGCTTTCGGGGGCCTCCCGCCTCCCCTGACCGGCCCACGGAGCCACTCGGAATGCTGGACAACGCTCGCGCCCTAGGTGAGACGCTACTCGGGGCACGCCTCGTCGACCTCGACTGGAGCATCGCCTTCATGTTGGGGCTGTTCCTGGTCTTCGCGTTCCTACTGACCAAGCTCATCACGCGCCCGATGATGCAGTCGCAGGAGCAGCGCTACGCCAGCATGGAGGGGGCGCGCGACGCCGCCGCCCAGGCAGAGATCGTGGCCGCCGAGACACAGCTCGCGTACGAGAAGCAGCACACCGTCGCTCGCCAGAGCGCGGTCGAGGTGCGCGACCAGATCCGCGAGGCGGCCGTCGCGACCGCCCGCACCACCGTCGAGAAGGTCCGCGCAGAGGTCACCGCCGAGGTGGCGAGCAGCAACGACGAGCTGGCGGCCGCGGCCGCCAAGGCCCGCGCCGAGATGAAGCCCCACGTCGAGCAGCTCGCGACGGCGCTCTCCGTGAAGCTCGTCAAGCAGACCGGAGGGAAGGCATGACCACGGTGCTCAACCGCGCGCTCGCCACCCTCGGCGCCGCCGCCGCGACCCTGACGCCCGCCGCCGCGCTCGCCGCCGAGCACGGCGAAGCCCACGGGCAGTTCGGCCTGGCCGAGGCCTTCTACATCCTCAACTTCGTGGTGCTGCTGCTCGTCCTCTACTTCTGGGCGCTGCCGCGAGCCCGCGACTTCCTGGTGAAGCGCCACGATCAGGCCAAGGCCGAGCTCGTCGAGGCGGGCCGCCTCAAGGCCGAGGCCGACGCGAAGCTCGCCGAGTACAAGCGCCTGATGGCGGGGCTCGAGGCCGAGGTCGCCAAGATCCGCGAGGACTTCCGCGCGGACGGCGAGCGTGAGCGCGCGCGCATCCTGGCCGAGGCGGAGGAGAGCGCGACGCGGATGCGCGCGACGGCGCAGAAGCAGATCCAGCAGGAGACCGCCAAGCTCCGCGCCGAGCTCGAGCACGAGGTCGTCGCCCAGGTGCTCGCCAGCACCGAGGCGAAGGTCCGTGCGCAGCTCAACGCCGGCACCCAGCGCGAGATGGCCAACGACTACATTCAGGGGCTCGAGAGCCTCGAGAAGCTCGACCAGTTCGCGGCCTGAGGCGTCCAACGCCCCAGCGCCGACGACGCAGCCGATATCCGTCAGGCCCCCTCCCCCCGCGAGCGCGCCTGAGCGACCCTAGAGGAAGGACGACAACCCCGTGAGCGAATCGCCCATCGCTCGACGCTACGCCAAGGCGCTCGTCGAGCTCTGCACCGAGACGAAGAACCACGCGGTGATCGGCAAGCAGCTCGAGTCGTTCGCGCAGACGTGGTCGTCGAGCGAGGACCTCCAGGCTCTGATGAAGAACCCGGTGGTGCCGCTCGCGGACAAGCGCGAGGTCCTGACCCGGATCTTCTCGCGCTTCCTGTTCGCGCCCACGACCCGCAACTTCCTGCTGGTGCTGCTCGAGAACGAGCGCATCGCGCAGGTCGAGGAGATCACCCAGGCGTTCGCGTCGCAGATGGACGAGCTGTCCAACCGCACGCGGGCCACCGTGACGAGCGCCGTGCCCCTCGAGCGCAGCGACCTCGCGCGGATCCAGAACGCGCTGCAGCGCCTCACGGGCAAGACCGTGGTGCTCGACGCGCGGGTCGACCCGTCGCTCATCGGCGGGGTCGTCACCGAGATTGGAAACATCGTCCTCGACGGCAGCGTGAAGACCCAGCTGCAGTCGTTGCGAGAGCACTTGCTCGTCTGAGCACGAGCGACAGTTCAACCCCCGGCCGGCATCGGCCGCGCCGGGTGCCCGCTCCACCGCGGTCTCACGGCCGAATCGCAAAAAGCCCGGCAGCCCAAGCCTGCAATCCGGAGTAGCTCCGTGAACATCAGCGTCGCCGAGATCAGTTCCATCATCAAGACCCAGATCGCCGACTACGACAAGAAGGTCGAGGTCCAGGAGACGGGCACGGTCCTCACAGCTGGCGACGGCATCGCCCGCGTCCACGGGCTCGAGAACGCCATGGCCGGCGAGCTCCTCGAGTTCCCCAACGGCGTCAAGGGCATGGTGCTCAACCTCGAGGAGAACAACGTCGGCGTGGCGCTCCTCGGCAAGGCCGAGCTCATCCGTCAGGGCGACGTGGCGCGCCGCACCGGCAAGATCGTCGAGGTCCCGGTCGGCAAGGCCCTGCTCGGGCGCGTGGTGAACTCGCTCGGCGAGCCCATCGACGGCAAGGGCCCGATCGTCAGCGAGCACAGCCGCCGCGTCGAGCTCAAGGCGCCGGGCATCATGGCCCGTAAGTCGGTGCACGAGCCGCTGATGACGGGGCTCAAGGCCATCGACTCGATGGTGCCGATCGGCCGCGGCCAGCGCGAGCTCATCATCGGCGACCGCCAGACCGGCAAGACGGCGGTCGCGATCGACACCATCATCAACCAGAAGCACACCGACGTTCACTGCATCTACGTCGCCATCGGGCAGAAGCAGTCGACGGTGGCCCAGGTCGTCGCGAAGCTCGAGGCGGCCGGCGCCATGGAGTACACGACGGTGGTGAGCTCGGCGGCCTCGGAGATGGCGCCGCTGCAGTTCCTCGCGCCGTACACCGGCTGCACGATGGGCGAGTACTTCCGCGACAACGGGATGCACGCGCTCATCATCTACGATGACCTGTCCAAGCAGGCCGTCGCCTACCGCCAGATGTCGCTGCTGCTCCGCCGCCCGCCGGGCCGCGAGGCGTACCCGGGCGACGTGTTCTACATCCACTCGCGCCTGCTCGAGCGCGCGGCGAAGATGAACGACGAGCTCGGCGGCGGCAGCCTCACGGCGCTCCCGATCATCGAGACCCAGGCCGGCGACGTCTCGGCGTACATCCCGACCAACGTCATCTCGATCACCGACGGTCAGATATTTCTCGAGAGCGACCTCTTCTTCCAGGGCGTGCGCCCCGCCATCAACGTCGGCATCTCGGTGTCGCGCGTCGGCTCGGCCGCCCAGACGAAGATCATGAAGAAGGTCTCGGGCAGCCTGAAGCTCGACCTCGCGGTGTACCGCGAGCTGGCGGCCTTCTCGCAGTTCGCCTCCGACCTCGACGCCGCCACCCAGCGCCAGCTGGCCAAGGGCGAGCGCCTCGTCGAGCTGCTCAAGCAGAACCAGTACGCGCCGATGCCCTACGAGCGCCAGGCGCTCATCATCTTCGCGGGTACGGCCCCCGAGAACTTCATCATGGACTACCCCGTCCGTGACCTGAAGCGCTACGAACGCGAGCTCTTCGCCTTCGTCGAGGCCCGCTACCCGGAGTTCTTGCCCGACGTGCGCAAGAAGGCCGCGCTGACCGACCCCGTCCGCGAGCAGATGGTGGAGATCCTCAAGGAGTTCGCCGGCATCTTCAAGCCGAGCGAGAAGTAGGCGCGACCATGGCGAACCTCAAAGCCATTCGCACTCGGATCAGCACGGTAAAGAACACCCAGCAGATCACGAAGGCGATGAAGATGGTGGCGGCCGCGCGCTTGCGCAAGGCCCAGCAGGCCATCGAGAAGCTGCGGCCCTACGCCTACCGGACCCGCGACATCATCTCGCAGCTGGCGGCGCGGGCCGACGTGTCGGACCACCCGCTGCTCGAGCAGCGGACCCCCAGGCGCGTCGAGCTGCTGATCTTCACCAGCGACCGCGGGCTGTGCGGCGGCTTCAACGCCAACATCAACCGCACCGCGGAACGCTATATGGCCGCCAACGAGGCCGGCCACGAGCAGATCGCGATGGACGTGGTCGGGCGCAAGGGCTGGGAGTACTTCAAGCGCCGCGATGTGACCATCAACACGTACTTCGAGGACGTGCTGCAGAACGTCACCCATGAGCGCGCCTCGGAGATCGCCGAGCACGCGGTCGTGCGCTTCAAAGAGCACGACCTCGACGCGATCTACATGGTCTACAACCAGTTCAAGTCGGCGATCACCCAAGAGGTGGTCGTCGAGCAGCTCCTGCCGATCGTCCCGGCGGAGTTCGACGAGGGGACCTACCGCCCCGACTTCATCTACGAGCCTTCCCAGCGCGAGATCCTCGACGCGGTGCTGCCCGGTCACCTGACCGTGCAGACCTTCCGCATCCTGCTCGAGAGCGTGGCCAGCGAGATGGGCGCCCGCATGAGCGCCATGGACTCGGCCACCAAGAACGCGGGCGAGCTGATCGACCGCCTCACCTTGAGCTACAACCGCGCGCGACAGGCCGCGATCACCACCGAGCTCATCGAGATCATCAGCGGCGCGGAAGCGCTCTGAACCCGCGCACACAAGCGCCCTGACGCAGCGAGAGGTCCATTAGCCATGGCAGCAGCAGCGGATACCGCCCTCCCGATGGGCACGGTCACCCAGGTCATCGGCCCGGTCGTCGACATCGAGTTCCCGACGGGGGGGCTTCCCAGCATCTACACGGCCCTGCGGGTCACCAACAAGGCCATCGACGACCGCGAGTTCAACCTCGTGCTCGAGGTGGCGATGCACCTCGGCGACAACGCCGTCCGCACCATCTCGATGGACACGACGGACGGCCTGGTGCGCGGGCTGCAGGTGCAGAACACCGGCGCCCCCATCTCGATGCCGGTCGGCGAGGGCGCGCTCGGGCGCATCCAGAACGTCGTCGGCGAGCCGGTCGACGGCTTCGGCCCCATCGAGGCCGTGCGCTACGACCCGATCCACAAGGATCCGCCGCTGCTGGTCGACCTCGACGTGAACGTGTCGGCCTTCGAGACCGGCATCAAGGTCGTCGACCTGCTCGCGCCCTACCAGCGCGGTGGCAAGATCGGGCTCTTCGGCGGCGCCGGCGTCGGCAAGACCGTCATCATCCAGGAGCTCATCAACAACCTCGCGATGGAGCACGGCGGCGTGTCGGTCTTCGCGGGGGTCGGCGAGCGGACCCGTGAGGGCAACGACCTCTACCACGAGATGGCGGAGTCGAAGCTCAAGACGGGCAACTCGGTGCTCAGCAAGACGGCGCTGGTGTACGGCCAGATGAACGAGCCGCCGGGCGCCCGCTCGCGGGTCGCGCTGTCGGCGCTGACGGTGGCGGAGTTCTTCCGCGACGAGCGCGGCCAGGACGTGCTGCTCTTCATCGACAACATCTTCCGGTTCACCCAGGCCGGCTCCGAGGTGTCCGCGCTGCTCGGGCGCATCCCGAGCGCCGTGGGCTACCAGCCGACGCTGGCGACCGAGATGGGCATGCTGCAGGAGCGGATCACCTCGACGAAGAAGGGGTCGATCACCTCGGTGCAGGCCATCTACGTGCCCGCCGACGACCTCACCGACCCGGCGCCGGCGACGGCGTTCGCCCACCTCGACGCCACCACCGTGCTCTCGCGTAACCTCGCGTCGCTCGGCATCTACCCGGCCGTCGACCCGCTCGACTCCACCAGCCGCATCCTGTCGCCCGACGTCGTCGGCGAGGAGCACTACCAGGTCGCGCGGCAGGTGCAGGAGATCCTCCAGGGCTACAAGGATCTCCAGGACATCATCGCCATCCTCGGTATGGACGAGCTGAGCGAGGACCAGAAGCTGGTCGTGGCGCGCGCGCGCCGCATCCAGAAGTTCCTGAGCCAGCCGTTCCACGTCGCCGAGGTGTTCACCGGGTTCGCCGGCAAGTACGTGAAGCTCGAGGACACCATCAAGGGCTTCAAGGGCATCTGCAACGGCGACTACGATGAGCTCCCCGAGCAGGCCTTCTACATGAAGGGCACCATCGAAGAGGTCGTCGCGGCCGCCAAGGAGATGTAGCCGATGCGCCTCTCCGTGGTCACGCCCGAGGGGGCGAAGGTGGAAACGCAGGTCCAGTCGGTCACCATCCCGGGGGCCGTCGGCGAGCTGGGGATCCTGCCGGGGCACCGCCCCCTCATCACGAGCCTCTCGATCGGCAAGCTCAGCTACGTCGCCGGTGGCAAGACGGTGTTTTTGGCGACCAACGACGGCTTCATGGAGGTCCACGAGGACGTCGTGACGGTCGTGACCCAGACCGCCGAGTACCCCGACGAGATCGACGTGGTGCGCTGCAAGGCCGCGCTCGACCGCGCCGAGCGCGAGCTCAAGGAGATCGACGCGAGCGTGCGGCCGGACGCCTGGGACAAGATGCGGCGGCGGCGGGCGCGGGCGCAGAACCGCATCCGGGTCTCCGAGCTGCACGCGACCCCCGCGGCGCTCCGCCAGGTGCGCGACCGGGCCGAGTAGGGTCCGCGGGCCTCGCGGCCAAGCGAATAGAGCTCGAGCTGACGCCGAGTCCGCTACGGAGGTGACCCTCCTGGCGGGCTCGGCGTCGCTGCGTTGGGCGCGCGGTGTCCATTCCGGGGGGCCCGCGCTACTCTGCGGGCATGGACGACCCGCGAGCTCCCCACCCGGCCCTGCGTGTCCCCGTGCCGGAGGACGGCGCCGGGTCGGGGCCGTGGTCCACGGTGCGCTGGACGCCGGACGGCGTGCCGATCCTGATGGCCGACCCCGAGGCGTACCTCGCCGCCGTCGGAGACGACGCGGTGCGGCCCCTCGACGCGGTCTCCTTCGAGGGGCTCACCTACCTCGCGCGCTACCTCCCGACGGCGCTGGAGCCGGGGGCCGCGCTCCGTATTGCAGTGCGGGATGCGCTCGCCTGGCACGCCCCCCTGGGAGGGGCGCTAGGGGTGGAATTTGGCTGCTCGGTTGGCGCCGACCTGGGATCGCTGCGCGCCGTGTGCGACGCAGTGATCGGGGTCGATGGCAGCGTCGTCGGGGCGCGCGCGGCGCGGGCGCTGTGCGCCGGCGAGGGGGTGCCCCGGCTGGTCCGCGTCGAGGGGCGGAGCTTCGCGTCGGCGGCCCCGGTGGTGCAGGCGCCGCTCGACGGGGTGACGGTGGTGGTCGGCAACGCCCTCGACCCGCCGGTCCACGCCGGGTGCGCGGACGTCGTGATGGCCGTGAACCTGCTCGACACGGTGAGCGAGCCGGTGAACCTGCTGGGGCAGCTCGACGCGGTGCTGCGGGCGGGGGGGCTCATGCTGCTGGCGAGCCCGTTCTCGTGGCAGGACGGGGTCACCGCGCCCGAGGAGCAGCTCGGCGGAGGGACGGTGCCGGCCCTGGCGGCCCTCGGGAGCGCCGAGGCGGTGCTGGCGATCCTGCGCGGGGAGACCCCGCTCCTGCCTCACCTGGCCTACGAGATCCTCGAGACGATCGAGGACGTGCCTTGGTCGTTGCGGGACCACGCGCGCTGCGCCTTCCACTACAGCTCCTGGCTGGTGGCGGCGCGCAAGCACACCAGCTGAGGCGGTAGGGCCCCGACCGACCGCGGTCCCCCGAAGCCCCGGTTTTGAATCGCGCGATCGGATAGACGCGATCGGGGGCTCCTCGGTCGCCCTCGCCGGTCGGCCCCCGCCGAGGGTCGCTGGCTCAATGCGCTGAGCTCGGCTGGAGGCAACGATGCGCGCCGAGACCGTGCGCGTGCAGGGCGGGCCGCGCCCTCGGCGGTCGCCAAGCTCCTTGTGTCTCCCAGCTGCGAGGAGCATCCTGAGGGTGCGCGCTGGACCAGCGCGCACCCCACCATTCGCTATATTCGGGAAGTCACGATGCGCGTGCAACTGAATGCGTTGGCTGCTACGTGGGCCGCCGTCGCCGCGGCGCTGCTCACGCTCGCCGCGTGCGGCGAGGCCCCGGACGGACCTCGGGACACCGCGCGCGTCGCTATCAGCACGGCGGCGCTCCGCCTGCCGGGGATCAGCGACGTCGAGTACACCGTGACCGTGCGCAACGCCGCCGGCGACACGGTCTGGACCAAGGCCGTCAGCTCGTCGCAGTACGGCGACGGCGCGGGCGCGTTCAGCTACGTCGGCAGCTGCGACGCCGCCTCGAACCCCAACCAGGTGCAGCTCGTCATCGACCGGCTCGTGGACAGCGCCGGCGCCACGGTCGCCCCCGCGACCTACCGCAACCCGTCGCCGGTCATCCAGCCGGTGACCTGCGTCGACAACGCCGACACGCCGGTGAACTTCGACATCACCGTGGTCCGCGCCGCCCAGCAGGGCTTCTTCGACGTCGCGGTCGAGTTCGACCAGATCTTCTGCTCGGCCAAGCTCGACTGCCAGGACGCGTTCCTACACGACCCGAGCGCCGGCGAGCGCGGCCCCTCGGCCGTCCTCGGGTTCGCCTGCACCGCCGGCGACGGCGCCCCCACCTGGCTCTACTTCGCCGACGACGTCGTGGTGCGGTGCGGCGACCGCACCTACTTCGTCGACCCGAGCGCCGGCCCGGGCAACATCGGCGCCGACCCGCCGGCGCTCTTTCAGACCGCGGTCTACCGCGGGCGCGAGGCGTTTGCGGGGCTCGAGAAGTGCTACTGGAACGTGGCCGTCGGGATCGACACGAGCGAGGCCCCGTGTACGCTGACCGCCCGCGCGACGGCGACGTCGAAGGCGTTCGTGGACGGCCACACCCCGCCGGGCGCCGTCCGCCCCGAGATCGTCTGGGACGCCGTGCCCATCCAGGGCGCCGGCGCCACCCTGAGCTGCGGTGACCACCCCCTCGACGGCCCCGGGAGCCTGGTCCACTCGGCCTACATCAGCGCCGCCGGCGCGAGCTACCGCCACGAGCTGGCGTGCGCCACCGGCGTCGTCTCGACCGCGCCGGGGATCGCCTGCGGCGACGAGGGCGGCCCCTGCGCCCTCGACGACCCGTGCGCCCTCGGGACCTGCCAGGCGGGCGCCTGCGTCACCACCGGCCAGCTGCCCGACGGCGCGCAGTGCACCCTCGCCGGCGCCTGCTCGCCGCTGAGCGAGTGCGTCTCCGCCTGCGCTGGGGGCGCGTGTGAGGGCGCCCAGCCGTCCCAGCCGCTCGCCGCCGCGTCCCTGCCGGCGACGGGCCTCATCGCGGACGGGGCCGACGACAGCCGCGCCATCGGCTACCTCGCCAAGGGCGCGGGCGGCGTCGCAGCGGTCGACACCCAGGACCCGACCGCCCCAACTCCCCGGGGCGCCTGGAGCGAGGGCGGCGTCGACTGCACCGAGGTCGCCGTCCACGAGGTGGACGCGCACGTCTACGTCTTCGCGGCCTGCGGCGCCGCGGGCGTCAAGGTCCTCGACTTCACCGATGCCGACGCGCCGGCCCTGCTCGCCACCCTCACCCACGCGACCGCGGCGACGACCGTGGCGCTGCTCGGCCCCTGGCTCTACGTCGGCGACGGCGCCGACGTCCGCGTCTACGATGCCACCGACCCGGCCAACCCGCTCGCCTACGCCGCCTTCACCGCCGCGACCGGCGGGGCGAGCGTGTTCCGCCTCGGCGCCTGGGGCGACCGTGTCTACGTCCTGCTGAGCACGGGCGCGGTCGTCGTCCTCGACGCCACCGCCCGCAGCGCGCCGAGCACCCTCCACACCTGGGCCGGCTACGCGGGTCCGACCGGCTTCGCCGTCGAGCGCGGGGTCGTCTACGTCGCCTACGACGGGCCGGGCTTCTACATCGTCGACTTCTTTGGGGCCAACGTCACCGCCCCGGTCGTGCTGTACCACGACGGCGGCTCGCGCATCCTGCACCTCGCCGTGTACGGGCGCTACGCGGTCCTCGGGTACGCCGACGGCCGCTACGTCACCCTGAGCCTGCGCCTGCTCGCGCGCCCCAAGGTCCTGACCTCGTCCTACGCCGCCTCCACGGTCACCGGCGTCGCCGTCTTCCGCACGGGCGTCGCGCTCTGCGCCTACGGCGTGGACTTCGAGCTGCTCGACTTCTTGCCGTTCCTCGTCGGCACCTCGCCCCCCGAGGGCGCGATCGGCCTCTACGCGGGCGATCCCATCGACCTGCGCTTCTCCGAGGCCCTCGACCCGGGCAGCGTCGGCGCCGTCAGCGTGCTGTTGAGCGCGGCCGCCGGGGGACAGCGGGCCGGCACCCTGACCCAGCCGTCCCCCGACACCCTGCGCTGGACCCCGGGCGCCCCCTTCGACGTCGGCGCCTACCTCGCGCTCGTCGCGAGCGTCGCCGACCTCGGCGGCCACCCCGGGCCGCTCGTCGGCGACCGCCTGAGCTTCGAGATCGGCGCGCGCTACGTCGCCACGCCGGATCTGCCGCTGGCGCTGCTCGGCGGCCAGCCGGTGCGCTTCACCTGGTCTTTGCCCGGCGGCGCCGCCACGAGCGCCCGCCTCATCGTCTCGACCGACGTCCAGGGCACGAGCCCCTACTACCCGTTCGACGCCGTCACCGGCCTCGCCACCCCGGGCGGCGACGGCGGCTACGAGGCGTGGTGGACGCCGCCGCTGGTCACCGCCGCGACGACCTTCTGGGTGGTCGTCGCCGCCGAGATCGACGGCGTCACCTACTACGGCCAGGTGCGCACCGTCAGCGTCGGCGTGAACCCCGACGGCTGCGCCGGGGACGCCTGCCCACCGGCCGCCGGGACGCTGCTCGACGAGCAGCCCCGCGACACCCTGGTCGGCGCCGTCCACGACGCCGTGGAGGACGGCGACCTGGTCTACATCGCCGTCGGCGCCGGCGGCCTCGAGATCCGCGATCAGTCCGATCCGAGCGACGTCGTCGTCGTCGGCACCTGGACCGACGGCAGCGCCGGGCTCGACTGCCGCGAGCTCGCGCGCGACGGGGACGTGGTCTACCTGGCCTGCGGCGACGCGGGCGTGAAGTGCGTCAACGTCGCCGACCCCACCGCGCCCTTCGCCATCGGCACGATCACGACCAGCAGCGCGGCCACGACCCTCGCCATCCTGGGCCACGCCCTGTACGTCGGCGTCGGGATCCGCGTGGCGATCTACGACGTCACCGACCCGCTCGCGCCCGCCTTCGTCGCCTGGCTCGGCGGCGCGCTGGGCGAGGGCCCGACCACCATCGTGCGCGTCGTCGTCGACGGCACGACCGTCTACGCCTACTTCGGCCAGGGCACGATCATCGTGTTCGACGCCGCGATCAGCGCGCTCGCGCCGGTCTGGGTCCGGGTCATCGCGCCGCTCTACGGCGGCCTCGTCGCCACCGACCTCGCGGTCGTCGACGGCCTCGGCTACCTCGCGTTCCTCGGCGGCGGGCTCTACATCATCGATCTCCGCGCCGTGCTCGTCAGCGGGCCGTTCACGTGGATCGTGCTGTGGCACGACGGCGGCTCGCAGCTCGTCCGCGTCAGCGTCGTCGGCCGCCTCTTCGCGTGCCTCTACGCCGACGGTCAGACCCTCGTCGCCACCGCGGCCATCCCGACCAAGCCGTGGGTGCTGTCATCGACCGACGGGACCGGGCTCGCCACCGGCCTGCGGCTGCTCTCGCGCTGGGTCTTCGTCGGCGCCGGCCTCGCCCTCCGCGTCATCGACGTGCCCCCCCACGTGATCTCGAGCTCCCACCGCGACGGCACCCGCGGCGCCTGCCCCGACGTGCCGCTGGACCTGTGGTTCTCCTCGCCCATCGACGGCGCCACCGTCGACGCGACCACCGTCGACGTGGCCGGCCTGCCCGGGCAGCGCACGACCAGCGACGCGCGGGTGCGCTTCACCCCCGACAGCGCCTACACCTCGGGGACCAAGGCCGTCACCGTCTCGCAACCCGACATCTTGAACCTCCGCGCCACCTCCGGGCCGACCCGCGGCTACGCCGCCAGCTTCGAGATCGCCGACGTCTGCGGCGGCTGGTCGGCCACCCCCGACGCCGTCCTCGCCGGGACCCCGGTGGCGCTCAGCTGGACCGTCTCGGGCGTCACCCCCGACGCCACCTACGTGCACTTGTCGACCTGGCCCGACCCGGGAGACGCCTTCGCCCGCACGACGACCGTCACGGGCGTCGCCGCTGGCGGCGGCTTCGGCGCCATCTGGGACGTGCCCGCCGACGCGACCGCCGCGGTCTGGTACGCCGTCGTCGAGGTGCGGGTCGGCAACGTCTCCTACTGGAGCCCCATCACCCGGGTCGACGTCGGGCTCGCCCTGGCCCACGGGGCCGGGGTGGCCGGCGACGCGATCCTCGACGCCGTCGACGACGGGCCTTACGCCTACGTCGCCACCGGCGTCGGCCTCGCGATCCACGACGTCACCGACCCCGCCCACGCCGTCGTCCTCGGCCGCTGGGCCGACCCGGGCCTCGGCACCTGCGAGGCCGTCGCCGCCGCCGCGCCCTACGTCTACCTCGCCTGCGGCGCGAGCGGGGTCCACGTCATCGACGTCTCCGTGCCGTCGGCGCCGGTGCGCGTCTACGTCATCAACCAGCCCGGCGCCTTCGGCCTGACTTTGTATGGCGACGTCCTCTACGTCGCCTTCGGCGCCGACATCGCCGTCTGGAACGTCGCCGACCCGCGCGGTCCCGTCTACGTGCGCACCATCGTCACCGGCTCGACCTCCCTCATCGTCCGCGTCACCGCCTCCGACGGCGTCCTCTACGCGCTCTTCGCCGACGGCGTCGTGTGCGCCTGGGAGCTCTTCGGCGTGCGCTTCGACCCGGCGCTGCTGCGGACCGTCGCCAGCCTCTACCCGGGCAAGCCGGGGGTCGATCTGGTCGTCCTCGACGGCGTCGCCTACGTCGCCTACGGCGGCGGCGTCGGCCTCGTCGCCATCGACGTCCACCAGATCCGCCTCGGCGGCTGGGTCGCCGTCGCGCTCTGGGTCTACGGCCCACCCGAGGCCGGGGCGGACATCGTCCGCGTCCACGTCCGCGGCGGCCTCATCTCGCTGGTCTACAGCACCGGGCGCCTCATCATCGGCGGCCTGCGCTACGGCCAGGTCTTCGTGGTGCTGTCGTCGACGATCCGGAGCGGCGCCCCGACCGCCGTCCACATCTTCGCCTCGGGCTACGTCTTCGCCGCCTACGGCCGCGCCTGGAGCTACGTCGACCCGCCGCTCTTCCTCGTCGCCAGCGTGCCGGCCAACGGCGGCGCGACCTGCGGCGCGGCCGAGCTCGCGCTCCTGTTCTCGGCGCCGGTCCGCGCCGCGAGCGTCAACCCGCGCAGCCTCGTCGTCGAGCGAGCCGGCGCCGCGGTCGCCGGCAGCTGGTCGGTCAGCGGCGAGTTCGTGACCTTCTCGCCCGCCGCCCCCCTCACCGACGGCGCCTACGTCGTGCGCGTCACCGACGCCCTCGAGAACGCGCGCGGCACCGGCGCCATCGCGACCACCGTCGGCTTCGACGTCGGCGCGGCCTGCGTCACCATCACGAGCTCGCCCGGTCGCGTCCTCGGCGGCACCGTCGCCCGGGTCGGCTGGGCCGTCACCGGCGGCGCCCCGTCGAGCCAGCGCCTGCTGCTGTCGACCTCGCCGAGCCCGGCCTCGGCGCCGCTCTACGAGGTCGCGGGCGCCAGCCCCGCCAGCTGGACGACGCCGGAGGTCGCCGTGGCGACGACCTGGTACGCCCAGGCCGAGGCCGTCGTCGGCGGCGTCACCGTGCGCAGCCAGGTCGTCAGCTTCGTCGTCGAGCCGACCCTCGGCGGCTTCACCGCCGGCCCCGGCGAGAGTATTTTGGCCGTCGTCGAGGGCGAGGGCGAGCTCGCTTACGTCGCCCTCGGCGTCGGCTTCGCCGTCCGCTCCATCGCCGACCCGGACCACCCGATCGAGCTCGGCCGCTGGACCTACACCGGCAGCGGCACCTGCGACACCCTCGCCGTCCACGGCACGACCGTCTACCTGTCCTGCGGCGTGGGCGGCGTGCAGATCATCGACGCCTCGGACCCGCTGAGCCTCGTCTACGTCGGCGTCATCGCCGTCGACGCCGGCAACCTCGCCGTCAGCCTGGTCGTCGTCGGCGACGCCCTCTACCTCGGCCTCGCCAACGGCGACGTCCGCGTCTACGACATCAGCGTCGCCTTCGTCCCGGTCTACGAGACCGTCATCGTCGGCCCGGGCGCCGGCCTCGTGCGCGTCTACGTCGACGGGCTGCGGCTCTACGTCCTCTACCTCGACGGCACCGTCGGCGTGTATGGCCTGAGCGACATCTACGCGCCAGCGTTCGTCCGCCTCGTCGCGACCTACTACGTCGGCGTCGCGGTCGACATCACCCTCATCGACGGCGTCGCCTACGTCGCCTACGCCGATGGCGGCGTCTACATCATCGACGTGCGCGGCGCCCCGGCCCTGCTCGGTCACGTCGCGGGGCTCGCGGGCGCCGGCGCCATTGTCGGCATCCACGTCCACAACGGCGTGCTCGCGGTCATCTACGCCGGCGGCGCCTTCGTCACCGTCAACGTCGTCGACCCGGCGAACGTCTACGTCATCGCCCAGAGCTGGGCCGTCGGCACGCCGAGCGTCGTCTACATCTTCCGCAGCGGCTACGCCTTCTGGGCCCTCGGCACCGTCGTGCGCTTCGTCGACCTGCCGCCGATCCTGCTCGGCGCGTGGCCCGGCAGCGCCCTGGCCTGCGGCAGCCAGGCGTTCGGGTTCCGCTTCTCGACGGCCATCGACCCGGCGTCGGTGACGACCACCGCCGTCACCGTCACCCGCGCCGGCCTCCCGGTCAGCGTCACCCGCGCCGTCTCCGGCGACCTCGTGACCGTGACGCCCACCGCCACGCTCAGCGGCGAGGTCACCTTCACCATCAACGCCGTCGCCAACGTGCGCGGCACCGTCAGCGCCATCGCCGAGACCCGCACGTTCACGATCTCGCCGATCTGCCTCGCCTGGACGGCCAGGCCGCTCAACGTCATGAGCGGCCAGTCGGCGACCTTCGGGTTCGCCGCGGTCGGCGGCGCGGCCAGCGCCGGCGAGGTCGTGTTCGGCCCGCTGAGCACCCCGCGCGCGCTCTGGCAGGCGAGCGCGGCCGGCGCCAGCGGCCCGAGCTTCAGCGCCGCGTGGACCGCCCCCGACGCCTCGACGCCGACGACCTGGGGCGCCTACCCGCGGGTGACCACCGCCGCCGGCGCCCTCGACGGGCCGCTGACGACCTTCACCGTCCTGCCCGAGCCGTGCAGCCTCGCCCCGCGCTGCGACGACGGCAACTCCTGCACCGACGACAGCTGCACGACCTATTACGGCTGTACTTTCGCGAACAACGACGCCAACTCCTGCGACGACCAGAGCCTCTGCACGACCGGCGACTTCTGCCAGGACGGCGCCTGCGTCCCGGTCAGCGTGACGAGCTGCACCCCGGCGACCTGCGAGGTCGCGAGCTGCGACCCGGCGACCGGCGCCTGCGACGTGGCGACCGCCGGCAACGGCACCGTCTGCGACGACGGCGACCCGGCGACGGCTGCCTCGGTCTGCGACGGGGGCGCCTGCGTCGAGGTCACCGGCGGGACCACGCTGGGGGGCGTCGTCATCGCGCCCGACCCGGTCTACGGCACCATCATCCGGCGCGTCTTCCAGGTCGGCATCTACGCCTACGTCGCCCTCGAGTACGGCGGCCTGCGCATCCTCGACGTGAGCGACCCGAACCACCCCATCGACATCGGCAGCTGGGCGCTGGGCGGGGGCCGCGACGGCTGCACCGACGTCGTCGTCGACGGCGACTACGCCTACCTGACCTGCGGCGACGAGGTGCACATCATCGACGTCCACGTCGTGGGCAGCCCGACCCTGGTCCACACCCTCTCTCACCCAGGCGCGACCTCGGTCATCGTCGTCGACGGCCACCTCTACGTCACCGCGGGCGGCGTCCTCTACAGCTACACCGTCGGGGTCTACGGCTACCCCGCCTACATCGGCAGCTACCCGCTGATCAGCGGCGGCGGCACCATCGTCCGCGTCTGGTACGCGAACGGCCACCTCTACACGGTCTCGGCGACGGGGGTCATCCGCGTGCTCGCGCTGAGCGGCGGCGTGCCGACGCTGGCGTGGACCTGGTACACCTGGCAGCTCACCGGCGGCAGCTGGGTCGTCACCGACATGGTGGTCATCGGCCACTACGTCTACGTGTCCTACGCCGGCGGCGGGGTCTACGCCTTCGACGTCTCGTCGCCCAACGCGCCGACGCTGGTCTGGTGGAGCGGCCCCGGGGTCGTCACCCGCATCGCCTACGCGGGGGGCGTGTTCGTCTACGGCTACGCCGACGGCAGCACCGTCACCGCCAGCGTCAGCGACCCCGCCCACCCGGTCACCCTGGCGTGGACCTACGGCGGCGTCGGGGTCACGGTCCCCGTCTCGGCCGTCCAGGTCCTCATCTCGCTCGACGGCGTCGCCACGACCTTCGTCGGCGCCGGCGCCACGGCCACCCTCGTCGACGTGCCGCCCTACGTCGTCGGCATGTCGCCCTACCCCGGGACCGCCGGGATCTGCGCTCAGGGGCAGATCGATCTCTGGTTCTCGAGCGACATCGATCCGGCCTCGATCGACGCCTCGACCTTCGCGGTGACCGACGACCTCGGCGCGGCGGTGGCCGGCACCCGCGTCGTCAGCGCCAACCGGGTCAGCTTCCTCCCCGACGGCGGCGCGATGCCGGCGGGCGACTATCACGTCGCGGTGACCGACGGGATCAAGAACACCCGCGGGACCTCCGGCAGCCTCGACGGCTACGCGGCCGACTTCGGCGTCGCCACCGCGTGCCTCCAGTGGGTCACCGCGCCGAGCGGCGTCGAGCGCGGGGTCACCGGGACCTTCGCCTGGGACGTCATCGGCGCGACGGCGGACTCGGGCGAGCTGCTCATCGCCGCCGAGGTCGACCCGCGCTCGCCGCTCGCCACCCCCGAGGTCGTCACCGCGACGCCCACCGCCCAGGGCTTCACGCTGAGCTGGACCGCGCCGCTGCTCGACGCCAACACCGTCTACTACGCCGTCCCGCGCGTGGTCATCGGCGGCACCGCGCTCGACGGCCCGGTCGTCAGCTTCGTCGTCGCCTACTACGGCTGCTACTGCGCCCCGGGCGATCAGTGCGAGTACGGCCTGTGCGTGGCGCCGCCGACCTGCACCGCCGGCTTCGACGACTGCAACGGCCTCTACAGCGACGGCTGCGAGACCAACATCGCCGCCTCCGACCCGCTCAACTGCGGCGGCTGCTACGTGGCGTGCGGCGGGGGCGTCTGCAGCGGCAGCACGTGTCAGCCCTCGGTGCTCGTCAGCGGCGCCGGCGCCGGCATCATCGGCGTCGCCGTCGACGACGACAAGGTCTACTGGGGCGCGCGCGACTCGGCCCTGCTCTCGCGCGCGGACAAGGACGGCAGCGGCGCCGAGGTGCTCGCCAGCGGCTACTACAACAACGACGTGGCGGTGGACGCCGACTGGATCTACTTCACGACCTACACCCAGGGCACGGTGCACCGCATGCCCAAGGCCGGCGGCCCGGTCGAGCTCCTCGCCCACGGCCAGCCGACGCCCTACCCCGTCGCCCTCAGCGGCGACGACCTCTACTACACGAGCTGGAGCTCGGGCGAGGTGCGCCGGCTCTCGCTGCGCGACGGCGGCGTCGACACCGTCGTCAGCGGGCTCGCCACCTACACCGGCGGCCTGGTGGTCGACGCCGGCACGCTGTTTCTGAGCGCGTCGAGCGGCGACATCTACACCCTGCCGGTCGGCGGCGGGGCCGCGACGCTGCTCGCGTCGACCGGCGTCAACGTCCACACCCTCGACGTCGACGACCGCTACGTCTACTTCGGCAGCGGCACGGCGCTCGGCCGCGTCCGCCGCGACACCGGGGCCATCGAGACCTTCTCGACCCTCGGCAGCCCCTACGGCGTCGCCGTCGACGACCGCTTCCTCTACTGGGCCAACCACGCCGACGGCACCATCAACCGCATCGCCAAGCCCATCGAGGCCGACACCGGCACCAACCTCGTCTGCCGCGCCGGCCGCGCGGACTGCGACGGCGCCGGCGGCAACGACTGCGAGACCGACACCGAGCGCGACCGCGCCCACTGCGGCGCCTGCGGCGTCAGCTGCGGCGCGGGCGAGGTCTGTAACGCCGGCGTCTGCGGGGCGCTCGCCTGCGCGCCCGAGCGCGACGACTGCGACGGGGACGTGCTCACCGGCTGCGAGGCGGCGCTGCGAAACGACCCCGCCAACTGCGGCGGCTGCGGGACGGTCTGCGCCAGCGGCGTGTGTATGGACAGCGCGTGCGTCGACGGGCCCGCGCGCCACAGCTGCGTCGCGCACCTGAACGCCGGCGAGGCCGTCAGCGGCTACTTCTTCGTCGACCCCGACGACGGCGGCCCCGCCCCGAGCGTGCCGGTCTACTGCGACCAGGAGACCGACGGCGGCGGCTGGCTGGTCGTCGCCCGCGCCGCCGACACCAACGGCTGGCCCGGCGACTACGAGTTCCGCGCCGCGGCGGGCGCCCACAGCCTGCTCGAGACCGACCACACCACCGGCCAGGCCGACACCATCCAGTTCAGCCAGGCCCTCGACGACGTCTGGGCCGACGCCAGCGCCGAGGTCGGGGTCCAGTACTACTGCTACGACACCACCAACCCGGGCCCGACGACGTTCTGGGCCAAGGTGCCGGCGCTCGACTACGCGTCCCTGGCCACCGCGCTCAGCGACGACAACCCCGACGTCTCATTCGCTGGCGTCACCGCCGTCAACGCCGACGGGGTCGAGGTCGCCGGCGGGCGCCTCGACGTCTTCGCGCGCGGCAACAGCGGCAGCAGCGCCTGCGGCAACAGCTACGCCGGCCAGAGCGGCGTCAAGCTGACCTGCGTCAGCGGCCAGCAGCCGATGAACCCGAGCGGCGTCTGGATGCTGACCGACTACTCGGGCGCCTACACCGAGGTGTCGAGCTGCGGCCACATCGGCGGCGACGCCCTGCCCTACTACGCCGGCGAGGTGCGCCTGCGCGAGCACCCGTGCACCGACGGCTTCCAGAACGCCGAGGAGAGCGACGTCGACTGCGGCGGCCCGGTCTGCTCGGCCTGCGGCGCCGGCGACGTCTGCCGCGACGCGCGCGACTGCGACAGCGCGGTGTGCACGGCCGGCGTCTGCCAGGCGCCGACCTGCAGCGACGGGGTGGTCAACGGCGACGAGGAGGGCTTCGACTGCGGCGGCAGCTGCCCCGACGACTGCACCGGCATCACCTGGCAGAACCTCATCGGCGTCACCGAGATCTACACCAACGACGGCGCGGGCCTCGACAAGGTCAGCGGCGGCGGCACCAGCTGGGACGGGGGCGCGAGCTCGATCGAGACCCTCACCGGCGACGGCTACCTGCTCTTCAAGACCGCCGAGGTGAACACCCACCGCATGATCGGGCTGTCCAACGGGGACAGCTCCGCGAGCTACCCCGACATCGACTTCGCCTGGTACCCCCACGGCGGCGCCGCCACCCAGATCTACGAGGGCGGCGCGCACCGCGGCGACTTCGGCGCCTACTACACCGGGGACGTGTTCCGGGTCGAGGTGATGAACGGCCAGGTGCGCTACGCCTACAACGGCGTCGGGCGCTACGTCTCCACCGTGGCCCCGACCTTCCCGCTGGGCGTCGACACCTCCCTTTACGAGATCGGGAGCACGGTGCGCGGCGCCCAGCTGCGCGCGTGTACCGCCGCGGACCCCATCTGCGTCTTCGGCCGCGCGTGGAAGAACCCCTACGGCCTCACCGGCGACGGCGACACCCTGACCAAGGACCCGACCTGGACGAGCGCCGGCTGGAACGCGGGGGCCTCGTCGTGGGCGCAGTTCTCGTGTGGCAAGGGGCGCCTGTCGGTCACCGCGACCGAGACCTACACCGACCGCGTCATCGGCCTCGGCGACCAGGACCTGAGCCGGGCCTACGGCGACATCGACTTCGGGCTCTGGTTCCGCGCCGACGGCCTGGTCGCGGTGGTCGAGCGCGGCGTCGAGCGCGGCACCTTCGGCGCCTACGCCCCCGGCGAGCTCTACGAGATCGACATGGACGCGCCCGACGTCACCTATCTGCGCGGCGGCGTCCCGTTCTACAACAGCGCCACCCCCGCCTCGAAGCTGGGCGACTGGGCCGTCGACACGGCGTTGTTCACCCCCGGAGCCACCCTCGACGGCGTCAACATCGTTGACAATGACACCAGCGGCGACCCGGAGTGCGGCGCGGCCGGGTTCTGGACCAACATCAGCGGCGTCGAGGTGCGCGGCCACAGCGCCGGGCTGAAGGTCGCGGGCGCCGCGTGGGGCGTGGGCGCCTCGAGCGTCCCGGCGATCGCCAGCGGCGACGGCTTCATGGAGGCGACCATCGCCAACGCCGCGACCCACGTCATGTTCGGCCTCTCGGACGCCGACACGACCCGGAGCTACGGCGACATCGACTTCGCGCTCTACCCGGCCTCGGGCGGCATGAACATCTACGAGTCGGGGTCGAGCCGCGGCGCCTTTGGCAGCTACAAGGCCGGCGACCGGCTGCGGGTGGAGATCCGCGACGGTGCGGTCAGCTATCTGCGCAACAACGTGCAGTTCTACGCGAGCGCCGTCGCGCCCACCTACCCGCTGGCCGTCGACAGCTCCTTCTACGAGGTGGGGGGCGCCATCGACGACGTCGTCATCCACGCCTGCGGCGTCGCCGACCCGCTGTGCCAGCGCGACCTCAACTGGTTGCGGGGCATGAACGTCTCCGCCACCGACACCGCGCTCGTCAACGACGCCGGCGGCTCCTGGGACGCCGGCGCCATCACCCGCGAGTCCATCACCTGCGGCGTGGGCTACGTCGAGGCGCGGCTGCCGGCGATCAGCACCCTGAGCTTCGGCCTCGGCTCGGGCGACGAGTCGCGCTCCTACGCCGACATCGAGCACGCCTTCAACCCCAACGCCAACGGCCACCTCTACGTGTACGAGCGCGGCGCGCAGGTCGCTGACGTGTACCCCTACGCCCCGGGTGACGTGCTGCGCGTCGAGGTCAACCTGGCCGCAGCGACCCCCTACGTGCGCTACCTGCACAACGGCGCCGGGGTCTACACGAGCACCGTCGTCCCGACGGTCATCGACAACTTCCACCTCGACACGTCCTTCTACGCGACCGGCGAGTCCATCGAGGACGTCGTGCTGTTCGACGCCAACGCCGGCGGCGACCCGACCTGCGGCGGCGACGCCTTCTGGACCGACGTCAGCGGCGCCATCGTGCGCGATCACAGCGTCAGGAAGGAGTTCGGCGCCAGCGCCTACGACGGCGGCGCCAGCTCGCAGGCGACGATCGGCGGCGACGGCTTCATGGAGTTCACCGCCGTCGAGAACAGCACGACGCGCTCGGCCGGGCTCTCGCATGGGAACGCGGGCACCAGCTACACCGACCTCGACTTCAGCGTCTACCTCGCCGGGTCCCTGGTGCAGGTCTACGAGGGCGGCACCCACCGCGGCGACTTCGGCAACTACGACCCCGGCGCGCGGTTCCGGGTGCAGGTCAGCGGCGACGTCGTGACCTACTCGCGCGACGGCGTGGCGTTCTACACGAGCGCGGTCGCGCCCACCTACCCGCTCGCGGTGGACACGTCGCTGTACTCACCGGCGGCGACGATCCACGACGTCACGCTGACCCCCTGCGCGGACGCGACCGGCGCCTGCGCGCCCGCGGCGTGGCGCAACGGGGCCAACGTCCGCGTCTCCGACGGCGGGGCGACGCTGACCCGCGAGGCGGTCGCGGGCAACGCCTGGAACGGCGGCGCGTCGACCGTCGACTACATCCACTGCGGGCGCGGCTACGCGCAGGCCACCGCCACCGAGACGACCACCGATCGCGTCTTTGGCCTGGGTTTCCCCGACACGACGACCCACTTCGGCGACATCGACTACGGCTTCTACTTCGGGCCGGGCGGCGCCCTCTACGTCTTCGAGTCGGGGACCAACCTCGGCCTCGTGGGGACCTACGCCCCCGGCGACGTCCTGAAGATCGAGATCGACGCCCCGGTGGTGCGCTACCTGCACAACGGGGCCGAGGTCTACGTGAGCAGCGACCCGGCCTCGATCCTCGAGGACTACCACCTCGACACGGCGCTCTACACGGCTGGCGCGACGCTGTCGGGCCTGGCGCTGGTCGACCTCGACGCCGGCGATGACGGCACCTGTGGTGCGGCTGGGTTCTGGACCGACGTGGCCGGAGCGTTCGTCAAGGGCGCCGGGATCCGCAAAGACGGCGGCGCCAGCAGCTACGACACAGGCGCTATCAGCGCCGCGTCCCTGTCGGGCGACGGCTACGTCGAGTTCACCGCCCCCGAGGTCGCCGCGATTCAGATCGCCGGGCTGGGCAACGGGAACGCGAGCGCGAGCTACACCGACGTCGAGCACGGCATCTACCTCTCGGGCGCGACGATCTACGCCAACGAGTCCGCGGCGACCCCCGGCCCGTACGGGACGTTCCTGCCGGGAGCGCGCTTCCGGGTCGAGGCGAAGGACGGCGTGGTGCGCTACATGAAGGACGGCGTGCCGTTCTACCGCAGCGCGCTGACGCCGAGCTTCCCGCTGGTCGTCGACACCTCGCTCTACTCGCCATGGTCGCAGCTGCGCGACTTCGTGCTGGCCCCGTGCGACGCCAGCTGTGCGCCGGCGATCCGGTGGCAGAACGGCCGCTATCTGAGCGCCCCGGTCAGCGCGACGGCGCTCGTGCGCGACACCTACAGCGACGGCTCGTGGGCCGCGGGCGCCTCCTCCGAGGAGGTCATCAGCTGTGGTCACGGCCGCGTTCGCAGCGTGGTGAACGAGACCACCCACGACCGCATGTTCGGCCTCGGGGTGGGCGACGCGAGCCAGAGCTACACCGACATCGAGTACGCCTTCTACCTGGTCGCGAACACCGCCCTGTCGATCTACGAGTCGGGGACGCTGGTGACGAACGTCGGCAACTACGCCTCCGGCGACCGCCTCGAGGTCGAGGTCGACGCCGACGCGGGCAAGGTCTACTACTGGCACAACCGCGATCTGCCAGGCGCCACCCCGGTCTGGGAGAGCGATCTCCCGGCGTGGTTCGTCGACGAGCTGCGCCTCGACGTGTCGCTCGCCCACAACGGCGCGACCCTCGCCGGGCTCGCGATCATCGACGACGACAGCGACCCCACCTGCGGCGGGGCGGCCCTGTGGAACAACGCGACCAACGCGTCGCTGAAGGGCACAGCGGTGGTCAAGCGCGCCGAGACCCCGGCCGGCTGGGACGCGGGCGCGACCACCGACGCGAGCTTCACCGGAGACGGCTACCTGGAGTTCGTCGCCCTCGAGACGAACACCCTCCGGGCGGCGGGCCTCGGCACGGCGACGACGGTCACGAGCGTCGCCGACATGGCCTACGGGGTGCAGCTCAGCAGCGCCACCATCACCGTCATCGAGGGCAACGTCTCCCGCGGTGACATGGGCACCTTCCAGCCCGGCGACCGCTTCCGCGTCGAGCGCGTCGGCGAGACCGTCCGCTACCTCAAGAACGGGGTCGGCTTCTACACCAGCGCCGTCCCGTCGCCGACGGCGGACAACCTCGTCGGCCAGGTCGCGGTCTACTCGAGCGGGGCCACGATCCGGGACGTGTCCATCCACACCTGCGCGGGTGACGCCTCTTGCGATCCTGTGATCCGCTGGCAGAACGGCCGCTACCTGTCGACCGACGGCGGTGACCCCACGACGCTCGTGCGCGACCCGGTCGGCGCCGCATGGAACGCCGGCGCCAGCTCCGAGGAGGCGATCCACTGCGGCGCCGGCTACGTGGAGGCGACCGCGACGGTGGTGAACGGCCACCGCATGTTCGGCCTCGGGACCGGGGACAGCAACCAGAGCTACGGCGACATCGAATACGCCGCGTACCTCACCTACGGCACGCTCATGGTCTACGAGTCCGGGACGCAGATCACGAGCGCCTCGGAGGCCTACCAGGTCGGCGACGTGATCCGGGTCGAGCTCGCCGGCACCGCCGTCCGCTACCTCAAGAACGGGGTCGTGTTCTACGTCAGCCAGACGCCGGCGAGCCCGCTCGCCAGCTATCACCTCGACACGTCGTTCAACGATGACACGCGGCTCGACGGGCTGACGCTGCTCGAGACCAGCGAGGGCGCGACCGACCCGACCTGCGGCGGCTCGGCCTTCTGGAAGAACGCGACGGTGACGACCAAGGGGAACAGCCTGTTGAAGGAGGGCCCGGCCGGCTGGGACACCGGCGCCTCCAGCGTCGGGCAGCTCACCGCGGCTGGCGGCCACGTGGCGTTCACCCCCGGCGAGACCAACACGCTGCGCATGATCGGCCTCGGCCACAGCGACGACAGCGGCGACTACGCGGACATCGACTTCGCCATCTACCTCATCAACAACGGCACCCTCGGCGTCTACGAGTCGGGCGCCAACCGCGGGGTCGTCGGCAGCTACGTCGGCGGCGATCGGCTGCGGGTCGAGGTCGTCGGCGGCCAGGTCGTCTACAAGAAGAACAACACGGTGTTGTACACGAGCACCGTCAGCCCGACCTTCCCGCTCGAGGTCGACACCTCGCTCTACAACACCGGCGCGACCGTCCGGGACGTCGTCCTGTACGACCTGAGCCTGTGCGGGGACGGGACCGTCGACCCGGGCGAGGGCTGCGACGACGGCGGGACGACGCCGGGGGACGGCTGCTCGAGCCGCTGCGTGGTCGAGGTGGGCTGGAGCTGCAGCGGGGCGCCGAGCAGCTGCGGGCCGAGCTCGGTCATGTGGAGCTGTCGCGCGCTCCGGGACGCCGGCTTCACCATGAGCGGCGTCTACGAGATCGACCCCGACGGCGACGGCGGCGCGGCCTCCTTCGACGTCTACTGCGACCAGGACAGCGACGGCGGCGGCTGGACGGTCTTCCAGCGCCGGGTCTCCGGCGTCACCGACTTCTACCTGACGTATGCCGCCTACGCCGCCGGCTTCGGCGCCGCCAACGGCGACTACTGGCTCGGCAACGACCGCGTCAGCGCCTTCACCGCGCGCTACCCGAGCGAGCTGCGCGTGGACATGACCGACCTCGGCGCCGGCTACTACGCGAAGTACGCGACCTTCGCCCTCAGCGGGGCGGCCGACGGCTACAAGCTGTCGCTCGGCGCCTTCTCGGGGACCGCCGGCGACTCGCTCACCGCCCACACCAACCAAGCCTTCAGCGCCTACGACGCCGGCCCGTCGAGCAGCTGCGCGAACAGCTACCACGGGGCCTGGTGGTATACGAACTGCCACTCGAGCAACCTCAACGGGGCCTGGGGCTCGGCCGCCTACGGCTATGGGCTCAACTGGTACAGCCTGACCGGCTACTACCGCTCGGTGACGCTGAGCGAGATGAAGATGCGCGAGCTCGCGCCCCCGGTCCTGGCGAGCTGCAAGGCCTTCCGGGACGACGGCTACGCGATCGACGGCGTGTACCAGATCGACCCCGACGGGGCCGGGCCGCTCGCCCCCTTCGGCGCCTACTGCGACATGACCACCGACGGCGGCGGCTGGACGTTGGTGCGCGTGTCCAACGGCACGGCGACCCCCGACCTCCGCACCGAGTTGGCGGTGAACCCGGGCGACCTGGCTTCCGGTCCGAACAGCGGCCTGAACGCGCAGCTCGCGGCGACGACGGTGAACCTCCTCGGCACGGTGCTGATGGCCGACAACCTCCAAATCAGCTCCGACTCGAAGGTCTGGTACGACCGTATGCGCGCGTGCGACGCGGCCGTCACGGACATCCGTTGGACCTACCAGTCCACACTGCCGTCCGTGTCGGCGTGCCCGAGCGCGTCCTCGGTCTACCCGCCGTCCGCGGGCCGCTGGGGCGAAGACGTGGGGGGCGGCACCCACATCAACTACGACGGCGCCCACCCGCTGTGCTTCGGGTCGTGGCTCTCCGGCACGAAGGGTCACTTCTGCTACAACCGAAACACCCTCGACTGGTGGAACTACGGCACGGAGGCGGCCTCGCAGAGCAACGGAAACGCCGTCACGGCGCTGTGGGTGCGATGACGTCCAAGCCCCCCGCCGACCCCGCCGACTCCACCGCCATCGAGGCGCTGGCGATGCGCTGGATCGAGGCCCGCCCTTCGCGGGCCGACGCCTCCACGATGGCGAGCGCTGCGCCGACGTGACCGCGGCGGCGGCCGCTCAGGGACAGCCCGGGCCCCGGTTCAGCTCGAGCACCAGCTGCGGGGCATACGACGCGCCGTACTGAGTGGTAGCGAACTTGCCGTCCCGCCCCGTGTCGAGGGTGGTCGAGTACACCGCGAAGCCGTGCGCGGTCGTGGGGTCGTCGAGCCACCCCTGCACCGCGGCGAGCACCGGGTATTCGATCCAGGTGTTTCTGTAGCCCATCCACAGGGTCTTGGGGGCGAAGCTGGCGCCGGTCACGCCGGGGGCGGAGAGGACCGACGCAATGCACAAAACTGGGACCACCTTGGGTTCCATCACGGCATCTACGACACGGCGCGAGACGTAACGGCGCCGCACCGCGACCCTCACCCTACCAACGTAGTCCCCCAGTATAAAACGCTTCTTCGAGGCGGCGCGGGGACCTTAGGGCGGCGCGGCCTCGACCGCTCGGCCGCAGGGTCACGCTCCGGGGCGCCTGGCGCGGCGCCTGTGCGCTGCAGCGAAGCGCAACCGGGAGGTGACGAGATCGCGCCGGAGGCGGTATCCAACCCCCCTGACCCCACCGCTGGAGGTGTACCGTGAGCCCCGCCGACCCCGCCGAGTCCACCCTCATCGAGGCGCTGGCGATGCGCTGGATCGAGGCCCGCCCCTTCGAGGGGCAGACGAACCTGCGCACGAGCGCCGAGCCGGTCGCGGTGCCGGCGGCGCTCGCCGGAACCGTCGCCGCCACGAAGCTGCGCGAGCAGACCCTCGACGACGCCCGCTACTGGCTCGCCCTGCCGAAGCCCTTCGGGCTCGGCCTCGAGTGCGTGCTGCTCAACGGCGACGAGATCGCCCGCGACAGGGGCGGCGAGCGCGCGCTGAAGCCGGCCCGCTTCGCGCTGTCGTGGGTCGACCGCATGGACCCCGCCAGCCAGCAGACGACCACGCGCGAGATCACCCTGGCCGAGCTCGCCACCGAGCGCGGCGCCTGGCGCGTCGTCGGCCTGTGGACCAAGGCCGAGCGCAACGAGCAGGCCAAGCACCGCGCGGCCGTCGCGGCGCTGGTCGCCCGGCTCGACGGCGGCGCCTGAGCGCTACACGCGCGTCCGCGACGAGGGTTCACCGGCCGAGAGGCGGCCGCCCGCGGCGCCGACCCGCGGCTGTCGGGCGACTCCCCTGGCCGCTACCGCCCTCCGCGTGCCCCGCAACGCGGAGCCTCAGCAGCTCGAGGCTGCCCTTTCCTGCCAGCAGCTCGAACGCGCGCGTCGGGGCTCGGGGGCCAGGCCGCTGATCTCGGAGGCTCAGGGGCACGGGCTCGACGTCGGCTGCACGGTCGCGCTCTCGAAGAACGTCTGGGCCGTGGTGACCGGCCCGCAGGTCGCGCGCAGCCAGATCCTGGGGCCGTCGACGAAGGGGTCGGCGCCGGGCGGCAGCGTCCCGACCAGGCAGTTGGCGGAGTCGAAGGTCGCGTCGTCCCCGCAGGGCGGGTCGCTGGCCGCCGCCGTGTAGTAGGCTCGGCCCTCGTAGGTGAAGGCCGCGCGCCCGGCGGGCGCCGTCAGGACGAGGCAGGCGTCCTTGGCGCTGTCGTAGGTGCCGCCGTAGGCGCAGCGGTCGACCGCCAGGTAGTAGCGCCCCTCGATCATCTGCGCGGTCGCGCCGGCGGGCGCCGGCCCGAGGTAGCAGTGGACGCTGTCGAAGCTGCCGCCGTCGGGGCAGGCGGTCGCCGGGTCGGTCGAGGCCGGCTCGTAGTAGAAGCCGTTGTCGTAGACGAACCCGACGCGCCCGGCGGGCGGCGCGCCGTAGAAGCAGCCGCGGGCGTCGGGGACGCTGCCGGGCCACGGGCAGGGGCGCGCGCAGTTATAGACGCCGTCGTCCGGCGCGCAGACCGGGGTGACGGTGAAGGTCACGCCGTGGGCCTCGGGCGTCCGGCCGGCGGGCGCGGCCCCGAGCTGGCACGCGCCGCCGAAGGGCGCGCCGCCGTGGGCGCAGGCCGCGTCGCCGGTGTAGCCGTACTGCCCGCCGACGATCGCCGCCTCGGTGCCTTGCGGCGCCACCCCGACGACGCAGGCGGCGCCGTCCCACACGCCGAAACCGCCGCACGGGCTCTGGCAGGTGCCGGCCGTGGGCTCCTCGACGACGCACCCCGCCTCGTCGGTCGTGCAGCGCTCGAAGAGGCGCACCCAGTCGATGTGCAGCCAGTCGGGCATCTGGCCGGGGCCGGTGGGCGCCGCCTCGGGCGCGTACCAGTAGTTGGTCACGAGGTTCCAGAGGATGAGGTAGAACGGGTTCCCGCGGATCTCGTCCTGGTGACAGACGTTGGCGCTCGAGTAGGTCGTCCCGCTCGTGTCGAGGCGCACCACCTCGCGGCCGTCGAACAGGTAGCGGATGTAGTCGTTCGCCTCCCATTCGACTCCGTAGACGTGGAACTGCCAGTAGCGGTCGCCGTCGCCGCTCGGTGAGGCCACCCAGGCGCCCTCGCCGCCGACGTCGCCGTCGCCGTAGTACTGCACGTCGCCGTGGTGGTGCGCCTCGCGCCAGTTCACGAAGTACTCGAGGATGTCGTGCTCGTGCTCGAAGGGCGCGCCGGGGGCCGACCAGGTCCAGAGCGCCGCCATGTCGCCGTTCTCAGACGGCATCTTGGCGCGGATCTCGAGCCGCCCCGAGGGCGGCATCACCAGGCCGTCGCCCGAGTGGTACGGCCCGGCGTCCTTGGGGAAGGCGGCGTCGAGGCCGTGGAAGGGGATGGTGGTCATGGCGCTGCCGAAGTAGGGGCAGCTCTGGCCGGTCGGGTCTTCGGGGTCGGCGTTGGCGCCGCAGGGGCCCGCGCCGTGGACGAAGGCGCTGCCGAGCAGCAGCTCGCCCCGGTCGACGCGGACGGCGCTCGGATCGTACTGCGAGACGAGGTGCTCGTGGTTCGGCCCGGTGAAGTGGATGTAGTTGACGTGGGCGTTCACGGCCCAGACGCACTTGTCGAGGTCGAGGAGGCGGTTGTCGAGGACCTCGACCGTGTCGCTGGGTGAGGCGTGGAATTTGTGCTGCAGCGTCACCGGCGCCGACGTCTTGCCGCTGCCGTAGCATGCGGCGACGCGCGCGGCGGCTTCGCTCGGGCACCCGTCGCCGGTTGGGTCGCAGGGCCGCCCGTCGAACTCGTCGGCGAAGATCGTGCGCCAGCCGGGCCCGGGCGCGGCGGGGTACAGCGTGGGGCCGGCGTCCTGGGTGTCAGCGACGACGGCGTCGGCGACGACGGCGTCGGCGACGATCGTGTCCGCGACGGCGGTGTCCGCGACGATCGTGTCCGCGACGGCGGTGTCCGCGACGATCGTGTCCGCGACGGCGGTGTCCGCGACGGCGGTGTCCGCGACGGCGGTGTCCGCGACGGCGGTGTCCGCGACGATCGTGTCCGCGACGGTCGTGTCCGCGACGGCGGTGTCCGCGACGGCGGTGTCCGCGACGGCGGTGTCCGCGACGGCGGTGTCCGCGACGGTCGTGTCCGCGACGGTCGTGTCGGCTGCGTCCAACAGCTCCACGGCTGGCCCCGCGCCGCCGCATCCGGAAACAGCGGCCATCGCGCCGACGACCAACGCCGCAGTGAGCGCCGCTCCTGGCTTCATGTTCACTCTCCTTCCGGCTCGTCCTGAAGATGGGCGAACTGAGCGACCGGTTCAAGGGGCACGCCGTCGCACCTCCACGCTGTCCGCTCGTGTCCAAGAGGAGGATGGCCGAGCGGGCCACCCACCTGCCCACCTGCTGGACCGGGTGCTCCGACGCAGGACCGTTGACTCGACCCCGCGCCCGGCCGAGTGTGCAGGCAGAGAGGTGAACATGAATCGCATCTTGGCCGTGTCCCTCGCGTCCCTCGCGACCCTCATCGCGGCGCCCGCCGCCCACGCGACCTTCGAGCTGCGGCGCTCGCTGGTCGTCAACGGGTTCTACGACATCGTCGGCAACGTGCTCGCGGACTGCTCGCTGAGCCCCTGCCCCCTCGGCAACAACGGGACGCCGTTTATCCCCGTCGACGCAGACCCCATCGCCCTCGGAGACGTCGACGGCGACGGCGGCGACGACACCGTCGCCTCCTCCGGCGCCACCCTCGCGCTGCCGGTCGGCGCCACCGTCCGCGCGGCCTACCTGCTCGTCACCATGAACGGCACCGACATCGGCAACGGCAGCGACGGCTGGGCCGGCGCCATCGACGACTACTCGGTGCGCTTCGCCGCGCCGGGCGGCGCCTACGCCACGATCGCCCCCGAGGCGGTCACGGTCGAGCCCGGCGACGCGGCCTACACCGCGGTCTTCGACGTGACCGAGCGCGTCAGCGGCGACGGCGAGTACTGGGTCGCCGACCCCCCCTGGTACCCCGCCGCGATGGCCTACAACGTGGTCGGCAACTGGGTGCTGCTGGTCGCCTACGACCTGCCCGGCGCGCCGCCGCGCCTCATCAACCTCTACGACGGCGTCACCACGTGCTTTTCGACCTCGTTCACCGAGACGATCAGCGGCTTTCGCACTCCGAGCGCCGGCACCCTGGCCGCGCGCATGACGTTCTGGGGCGGGGACGGCTCCGCGGGCACCGGCGGCGACAGCGTCCGGGTGGGCGGCGTCTACTGCCAGAACGCGCTGAACCCCGCCAACAACGTCGGCAACAACACCGTCTCGAACGTCGACGGGCAGCCCTTCCCGCGCACGCCGAGCGCCTTCAACGCCAGCGACGAGCTGGTCGACATCGACACCTTCGACGTGTCGAGCGCCTTCGGCCACGCTCAGACCTCGCAGACGGTGACCTTCGCCTGCGGCAGCGACGGCGTCATCTGGCAGGGCTTCGCGCTCGCCTTCGACGTCCAGACCCCGGCGCTGAACGTCACCAAGAGCGCCGAAGACCTCGACGGCGCCCCGCTCGTCGCTGGCGACGTCGTGCGCTTCACGGTCGCGGTCGACAACGCCGCGGACTCCCCCGAGGACGCCAACGAGACCGTCGTGGTCGACGCCATCCCCCCGGGGCTCGTCGCCGTCGCCGGGAGCCTGACCCTCGACACCGGCGCCGGCCCGGTCGCGCTCAGCGACGCCGCCGACGGCGACGCCGGTGCGCTCTACGCCGACCGCGTCGAGGTCGCCGTGGGCGCGCTGCCCATCGGCCACGCGGCGCAGGTCGCCTTCGACGTGCGCGTCTCCCGGGTCGGCGTCCCGACGTCCTGGACCAACACCGCCGAGGCGAGCTTCCGCGGCGTCAGCGGGGCGACGCACCTGAGCCGCCCCTCGAACCCCGTCACCCTGACCGCCCTCCCCTGCGTCGACGCCGGCGCCGGCGCCGACGACGACCCGGTGTGCGGCCTGACCCCCACCTGCGACGCGGCGGCGCCGCCGGCCGCCGCGCCCGTCGCGGTCGCGAGCGCCTGTGAGGCCGGCGCGGATCTCTTCATCGCCGACTGGGCCGCCTGCCTCGCCGGCTGCAGCGACGACAACGCGACGGCCGCCGTCGAGGTGAGCGTCGTCGTCGCGAACGCGGGCGGCGTGGCGGCCGACGCGGTCGTGACCCTGCGCGGCGCCGGCGAGGCGGGGG
>PHBI01000269.1 GCA_002841945.1 Deltaproteobacteria bacterium HGW-Deltaproteobacteria-14
GCAGCACGGGAAGTAGCCCTCGCGCGCCCTCCCTGCATTCCTGGCCTCCTTAGCCTACCCGAGATTGGAAACACCCTCTTACCACGGAGGGCACGGAGAACACGGAGGGCGGCTCGAGCGGACCCAGCGTCTCGGCGGGTGGCAGAGGCTCTCCTCCGTGGCCTCCGGAGGGAGGCCCGGAACGCCTGGTGGAGCAGCTCCACGAGGAACTCCGCACCAAGACCTACCGTCCGCAGCCGGTACGACGCGTGTACATCCCCAAACCGGACGGCCGGGAACGCCCGCTGGGCGTCCCCACCGTACGGGACCGCGTGGCGCAAGCGGCGGCGCTGCTGGTGCTCGAGCCGATCTTCGAGGCCGACTTCCTGGAGCAATCCCACGGATTTCGACCCCGTAGGAGCGCGCACGATGCGCTGGCCGTGATCCGCCAGGAGCTTCAGGCGGGTCGCCAGGTGGTGTACGACGCGGACCTGAAGGCGTACTTCGATTCCATCCCTTGGGACAAGCTCCTCAAGGCGCTGAGTGTGCGGATAGCCGACACCACTGGTGAAAAACAGAGCGTTGAGACACGCCGGAGCCTGACGCTGCGTGGTCCTGCGCTCAAGTGACGAGCACTGGTCCCGGCTCCCTCAGGTCACCGGGAGGGTCGCCAGGACGGCCTCGGCGACACGCAGGCCGTCGATGGCGCTCGAGACGATGCCGCCGGCGTAGCCCGCGCCCTCGCCGGTCGGGTAGAGGCCCGAGAAGCCAGGAGACATCAGGGTCTGCTCGTCACGGACGACCCGGATCGGGCTCGACGTCGTGGTCTCGACGCCGATCAGGATGGCGTCTTCGGTCAAAAAACCCTGCATCCGCTGCTCGAACTTCAGGATGGCGCGGGCCAGCGGGTCGGCGACGCGCGCGGGGAGGACCGCCTTCAGGTCGGCCGGGGCGATGCCGGGGCGGTAGCTCGTGTCGTCGGGCAGGTCGCCGGCGCGCCCGGCGAGGTAGTCGGTCAGCCGCTGGGCCGGCGCGCGGTAGCCCCCGCCGCCGGCCGCGAAGGCGCGCGCCTCGAGGTGGCGCTGCAGCGCCATCCCCGCGAGCGGGCCGAGGTGATCGAGGTCGCCCGGGCGCTCGAGCCAGAAGTCGCCTGGCTCGACGGTCACGACCAGCGCCGAGTTCGCGAAGCGCGACCCGCGCTTGTGGTTCGACATGCCGTTGACGTTGAGGTGGCCGAGCTCGGTCGTGGTCGGGATGACGAAGCCGCCCGGGCACATGCAGAACGAGTAGACGCCGCGCGGGCCGACCTGGGCGGTCAGGAAGTACTCGGCGGGCTCGAGCTCGGGGTGGCCGGCGAGCTGACCGTATTGGATGCGGTCGATCTGCGCCTGCTGGTGCTCGACCCGGGCGCCGACGGCAAAGGCCTTGCGCTCCATCGGCACGCCGAGGCCGTGGAGGTGGGTGTAGACGTCGCGCGCCGAGTGACCGGTGGCGAGGACCACGGCCGGCCCGGTCAGCTCGGTGCCGTCGTCGAGGCGCACGCCGGCGACGCGACCGCCCTGGTCTTGGAGCAGGTCCACGACCCGCGCGCCGTAGCGCACGTCGCAGCCGGCTTCGGCGAGGAAGTCCTCGAGGCGCCCGAGGATCTTGATGAGGCGGTTGGTGCCGACGTGGGGGTGGGCCTCGACGAGGATCTGCTCGGGGGCGCCGAGCGCCACGAGATCCTCGTAGACGCGCTGCACCCGCGAGTCGCGCTTGCGGGTGTAGAGCTTGCCGTCGGAGTAGGTCCCGGCGCCGCCGGCGCCGAAGCAGAGGTTCGACTCCGGATCGAGGTCGCCGCTGCGGCGCAGGGCCCGGACGGCGGCGTGGCGGGTGGGGAGGGCGCCGCCGCGCTCGAGGAGGATCACCGGGATCCCGGCCTGGACGAAGCGGATGGCGGCCCACAGCCCCGCCGGGCCGCTGCCGACGATGATCGGCGCCTCGCCTGGGCGCAGCGGGCGCACCCGGGCTGGCAGGGCGAGGCTCGGGCGCTCCTCGGGGGGCACCTCCTGGCCGACGAGCCACACGTCGACCGTGCAGATGCGCTTGGGAGCGTGCCCGCGCGCGTCGACCGACTGCTTGCGCAGGCGGACCTCGGCGATGGCGTCGAGGGGCACGCCGAGGCGGGCGGCGGCGAGCTCGCGCAGCGCCTGGGGCGGCGTGCCGAGGGGGAGCGCGAGGTCGCGAAGGCGGGTCGGGTCGTCGCTCACCGGGGACCTCCGGGGGTGGCGCGCGGCGCGGCGACCGCGGCGAGCACCTTGTGCGTGAGGCGCGACAGGGGCACCGCGTCCGGGGCCGCGCGATCTACCCAGGCGGCGTCGGTGTACCAGCGCCGGGTCGGCGGGTCGGGGACCGGGCCGCGCACCGCGTAGACGTCGAGGGTCAGCCGGCGGTGGGTGAAGACGTGCTCGACGGTCGCGAGGTGGCCGTCGACCGCGACCGCGAGCCCAAGCCGGGCCTCGAAGGCCGCCGTCACGGCGTCCCGTCGGCGCGCGCGGGCGTGGGGCAGCTCGTCGCCCGGGAGCTCCCAGAGGCCCCCGAGCAGCACGTCGTCGGGGCGACGCGCGAGCAGCAGCGTCCCGTCCTCCCGCGTCGCGAGACCGCAGACCGCGTAGACGGACTTCACCACCGTCCGCCCCGCCTTCTTGGGGAAGTCGAGGGGCCGGCCGAGCCGGCGTGCATCGCACCATGGCGCCGCCGGGCAGCCGCCGCAATCCGGTGTGCGAGGGCTGCATATCAGCGCGCCGAGCTCCATCATCGCCTGGTTGTGCGATGCGGGATCGGCGGGGTCGAGGAGGGCCTCGGCGAGGGCCCACTGGTCGCGCTGCACCGGGGCCGTGTCGACCGGGCGCTCCTCGGCGACGAGGCGCGCGAGGACGCGCGAGACGTTGCCGTCGAGGACCGCGGCGGGGCGACCGAAGGCGATCGAGCTGATGGCGGCGGCGGTGTAGGGGCCGACGCCCTTGAGGCGCATGAGTGCCGCCGGGTCTTCGGGTACGGCGCCGCCGTGCTGGGCGACGACCTCGCGGGCGGCCTCGTGCAGGTGGCGCGCGCGGCGGTAGTAGCCGAGGCCGGACCACAGCGCGAGGACGTCCTGCTCGGGGGCGGCGGCGAGGGCGGCGACGTCCGGGAAGGCCGCGACGAAGCGGTCGAAGTAGGGCAGCACCGTCGCGACCTGGGTCTGCTGCAGCATGATCTCGGAGATCCACACCCGGTAGGGCGACGGATCTTCGCGCCACGGCAGCCGCCGCCGGCGGGCGTGGTACCAGCCGGCCAGGGCGTCGCGCAGCGCGGTCAGCGCGTCGGGGGTGGGGTGCATCGGGCGCAACTTAACCCCATCCCCCGCGGGGGCGGAAGCGGGGAAACCGCCGCCCCTCGCGGTTGGCGCCCCGAGGGTTGACCGGCCCATGGGCGCTCGGCATGCTCCGCGGCCGACTGTCTGGCGCCGGCGAAGAGCCCCGCGACCAAGACGCCAACACCGTCACTGCCCGGAGGGGTGCTCGTGAAGCTCATCGCCAAGCTGCTGGGGATCGTCGTCATCGGAGGGGCGCTCACCGCGTCCGCGTGCGACAAGGGGACCGCGCCGGCCCCGGAGGGCGCGTCGGCCGTCGCCGTCGAGGGCGCCGCCGTCACGGACAACGCCGCGGAGGTCGCCGCCGCCCCAGGCGAGGTCGCGGTCGCCGCTGGCGAGGTCGCCGCGGGCGGTGAGGCCGCCGCCGCCCACGTCGGGTGCGATCACGGGGCCAAGGGAGAGGCGGGCTGCGCCGGCGAGGCGGGCTGCGATCACGCCGCGAAGGCCGGGGCCGGTGAGGCGGACTGTCCCTTCCACGAGGGCAAGGGGGAGGTGGGCTGCGACTGTCCCTTCCACGAGGGCAAGGGGGAGGTGGGCTGCGATCACGCCGCGAAGGCCGGGGCCGGTGAGGCGGACTGCCCGTTCCACGAGGAGAAGGGCGAGGGGGGCTGCGGCCACCACCTCGCCGCCGCCCCCGCGGCGGGCGAGGCGGTCGCGGCGGCTACCGCCGGTGAGGCCCACTTCGGCGACGCCTTCACCCTGACCGAGGCCAAGCCGCTCGCGGCGGTCGTCGCCGGCAGCGCCGACGGCGCCGACGCGGTCGTTCAGGTCTCCGGCACGATCCACGAGGTCTGCCAGAAGAAGGGCTGCTGGATGGTCGTGCGCGACGGCGAGGCCGAGGCGCGGGTCGTCATGAAGGGCTACGCCTTCACCGTCCCGAAGGACGCCAAGGGCAAGCCGACGGTCATCGAGGGGACCCTCAAGGTCCGGACCTTCACCGAGGCCCAGGCCAAGCACCTCGCCGAGGACGCTGGCAAGGATCCGGCGACGGTGACCGGCGAGGCGAAGGAGTACGTCGTGACGGCGAGCGCCATCACGATCAAGGGCTGAGCTTGAACCAACGCGCCGAACGCGGGGCCCTGGGCGTCGTCGCCGTCCTGCTCGCGTTCGGCGCGCACCTCGCGCTCGGGTGCAGCGGGGCTCGTCCCGCGGCGAGCGACGCCGTCTCGCGACCCATCGAGGACGAGGCCGCGCCCACTGACGGTGACGTCGACACCACGCCCGCCCTCGTCGACACCGTGGCCGTCGGCCCTGGACCGCTCAGCGCGTGCGAGGAGGTCGGGGCGCTCGTGTGGCTCGACCTCCCCGAGGCCAGCGGGGCCGCGCGCCTCGACGCCGCCGGGGACCGCGTCGTGGTCGTCGCGGACTCCGGCAACCGCGGACGGGCCTTGATCCTCGACGGGGCCAACGAGACCGCGGTCGCGACCACGCTCCCGGTCGACGACGGCGTCGGGGACGACGTCGAGGGGCTGGCGCGCGCGCCGGACGGGCGGATCGTCGGGCTCACATCCGCCGGGTGGTTTCGCGAGTGGCGCCTCGAGGGCGACGCGTTCGCTGTCGTCCGCGCCGCCTACCGGGGGACCGACGCGGCGGGCTACAGCTGCGACGGGCTGCGCGTCAACTGCGCCGCGAACTACGAGGGGCTGTGCCTCGATCCTGCCCCGGCCCCCGACGGCTGCGCCGGCTTCGCGGTCGCGAAGGCGCGCGGCGAGCTCGTCTGCGTCCGCGCCGGCGCGGACGGCTACCGCATCGACCCGACGGTGACCATCGCCGTGAGCGACGGGAACACGGCCCACCCGGACATGGGTCCGCTGTCGGGCTGCAGCGTCGAGCCCGACGAGCCGCACCGGCTGATCGTCGCCGGCAACGCGTTCACGGGTTCGGCGCTCTGGGAGGTCAGCGGCTACCGGGACCCGGCGACGGCGGTCGTGACCGAGCTGCCGTACACCGGCGCTCCGAACCAGGAGGCGATCCTGTTCGTGGCCGGCCACGCCTTCGCGTCCTTCGGCGACCTCCAGACCCTCGAGCCCCGCTCCCCTCGGGCGTCGTTTCGCTGCCGCTGACGGTGGCGCCGGGCGCGCCGTCGCCTGCCGGGCCGCGTTGCCACCGGAGGATCGGCTCGGTACGCTGGCCGACATGCTCCGCCTCGCCGCGCTCGCCCTGCTCGTCACCTGGACCCCCGGCGCCTGCGTCGACGTCGGCGACCCGTGGTACGTCGAGCGTCCGCTGGTCGTCGTCCCCGATGGGCCGATCTCGTGGACGGATCACGTCCAGCAGATCCTCCACGACCACACGTGCGACGCCTGCCACAGCGGCGCTGACCCGTCCGGCGGCATGGATCTCACCACGGCGGACGGTTTCGTCGCTGGTGGTGACAGCGGCCCGGCCGTCGTCCCCTGTGACAGCGGCCACAGCCTCGTCACCTCGTACCTCGAGGAGTGCTTCATGCCGCCGGACGAGACGCCCGGCGGGCAGCGCTGCCTCGACGCCGCCGAGCTGGAGATCGTGCGCCGCTGGATCGACGAAGGCGCCGAGGCGGTCTACGACGCCGCCACGTGCCCCGCGCCGAGCCGCTGATCCCCTCGCTCAGCGCCCGCTGCGACGTCGAGGACCCTGAAGAGACCGAGCTCGTCGCCGCCGCGTCGCACACCGCCTCGAATATTCGCCGCTGCGAGCCGTCTTGGGCGGCGTACGGCCGTCGCGGCGAGGAGACACAAGAGATGCGGAGCCTGAGATTTTTCCTGATTGGTGCTCTTACCCTGCTCCCCGCTGGTCTCCTCGGAGCCGGCGCGGCGCTCGCCGCGCCCCCGGACGACGGTGAGGGCTGGGTCGACGACGGCTGGACCGACGACGGTCAGGGCTACGACGACCAGGGCGCGTTCGACGACGGACAGCCCGACGGCAACACGCTGCTGTCCGACGGCTACTACGACGCCGACGGCAACTGGGTCGAGGGCTCCGTGCAGGACGTCCAGCGATCCGACTCCGGCGCGCTCGATCCCTGGACCACCGACGGCGGTGACTACGTCGCCCCCGACATCACGACCTCCGAGCAGCGTCCCGGCTACACCTGGGAGGATGGCTACAGCGGCGACGACAGCGTCTGGGCCAAGGGCTTCTGGCGCGAGCAGGATCGCCCCGGGTTCACCTGGGTCGCCGGCTACTACGACGGCGGCGCCTGGGTCAGCGGCCACTGGGAGCCGAACAGCGCCCGCGACGGCTACGTCTGGGTCCCCGGCTACGTCGACGCCGACGGCTCCTGGGTCCCCGGCGCCTGGCGCGAGGTCGCGCGCGATGGCTACAGCTGGACGGACGGCTACTACGTCGACAACGACTGGTACTCGGGCTACTGGCGCCCGCTGACGCTCCGCTCGGGCTACGTCTGGGTGCCCGGCACCGTGGTCAACGGCTACTGGGCCGTCGGCTACTGGCGGCCCGCGTATCGCGCTGGCTACTCCTGGGCCCCCGGCTACTGGTACTCGGGACGCTGGTACGCGGGCGGTTGGCACCGGGGCGCCTGGAGCGCGCGCGCCGGCTACCGCGTCGCCCACTACGCCGGCTACGACCACCGCCGCGGGTTCGTCCGCCACGCCGCCGGTCGCAACGTCCGCCACGTCCGCTACGCCTCCAACGGGCACCGACCCCGGCCCACCGGCCATCGCGCGTCGGGCAATCGCCCCGGTAACCGCGGCAACCGCGCCGACACCCCGCGCGGCGGCAACCGCGGCAACCGCGCCGACACCCCGCGCGGCGGCAACCGCG
>PHBI01000060.1 GCA_002841945.1 Deltaproteobacteria bacterium HGW-Deltaproteobacteria-14
GCCTGATCGCACACGCCGTCGCCACAGCCCGCGGCTCCGCCGCCGCCGCCACCCGCGCTGCAGTCCTGCGGACACCACACCGACTCGAAGGTCGCCTGATCGCACACGCCATCCCCGCAGCCGAGGACGCCGCCGCCACCGCCACCCCCACCGGTCGGGCAGTCCTGCGGGCAGCTCGCCTCCTCGCCCGCGTCGCACACGCCGTCACCGCATGGATCGAGCCCGCAGCCCGGGTCGGCGCTCGCCGCGTGCTCGCAGCTCCCAGCCTCGGTGCACACGTCGTCGGTGCAGGGATCGCCGTCGTCGCAGCTCACGACGTCGCTCGTGAACGTGTCGCAGTACCCGGCGACACAGAAAGACCGCTTGGTGCAGGGGTCCCCGTCGTCGCACTTCGTCAGCTCCGGCGCGTTCGCGACCACGCACTGCCCCGACGCCCGGTGGCAGAGCGCTAGCTCGCACACGTCGAGCACGCCGAGCGCGCCCTCGCAGTCCTCGTCGGTCTCGCACGGCCCCTCATGCGGCCCGGTGTCACCCACCGGCCCCGAGTCCTCGGCGAGCGCGTCACCTGCGACGGCGTCACCCGCGACGGCGTCACCCCCGGCGACGTCCGCTCCCCCGTCCTCGGCCAGGGCGTCCACCCCGGCGGCGTCGGACTGGTTCAATCCCGGCTGCGGCCCATCCAGACACGCACCGACCGTGAACGTCGCGACGAGCGCGATCGACAGGCTCAGGCGTCGCATGCGGCTCTCCCTCGTGCTGGCGCCGACCCGGGAACCCCCGCGCCGAGCGCCGTGTTCTTGGCTCTGGAACGCCAGGCGGACGCCTGGCCACTGCGGGGCACACGATAAGCGGCGCAAGGCTCCCGGCAAAGAAGAAACCGAGGCCTCGCGCCCTGCCCCGCCACCCGCCGACCGTGCTACTGTCCCCGCAAGCTCACCCGCTCCCGAGGTCGCCCATGCGCCCGACCGCGCTCGCCGCCGCCACCCTCGCTCTGCTCCTCGCCGCTCCGGTCACGGGCGCCCGCGCCGCCGACGACGGCCACCGGGGCAAGCAGACGCTCGTCCTCGACGGCCTCGTCGAGCGCGTCAACTGGAACGACGGCGACTCCTTCCGCATCCTCAGGGGCGCCCGCGACGGCGAGAAGGCCCGCCTGGTCGGCTACAACACCCTCGAGTCCTACGGCCCCGTCCACTTCTGGGGCGCCTTCACCGGCTGGGATCTTTACCACACCCACAAGGACGCGACGCTGCTCGCCAAGAGCGAGCCCTGGGAGTGCACCTCGAGCGGCAAGGCCGACGGCTACGGGCGCATCCTCGTCGTCTGCCCCGAGCTCCGCAGGCGCCTGATCGCCAGCGGCCTCGCCCACATCTACGCCTACGGCGACGAGGTCCCGGACCCCGACCTCGTCAAGCTCCAGCTCCAGGCCCAGAACGAGCGCAAGGGCATGTGGGCCAAGGGCATCCCGCGCACCATCGTCACCAGCGTCCACTCCATCGACGAGCCGAGCAGCGGCGGCGACGACGCCAAGGGGCCGCGCACCGAGTCCTACAACCGCGTCTGCGACACCCAGACCGGCAAGACCTTCGCCGTGGCGCACACCACCAGCTTCAAGACCTGCGACGTCTTCTGCTACGGCGGCAGCTGCCTGCTCTACGTGCCGTTCAAGGAGCGCTACGGCAAGCAGCGCGCCCCCTGCGTCACCGGCGACGCCGGCGACAAGAACCGCATGACCGCGATGTCCCACCTCGACCAGCCCCTCGTCGTCGACGAGAAGTAGGGAGCGGGTGCCCGGCCCCGACGAACCATGAAGATCGCCCTCGTCTCCTCCATCGGTGGCCACCTCGCGGAGCTCCTCGAGCTCGCGGAGGCCTTCGCTGGCCACGAGCTGGTCTGGATCCTCAACGACCACTCGCCGGTGCTCCCCCCCGACGCGCGCGCCTTCGTCATCAGCCACGCCGAGCGCGACTGGCGGGTCGCGTGGAACCTCGTCGAGCTGTCGGCGCTGCTCTCCCGCGAGCGCCCGGACGTCCTCGTCTCGATGGGCGCCGGCCCCGCCGTCCCGGCCGCCGTCATCGCGCGCCTCGCGGGGATCCCGGTCCTCTACGTCGAGCCGTCGAGCGCCGTGATGGCGCTGACCCTGACCGGCCGCCTCATGCGCCGCCTCGCGACGCGCTACTACGTGCAGTGGCGCTCGCTGCGCGACACCCAGGCCCCGTGGGCGCGCTTCGTCGGGGGGCTCTTGTGAGCGCGCCACCGACCCGGGTCGTCGCCATCATCGGCACCAAGGGCCCCTTCCCACGCCTCGTCGACGCCCTGGCCGACTGGGCCCACCGCCACCCCGGCAGCCGCGTCTGGGTCCAGCACGGCGAGGGCGGGCTGCCCGCCCCCCTCGAGGGGGAGGCGCTGGTCGCCCGCGCCGACCTGCTCGCCCGGGTCGACGCCGCCGACGTCGTCGTCTGCCACGCGGGCTCCGGCACCGTCCGAGACGCCCTCACCCGCGGGCACGTCCCCGTCGTCGTCCCGCGCCGAGCGCACCACGGCGAGCACGTCAACGACCACCAGGTCGAGCTCGTCGAGGCCCTCGGGGACCGCATCGTGCGCCTCGACGACGTCGCCGCCCTCGACGCCGCCCTCACCCGCGCCGCCGCCCGCCGAGGCGAGCCCAACGCGGCCGCCGGCGCGGGCGCGCTCCTCGACGCGCTGCGCCGCGACCTCGCCGACGCCCCCCACCCACGCCGCGCGGGCCCCGTGTGGGCAGCCCTTCGCATCGCAACATGGTGGCTCCCTGCACGCCGCCACGGGTGGCGTCTGAAGCCATAGACACTCAACTACCGCAGTGCAGCAGCCGGCGCGCAGGGAGCGGGAGCGCCCGCACGGGCGAGCGCTCCCGCTCGACTACTCCCAGAGCTTGACCGGGAAGTCGCGGGCCGGCGCGCCGCGATCGAAGCGCGGGCGCACCCGCAGCGTGCAGCCGCTGTGGCCCGTCTCCTGCGGGGTCCAGGTCCCGTGGTAGCGATACCAGCCGTCGATGTCGCCCTCGTCGTGGCGCTGCATCGGCGCCGTGATGCCGTCGACCACCTGACGATCGCTGTCGACGCGCCCCCCGACGACCTCGACGATCACGTCGTCGGCCGCCAGGTCACCGAGGAACACGGGCGCCTCGAGGGTCACCGCCTCGCCGATCGTCAGATCGTAGGGGGCGTTGACCTGGACGTCGCCGATGCGCACCTGCCCCCAGCCCGTCTCGAGCCGCCCGACCCGCGCTGCGACCTCCCGCGCCACCGCGTGGTCCGACGCCGCGTCCGCGAGCCCGGCGCGCGTGGCGGGCAGGTAGAGCTTCTCGGCGTACTCGAGCACCATCCGATCGGTCGAGAAGAAGGACGACAGCCCCTTCATCGAGTGCTTCATGCGCGCGATCCACCGCCGCGGCAGCCCGTCCGGCCCGCGCCCGTAGAACTCGGGCAGCACCTGATCCTCGAGCAGGTTCAGGAGGATCCGCGACTCGATCTCGTCGCCCTGCTCGACGTCGTCGTACACCTCACCGGCCCCGATGGCCCAGCCGTTGAGCCCGTCGTAGGCCTCCGCCCACCAGCCGTCGAGCACCGACAGGTTGAGCCCGCCGTTCGGCACCACCTTCATCCCGCTCGTCCCGCTCGCCTCCTTCGGCCGCCGCGGGTTGTTGAGCCACACGTCCACCCCCTGCACGAGGTGGCGCGCGACCCCCATGTCGTACTCCTCGACGAAGACGATGTGGCGCCGAATCGCCGGATCCCGGGCGAAGTGAACGAGCTCCTTGATCAGCTCCTTGGCCGGATCGTCCTGCGGGTGGGCCTTGCCGGCGAACACGAACTGCACCGGGCGCCGCTCGTTGGTCAGCAGCGCCCGGATGCGGTCCCGCTCGCGAAACAGCAGGGTCGCCCGCTTGTAGGTCGCGAAGCGGCGCGCGAACCCGATGGTCAGCGCCCGCGGGTCGAGCACCTCGGTCGCCGCCTCGATGTGGTGCGGCGGCAGCCCGAGCCGCCGCGCCTGGCGCGTCGCGCGCTCGCGGACGAAGCTCACGAGGCGCTCGCGGGCGCGCTCGTGGGCCCGCCACAGCTCGGCGTCCGGCACGCTGTCCACCAGCTCCCAGGGCACCTCGGTCGCCGGCGCGGTCGTCACGCCCTCGCCGAGATAGCGCTCGAGCAGCTCTCCCATCTCCTCGTCGAGCCAGGTGCGGGTGTGCACCCCGTTGGTCACCCCGACGATCGGCACCTCGTTGGCCTCGTAGCCCGGCCACATGCGCCGCCACATCTCCCGCGAGACGTCGGCGTGTAGCTGCGAGACGCCGTTGACCCAGCCCGACAGCCGCAGCGCCAGGTACGCCATGTTGAAGCCGCGGGTCAGCCCGGGGTCTTGCTCGTGCGCGCCGAGCGCGAGGAGCTCGCGCCGCGAGACCCCGAGATCGTCGTGCATCGTCGGCAGGAACTGCGCGAGCTGCGCCTCGCTGAAGACGTCGAAGCCCGCCGGCACCGGCGTGTGGGTCGTGAACACGTTGGTCGCCGCGCACGCCTCGCGCGCCTCGGCGAAGCTGAGCCCGCTCGCCTGCACGAGGTCCCGGATGCGCGCGAGCGCCATGAACGCGGAGTGCCCCTCGTTCATGTGGTAGACGGTCGGGCGCACGCCCATCGTCCGCAGCGCATAGAAGCCGCCGATGCCAAGCACGATCTCCTGCTTGCAGCGCAGCTCCGAGCCGCCGCCATAGAGGCGATAGGTGATCGCGCGATCGTCGGCGGTGTTCTCAGGATCGTTGGTGTCGAGGAGCAGCAGCCGGGTGCGCCCGACCGTGACCTCCCAGATCCGGACCTTGACCCGCCGCCCCTCGATCCGCACCTCGACCGTCGCGGCCGAACCGTCCGGGCGCCGGGCGCGCCGCATCGGCAACGTCGCGAAGTCGTTGTCGTAGGGGTCCTCCTGCTGCCAGCCGTCCACGTTCAGGTACTGATGAAAGTACCCTTCCTGATACGCGAGCCCGACGGCCACGAAGGGGAGCCCCACGCCGCTCGCGCTCTTGAGGGTGTCCCCCGCGAGGACGCCGAGGCCACCGGAGTAGATCGGCAGCGCCTCGCTGAGCCCGAACTCGGCGCAGAAGTAGGCGACCAGCACCTCCGCAGCGCCCTCGCCGCTCACCGCCGAGGGCCGCGTCAGCTCGACCGCGATGATCTCGCGCACCCGCGCGAGGTGCGCCATGAAGGCCGGATCCTCCGCGAGCGCCTCGAGTCGATCCTGGCCGACCTGCCCGAGCAGGGCGACGGGGTTGCCGTTGAGCTCGCGCCACAGCTGCGGGTCGATCCGCCAGAAGAGCCGCATCGCCTCGGGATGCCAACTCCACGACAGATCGTGGGCGAGCGCCTCGAGGGGACGCAGCGCCTCGGGGATCGCAGGGGCGACGCTGAACGTATGGATGCGCGGCATGGGTCTGCTCCGTTGAGTTCGGGGGAGTATGAACCCCAAGCGTGACTCCCTTGCAAGTCACGTTTTGTCCAGGACCGCGGACACGGCCCATCCCAGCGCCCCGTCCCCCCCCCGAGGTTGACGCCGCGAGCGCCGTCGGGCATGGCTTGCGCGCCATGCCGCCCAACCGCCGCCTCCCGCTCCTGCTGCTGCTCGCGATCGTCTCGAGCGCGCTGGGAGCGTGCGCCAGCGCGCCGGCGCCGGTGGCGATGGACGACCCCGACACCCTCCGCGCCGAGCGCGACGAGTGGCGCGGAGCGCGCGGCGGCGCGGTCATGCTGCGACGCCACATCAAGACCCTCGTCGACACCGCACAGACCCAGGAAAGCGCAGAGAGCCACGTCAGCGTCCACCTTTCGCAAGTGCGATACGCGGGGACCCCGGCCGCCGAGACCGTCCGGTTCAGCGGCCCGCCCGGCGCGATCCTCCGCTCCGTCCGCGCGCGCGTGCTCACGTCGACCGAGGTGACCGCCGTGCGCACCGTCGCCGAGCGCCGCCTGGGCGCCAAGAGCGCGGTGGACCCCGGGCGGGTCGTCTGGGAGCTCGACTTCCCCCCGCTGCCCCTGGGGGGGATCCTCGAGGTGGTGGCGGCGCTCGACGTCCCCGGGACCGTGACGAACGACGCGCGCTGGCTCGCCGTGACCGGGATGGCCACCGGCGAGCTGCTGCTGAGCTGGGACCTGCCCTCGGACGCCGAGGGGCGGCTCGGCGTGGTGGGCGCCGCGCACCGGACGGTCGCCACCGAGGCCGATGGCCGACGGGTCTACGCGCTCTACCTCAAGGATCTCCCGCCCCGCGGCGAGGACGCCGCCTACGCCCGCTACGTGACCGAGCAGGCCGAGCCCCGGGGCTACCTTCAGCGCTTCGCCGGCACCTGGCGGCAGGCGACCGCCGGCTACGAGGCGGGCCTCGTCGCCCCATCGGAGGCGCTGCGCGGCGGCTACGCGGCCCCCATCGTCGCCGACGACGCCGACCTGCGGGCGCGCGTCACCCGCGCTCATCTCTGGGTGCGCGACCGCATCCAGCGCCCCGACGCCCTCGAGACGCCCTGGGACGCCGCGCGCCCGCTGCTCGGGCCGATCCAGGACAACGACCTCACCGGCACCGACAAGGTGCACCTCTTGCACTGGCTGCTCGACGCGGCCGGCGTCGAGCACCGCCTCGCGGTCGCCCGCACCGCGCTGTGGCCGCGCATCGACCCGGCCGCCCCCGCCCCGGCCGTGTTCGACGCCGCGCTGGTCTGGGTCCCAGCCCTCGACCTGTGGCTCGATCCGGCGTGCCGCACCTGCGATCCCGGCGCCGTGCGCCTCGACCTCACCGGCGGCCAGGCCATCGCCCTGCCCGCCGACTCGCCCCCCGTGGAGCTGCCATGACGACCACCGTCGAACCCTCGGGCGACGCCCAGGGCGCCAAGCGCCTGGCCAAGGAGGTGCTCCGCCGCCGCACCTTCGCCATCATCTCCCACCCCGACGCCGGCAAGACCACGCTGACCGAGAAGCTGCTGCTCTACGGCGGCGCCATCCACCTCGCCGGCTCGGTGAAGGCCCGCCGCGCCGTGCGCCACGCCACCAGCGACTGGATGGAGATGGAGAAGCAGCGCGGCATCTCGGTGACCTCGTCGGTCATGCAGTTCGAGTACGACGGGCGCTGCGTCAACATCCTCGACACCCCTGGCCACCAGGACTTCTCCGAGGACACCTACCGCACCCTGGCCGCCGCCGACTGCGCCGTGATGCTCATCGACGCCGCCAAGGGCGTCGAGCCGCAGACCGAGAAGCTCTTCCGCGTCTGCAAGCTCCGCAACCTCCCCATCTTCACCTTCGTGAACAAGATGGACCGCCAGGGGCGCGACCCCCTCGACCTCATGGAGCAGCTCGAGAACCACCTCGGGATGCCGGCGTGCCCGATCAACTGGCCGGTCTTCAACGGCGCGACCTTCGTCGGCGTGTTCGACCGCAAGAGCGAGGTCGTCCACGTCTTCGAGGCCGACAAGCACGGCGCGACCGCCATCGAGGCGCGCACCGCCAAGTGGGGCACCCCGGAGATCGACGCCATCCTCTCCCCGCGCGCCAAGGAGCGCCTCGCGGCGGACCTCGAGCTGCTCGACGTGGCGGGCGACGCCTTCGACCTCGACCGGGTGCGCGCCGGCGAGCTGTCGCCGATGTTCTTCGGCTCGGCGCTCAACAACTTCGGCGTCGAGCCGTTCCTCGAGGCGTTCCTCGAGATGGCCCCCGCGCCGTTCCGCTACGCCACCGAGGACGGCGAGATCAGCGCGACGGATCCGGCGTTCTCCGGCTTCGTCTTCAAGATCCAGGCGAACATGGACGCGTCGCACCGCGACCGCATCGCGTTCTTCCGGGTGTGCTCCGGCCGCTTCGTGAAGGGCATGGACGCGCGCCTGACGCGCCTCGACAAGGTCGTCCGGCTCAAGAACCCCTCGGCGTTCATGGCGCGCGAGCGCTCCACCATCGAGGAGGCGTTCGCCGGCGACATCATCGGCCTCTACGATCCAGGCATCTTCCGCATCGGCGACACCCTGACCGACGGCAAGAACATCCACTTCAAGGGGATCCCCCACTTCTCACCGGAGCTCTTCCGCCACGTCCGCGTCGGCGACCCCCTCAAGCGCAAGCAGCTCCTCAAGGGGCTCTCGCAGCTCGCCGAGGAGGGCGCCATCCAGATCTTCAGCGACTGGGACAGCGAAGCGAGCGACATCGTCGGCGCCGTCGGCACGCTGCAGTTCGACGTCCTCCAGAGCCGCCTGCAGGCCGAGTACCGCGTCGCGGCCATCCTGACCGGGCTGCCCTACGTGCTGTGCCGCTGGGTGGTGGGCGCCGACTTCAACCCCCGGACCTTTCAGCGCGGTCAGGGGAGCCTGCTCGGGCGCGACCGCGACGGCCACCCGGTGGTGCTGTTCACCAACGAGTGGGGCGTGCGCTGGTCGACCGAGAAGAACCCGGGCGTGAAGCTCCTCCCGGTGTCCCCGCTGGCCGAGCACGCCGGACACCTCAACGGCTGAGACCGGGGCGGGTCAGGCCGGCGCGGCCGCGGTCGGCAGCCGCATCCGGAAGGTCGTGCCGACCCCCGGCTCGCTCTCGACGCTGAGCGTCCCGCCGGCCGCGGCGACGATGCCGTGGCAGAGGAACAGCCCGAGCCCGGTCCCGCGCCCTGGGCCCTTGGTGGTGAAGAAGGGCTCGAAGATCCGGGCCGCCACCTCGGGGGGCATCCCCGACCCGGTGTCCGCCACGGCGACCTCGACGAAGCCAGCGCCCGCGGGCCGCGCCGCGATCCGGACCTGGTTGGCGGCGCTCGGCGCGCCCAGCGGCATCGCCTGGGCGGCGTTGGTGAGCAGGTTGACGAACACCTGGACCAAGCGCAGCTCCGACGCGGCGACCAGCGGCAGCTCGCCGGCCTCGACGACGACGGCGGCGCACCCCTTGCGCTCGTGCTCGGTGGCGTGGACCGCCTGCGCGATGACCTCCGACAGGTCGGCCACGACCGTCTCCGGCGCCGGGTCCCGCATCAGCATGCGAAGATCCCCGACGATGACCCGGATGCGCTCGGAGGCGACGGCCGCGTCCTCGATGAGCTCGTGGAGCGCGGACGCGAGCCCCGACCCGCCCGGCTCGGCGCCGGCGTTGGCCCGCAGCTGGTGGCGGGCGAGCTCGAGGTTGGCCATGACGACGGTGAGGGGGTTGTTCACCTCGTGCGCCACGCCGGCGGCCATCTTCGCGATGGACGCGAGGCGCCGGGAGAGCTCGACCTGCGCCTCGAGCCGACAGCGCTCAGAGACGTCGCGGAACACGGTCACCGCCCCGAGGAGCCTGCCGTCGTCGATGATCGGCGCGGCGCTGTCCCAGACGATCCGATAGGTCCCGTCCCGCGAGCGGAGCGTCATGGACGCGCCTGCCACGGCCTGGCGCTCCGCGAGCGCGCGCTGCAACGGGCTCGACGTCAGCGGCGCCCCATCAGAGAGCAGCTCGACCACCTGATCGATCGGCGCCGCGCCGGCCTCCTCCCGCGTCCACCCGGTGAGCTCCTCGGCCATGGGGTTCATGAACGTGACGCGCGCGTTCACATCGGTGGTGACCACCGCGTCCGCGATCGACCGCAGCGTGGTCTGAAACCACCGCTCCCGCTCCCGCTGCCGCTTCTCGGCGTCGTGTCGGTAGAGCGACACCTCGATGACGCTGCGGAGCTCGGAGGTCTTGATCGGCTTGACCAGATAGCCGAGGGGGTGGGTGCGCTTGGCGCGGTCGATCGTCGCGTCGTCGGCGTGCGCGGTCAGGTAGACCGACGGCGTCCCGAAGCGCTCGCGCAGCAGCGCCGCGGTGTCGATGCCGTCCCGCTCGCCCTTGATGCGGATGTCCATCAGGACGATGTCGGGCTGACGCTCGGTGACCCGGGCGAGCGCCTCATCGGAGGATGACGCGATGGCGAAGGCGTCGTATCCGAGGGCGACGAGGCTCTGCTGGAGGTCGCGAGCGACGATGCGCTCGTCCTCCACGATCAGCACGGAGTGCGCGGTCTGCATGTCAGTCTCCAAGCGGAAAGGTGAGTTCGAACCTGGCTCCGTTCACACCCGACACGGTGAACGACCCGCCGAGCTGATCGACGAGGGCGTCGATGACCAGGTGCCCGAGCGACTCGCCGGCGCCCCACGCGAAGTCGGAGGCGAACCCCACGCCGTCGTCCGAGACCGAGAGCACGCCCTGACCGGTCTGGCTGCGGCAGAATCCGACCCGGATCGTCCCCCGCGCCCCACCCGGGAAGCCGTGCTTGAGCGCGTTCATGATGAGCTCGTTGAGGATCAGACCGCAGGGTATGGCCTGGTCCATGGGCAACGCGACGTCCTCCATCGCGACGTCGAGGGACACGACCGCGCTGCTGTCCGACATGGCCCGGAAGACGTTCGTCGCGAGGCTGCGCGAATAGACCGCGAAGGGGACCCGGGCGTAGTCATCGGACTGGTACAGCTTCTCGTGGATGAGCGCGATCGCCTCGACGCGGGTCTGGCAGGCGAGCAGCGGAGCGCGGGCGGCTGGGCTCTCGAGCACCCGCACCTGCATGTTGATGAGGCTCGAGATGACCTGCAGGTTGTTCTTCACGCGGTGGTGGATCTCGTTGAGCAGGATCTCGCGCTCGGCGAGCTCGCTGGTGCGCTCCGCGACGCGCTCCTCGAGGGAGGCGTTGATGTCCCGCAGCTCGGCGAGCAGCTCGGCGCGCTCGCGCTCGGCGCGCTTGCGCTCGCTGATGTCCACGATGGAGCTGAGCACGAAGCGGCGCCCACCGATGGGCACGGGGTTGAGGCCGATCTCGATCGGGACCTCGCGCCCGTCCTTGTGGAGACCGTAGAGATCGCGCCCCGCCCCCATCGCGCGAGCCTGGGGATCGTCTGCGTACGCGCGCCGCAGCTCGGGGTGGCGCTGGCGCGAGCGGTGCGGCACCAGGATCCCGAGCGGCGCGCCGACGAGCTCCTCGCGGCGATAGCCGAAGAGCCGCTCGACCTCGGCGTTGACCAGCACGATGAGGCCGCCCTCGTCGACCATCAGCATCCCGGTCGGCGCCGCCTCGATGGCGAGCCTGAACTGCGCCTCCTCGAGCTCGGTCAGGTCCGAGACGGGGCTCTCTGGCTCGGCGGTTCGTCTCGTCACGCGATGCCCCTCCCGGACGCTCATCACCGGCCGCGTGGCGCGCAGCGACTCCCGAGCGCACAGATTGTCGTCGATCCCGCTGGTCGTCACTGGCCGAATGCAGCTCGCCCGAAGCTAACCCCGGCGCGGCGGAGAGCGCAAGAAAGCCGATGTAGCCTCGATCCTCGCCGTCCCCGACGCGGCGGCGGCCCAAGCGAACGGCCTGAGGGAATGCTGTCGCAACCCGACGCGAAGGTTGCTACAGTCCGGCCGCTGGCGGCCGAGGCGGGCCGACGACACGGAGCGTGCGATGGGCAGCGGGGCAGAGGAAGAGCTCGGGACCTACACCCAGTGGGCCTACGGCTACGAAGAGAGCGGCGTCGAGCGCGCCATCGAGGACGTGCGGGCCCTCCGCAAGGGGCAGCTCAACGACGGGGACGCCTACACGCGCACCACGCCGTCGGGGCCCAGCGAGAGCCACTACCGCAAGCTCCGCGCCGATCGCGACGATCTCGACTACCGCGAGTGGAACAGCGACACCGGGTTCTCCGGCGTCGACCGCTGGCCGACCGGGCCCGGCGTGCAGAGCGAGGGCCAGAAGCGCCGCACCGCCCGTAAGGCCCAGCTCGACGACGGGTTCTAGCGGCCCTGGGGAAGAGATCCAAGCAGAGCTCGCGGTGCATCGGCTGCCGGCTCCACCCGGTCGTGTGCATCTGCGAGCACATCCCGTCCGTTCGTCTCGCGACGCGGCTCATCCTCGTTGTGCACCGCCGTGAGTTCAAGAAGACGACGAACACCGGGGTGCTGGCGCTGCGGGCGCTGCCGAACAGCGCGCTGGCCATCTGGGGCGACGTCGACGCGCCGCTCGACGACGCGGCGCTGGTCCCGCCCGGCCACCACGCGATCGTGCTGACCCCGAGCGACGACGCCGTCGTGCTGACGCCCGAGCTCGCCGCCACCCTGCCCCGCCCGGTGGCCCTGGTGGTCCCGGACGGCACCTGGCGCCAGGCGCTCAAGATGCCACGCCGGATCCCGGCCCTGGCGTCCCTCCCGCGGGTCGTGCTGCCGCTCGGCGAGACCACCCGCTACCTCCTCCGCGAGGAGACCCACGACTACGGCCTCGCCACCTTCGAGGCCATCGCCCGCGCCCTCGGGGTCCTCGAGGGGCCCGAGCCCCAGGCGACCCTCGAGGCCCTGTTCGAGCGCTACGTCGCCGCCACCCTCCAGACCCGCGGCCGCGCGCACTCGTAGGCGCCCTCGCCGGTCCTGCGCGGAATGGTCCAAGTGCGAGATCGCTTTCGCACCCCTGCCACCCTGCGTACCCAGATCCCCCGACCGCACCGCAGCGAACACCCTCTCGTCCCCGCGGACGCCGGCGCCAGGCGGTCGAGCGCAGCGCACCCTCGATCGCGTCCACGCCGCCCCCCTGGCGGATGCGGCGGATTCCTGGCTCCCCCCGATCGCCGCGTGTAGGTTGCGCGCACGTCGCAGGCGGTCCACCACCCGCCTCGGCACGCGACTTGCTAGGTCGGCAGGCCCACCCTGGAGGTGTACGTGAACCAAGCCAAGAAGACAGCCGTCCCCGTAGCCTACAAGGTGGACGATCAGGAGCTCCTGCTCGACTTCTACAAGAAGGCCCTCTGGAACCGGATGATCCCGCGCATCCCGGCCTCGATCGCCCCCAACACGATCACCATCGTGGGCCAGCTGATGGCGCTCCTCGCCATCCCGGCGGCGTACCTCGCCACCACCGGCGCCCCCATCATGTACCTCGTGAGCGCCCTGCTGCTGCTCGGCTACCTGACCGCCGACAACGTCGACGGCCCGCACGCCCGCCGCACCGGCCAGGCGAGCCCGCTCGGCGAGTTCCTCGACCACGGCCTCGACGGCATCGCCAGCGGCGCGGTGCTGCTCATCACCGGCCTCGTCCTGCGCGCCGACCCCATCCCCATGGTGCTCCTCGGCGTCCTCGGCGCCATCGGCTTCATCATGGTCTTCTGGGAGCAGTTCCGGACCGGGCTCCTCGTCATCCCGCGGGTCAGCTCCACCGAGGGCGTGACCTTCCTGATGGTGATCGAGCTCATCCTCTTCTTCGCCCAGGATCCGACCTGGCTCCAGTTCTCGATGGCCGAGTTCAACCTCGCGACCGCCATCATCATCATCACCCTGGTCGGCTACGCCGCCGCCATGGCGCCGCCGATCATCCGCGGCGCCCACGCCGGCGCGAAGGGCTGGGAGCTGCTGCCGGTCTTCGCCCTCGCCGGCAGCTACGCGGTCTTCCCGGCCCTCGGCGGCCAGGCGATCATCCCGACCATCGCCGTCGGCGTCTTCGGCGCCGACGTCGTCTGCCGCATGATCGTCATGCGCCATCAGGGACACGCCGGGCGTCTGCTCTCGCCGCTGCACTTCCTGATGCTGGTCCCCGCGCTCGGCGCCGTCGCCGCCCCGAACGCGTGGACCGTCACCGGCTGGTCCACCCTGACCCTCATCATCACGGTCGGGCTCTACGCGCGCACCCTCCACCGCGGCATCATCGAGATGATCGCGCGCCACGAGAAGGCCCAGGCGCACGTCGCGAGCTGACCCCACGCAGGACCACCAGGCACGCGCCACGGGGGCGCCGCTCGGCACGAGCGGCGCCCTCGCTGCTTTTGCGCTATCGCCAAACGCGCTATAGCTACGGCTCCCTGCGGATGACGCGCCGCGTCAGTCGCGACCCGCCCGGGAGCGGAAGATGACCGAACCGACACCCGCGGAGCTCCTCGCCCCGACGCTCGACGACCCGCTCGCGCCGACCCCGGCGAAGAAGGTCGACCCCACCATCTACGACGCCGCCCTCAGCAGCGGCGCCGAGCTGATGCAGCGCCCCTACCTCGGGGGCGGGGTCACGCGCATCGAGCGGCAGCACGTCAAGGGCCGGATGACCGTGTGGGAGCGCATCCGCGTGCTCACCCACGAGGAGCCCCTGGTCCTGTTCCAGAACTGGGGCCCGAACCTCGACGGCGCCTCGCTGGTGACGGCGCTCTTGCGCATCGACGGCCGCGACGTGGCCCTCTATGGCCACGACTTCACCCTGCGCGCCGGCTCGATGGACGCGACCAACGGCCGCAAGCTCGCCAACCTGCTGTACCTGGCCGGGGAGAAGGGGATCCCGGTCATCGGGATGAACGACAGCGCCGGCGCCTTCGTCCCGGCCGGGGTCGGCGGCCTCGACGGCTACTCCGAGGCGTTCACCGCGCTCCGCAAGATCTCGGGGGTCGTGCCGAGCATCATGTGCATGTTCGGCTACAACGCCGGCGGCGGCTCCTACCTGCCGCGCCAGGGGAGCTTCCTCATCCAGCCCGAGGACACCTTCTTCGGGCTGACCGGCCCCGGCGTCGTCAAGTCGGTGCTCGGCGAGGACGTGACCGCCGACGAGCTCGGCGGGCCGCGCGTACACGGCCAGTCCGGCGTCGCCGACTTCACCGTCGCCGACGAGGTCGTCGCCCTGCGGACGGCGCGCAACCTCCTCAAATACCTGCCGAACAACAACCGCGAGCTGGCCCCGTTCCAGGCCACCAGCGACCCCATCAGCCGCGGCACCGCGGAGATCGACACGCTGCTGCGCAAGACCTTCGAGTCGCCGACCGGGATGAACACCCCGCTCGACATCCGCTTCCTCATCCAGCAGATCTGCGACCACGGCGACTACCTCGAGGTCCAGCCGGGCCGCGCGCAGAACACGGTGACGTGCTTTGGCCGCCTCGGCGGGAACGTCGTCGGCTTCGTGGCCAACAACAGCGCCGTCGCGTCGGGGCAGATCGACGTCGACGCGGCCTACAAGAACGCGCGCTTCATCCGCTTCTGCAACATCTACAACATCCCGCTCATCTTCATGGAGGACACCACGGGGTTTCTCCCGGGGCGCGAGCAGGAGGCCCGCGGCATCGTTCAGGCCGGCCGCGCCATGCTCGACGCCATCGTCGACGTCCGCACCCCGCGCATCCTGCTCATCGTGCGCAACGCCTTCGGCGGGGCCTACGCGTCGTTCAACCCCTACCCCACCGGGGCCGACGTCGTGCTGGCGCTGCCGACGACGCGGGTCGCGGTGATGGGGCCGGCGGGCAAGGAGTTCGTGTACAAGGACGAGCTCACCGCGCTCCGGGGCGGCGTGGCGGCGCGGATCGAGGCGGAGCGCGAGCGGCTCGTCGCCGCCGGGGCCTCCCGCGACGTGGCCGACGCGGCGGCGCGGGCGGAGGTCCAGGCGTGGCTCAAGGACGGCGAGGCCGCGCTCGACCAGCGCTACGAGCGCGAGCTCATGAACCCGCGCGAGGCGCTGTCGCTCGGGTCGATCAGCCGCCTGGTGTGGCCGGGGAAGCTGCGAGAGGCGCTCGGCAAGAGCCTCGGCTTCCTGATGCGCCACTACCAGCCGGGGCCGTTCGTCGGGCCGCAGCGTGAGTTCCACTGACAGCCGCGGCGGCGCGCTCGCCGCGCCGCCGATGAAGGACACGGGCATGGGCCAGGACTGCTACGACCACAACCCCCTCGTCCACCGGGACCGACGCCTCGGCGGCGCGAAGTCCGCGTGGGTGCGCAGCTTCGCGTGCGAGGACGTGCGGCCGCTCATCGTGTGTCGCGGGCCCATCCGCAAGGAGGCGATCGACGTCTTCCGCGAGATGGGGATCGAGCACTGCGGGATGCTGCTGTCGGAGAAGGACTCCATCGTCTACACCCAGGCGCTGGCGCCCGAGCTGCGCTTCATGGGGCCCGAGCACGTCCACCGCGTCAGCGACTACTCCGGGGCGACCCGCGCCGAGCGGATGGAGCGGATCGGGCAGATCATCGGCGTCTGCCGCGAGCACGGCTACTCCCACGTCTTCGCCGGCTACGGCTTCATGGCCGAGGACGAGACCTTCGTGAGCGCCATCGAGGACGCCGGGCTCGTCTTCATCGGCCCGGGATCGCACGTCGTGCGCGCGGCCGGGGCGAAGGATGAGGCGAAGCGGACCGCGCTCGCCGAGCAGGTCAGCGTCACGCCGGGCATCAACGACCTCACGACCCGCGCGCTGCTGAAGCGACACACCAGCGCCGCGGCGCTGGCGGCGCTGGTCCGCGAGCGCGGGCTCGGCGTGGACACGGCGGCGTGGACCGAGGACATGGCCCTCGAGGACCTCGCCGGCGCCGTCCTCGACGCCGCGCACGCCAAGGGCGTCGACGTCTACACCGTGGACGAGCTCACGGCGGTGGCGGCCGAGGCGGTCGCGCGGATGCTCGAGGAGCTGCCGGGGCGACGCATCCGGCTCAAGGCCATCGGCGGCGGGGGCGGCAAGGGGCAGCGCATCGTGACCGCGGCCACCGAGGCGCCGGACAAGCTCCGCGAGATCCTGAGCGAGGTGAAGGCCACCGGCGCCGGGGACAACAAGAACGTCATCGTCGAGCTCAACATCGAGGAGACCCGCCACGTCGAGATCCAGCTCATCGGCAACGGGAGCTGGTCGATCTCCCTCGGCGCGCGCGACTGCTCGCTGCAGATGCACGAGCAAAAACTTCTCGAGATTTCGCTCACACAAGAGGCCACATCGGCCGCTATTGCCGCAGCGCAGCAAGACGGCCGCGAGCTCGAGGCCCGGGCGCTCGAGCGCGAGCTCGCGATGCTCGAGGAGATGGAGGCTCAGGCCGAGCGCTTCGGGACGGCGGTCCGGCTCGACAACGCGTCTACCTTCGAGTGCATCGTCGATCAGGGGCGCCACTACTTCATGGAGGTCAACACCCGCATCCAGGTCGAGCACCGCGTGTCGGAGCTCTGCTATGCGCTGCGCTTCGAGGCCCCCGACGACCCGCGGGACGTGTTCGAGGTGACCTCCCTGGTCGAGATGATGGTGTTGCTCGCGCGGCACGGGGCGCGGCTGCCGCGCCCCACCCGGGTGCGCCGCGAGGGGGCCGCCATCGAGGCGCGCCTCAACGCCACCGACCGGGCGCTCCAGCCCCACGCGGGGGGGATCATCCAGAACTGGTCGGACCCCGCCCCCGGCGAGGTGCGCGACGATCAGGGGATCTGCACGAAGAACCCCGACACCCAGAGCTTCATCCACTACAAGCTCGCCGGGGCCTACGACAGCAACATCGCGCTGCTGGTCACGGTCGGCGACGACCGCCTCGAGAGCCTGACGCGCCTGGTCGACACCCTGCGTCAGATGAAGATCAGCGGGGTCGACCTCGAGACCAACCTCACCTTCCACTACGGCCTCGCGCACTGGCTCCTCGGCCGCAACGCCCACGCCATGCCGAGCACGCGCTTCGTGGTGCCGTACCTGACCCAGGTCGGGCTCCTCAAGCGCCACGCGCGGGACCTCGACGCGATGTACGCCTGGTCCCAGCTGCGGGCGGGCTGCGAGCTGCGCTTCGCGTCACGCCCGCCGGCGCTCAAGGCGATCCGGCGGGCGCTGACGCTCAAGGAGACGCTGCTGGCGCGGGTGCTCGACGTGGCCTTCCGCGACCCGCACGTCATGAGCGCGTGGCTCTCGGCCCACCGCCACGACTTCGCCTTCGGCGAGGACGAGCGCCTCGTCTGGCTGACCAACCCGCTGCGCCTGCTCAAGAGCAGCTACCGCCTCATGAACATGGAGTGGGACCCGCGGCGGGCACCAGCGCACGTCATCTGGGAGCACGACAACGTGGTGCTCGAGCGCGGGCTCGGGTTCTACGATCGGCTCGAGGAGCGGCTCGGGCGGCCCTCGTGGGCAGATCTACAGGCGCGGCTCGCGGACGCCACGCCCCCGAGCGGCTTCGACGCCGCGCTGTGGGGAGAGACCCGCGCGGCCCACCTGGGGTTCCAGGCGGGGCTCGATCTCCTGGCGCTCATCCCCATCATCGGCCAGCGGGCGCGCTTCTACGAGCTCGACGTCAACGCCGACCTCTCGGTCACGATCCCGGAGCGCCTCCTCGACCCGACGCTCCAGGCGGAGATGCGGCGTGTGCTCGCGCCGCCCCCGGCGACCTCCGACGACACCATCGTGGCGGTGACCGGCGGCATGTACTACTCCCAGGAGGCGCCGGACCGGCCGCCGCTCATCCGCGAGGGGGATCACTTCGAGGTGGGGCAGCCGCTCTACGTCATCGAGGTGATGAAGATGTACAACAAGATCCCGGCGCCGTTCTCGGGGACTATCGACGAGGCGCTCATCGACGCCGACGGGACCATCGTCAAGAAGGGGCAGCCGCTGTTCCGCATCACCCCCGACGTCCGCCTCGAGCGCGAGGACCCGGCCGAGCGCAAGCGCCGCCGCAAGAAGAGCACCGACCTCGCGCTGCACAGCTTCCCCGCCTCACCCCGCGGCTGACGGCCCCGGGGCCGGCGCGGGGACGCGCGGGCTACGCCGAGCCGAGGGCGCGCTGCACCGCGCGGGAGAGATCGAGCAGGGTAAAGGGCTTCTGGATGAAGTGTACGCCGCGGTCGAGGACCCCGTGGTGCACGATGACGTTCGAGGTGTAGCCCGACATGAACAGGGCGCGCGTCCCGGGCCAGTGCGCGCCCACGCGGTCGCGCAGCTCGGGGCCGTTCATCGCCGGGAGCACGACGTCGGTCAGCAGCAGATCCATGGGCTCCGCGCCGGCCTCGCACACCGCGAGCGCCTCGGCCGGCGACGCCACCGCCTGGACCTGGTAGCCGAGCTGGGTCAGCATCTGCCAGGTCATCTGACGCACCAGGGCCTCGTCCTCGACCAGCAGGATGGTCGCGTCGCCCCGCACCGGGCGCACCTCCTCGGGAGCGCCTTCCACCTCGCCGCCGCTCACCCAGCGAGGCAGGTAGATGCGGAAGGTCGTCCCCCTGCCCGGCTCGCTGTAGACGTTGATGAAGCCGTTGTTCTGCTTGACGATGCCGTAGACGGTCGCGAGGCCGAGCCCGGTCCCCTCGCCCACCCCCTTGGTGGTGAAGAACGGCTCGAAGACGTGGGCGAGCACGGTCTGGTCCATGCCGTGACCGTCGTCGCTCACCTGCACCCGCACGTAGTCCCCGGGGCGGCTCTCGGCGTGATGGCGACAGTAGTCTTCGTCGATGTGGACGTTGCCCGTCTCGAGGGTGAGCTGGCCGCCGTCGGGCATCGCGTCGCGGGCGTTGACCACGAGGTTGACGAGGATCTGGTCGACCTGGGACGGGTCGATCTCGACCGTCCACAGGTCGTCGCCTGGCTCGAGGCGCAGGGTGATGCGCTCGCCGATGAGGCGGGCGAGCGTGCGCTGCAGCGAGCCCACCAGGGCGTTGAGGTCCATCGGGCGCGGCACGGCGATCTGCTTGCGCGAGAACGCCAGCAGCTGGCGCGTGATGTCGCGCGAGTGGGCGGCGGCCGTCTCGATCTGGGCGATGTCCTCGCGGATCGGGTCACCGGGGACCAGCTGGCGCTGCAGGAGCTCGGTGTAGCCCAAGATGACGGCGAGCATGTTGTTGAAGTCGTGCGCGATCCCGCCGGCGAGGCGCCCGATGGACTCCATCTTCTGCGCCTGGATGAGCTGGGCCTGCAGCAGGTCGCGCTCCTCCTGGGCCTTCCGCTCGAGGGTCGTCTCCCGGGCGAACGCGAACACGTACTCGACCCCCGCGGCGTCGATGAAGCTGACGGTGAGCTCGATCGGGAAGGTCGTCCCGTCTTTACGGCGGTGCGTCGAGGCGAAGGTGACACCGCCGCGCGCACGCGCGAGCGCCAAAAAGCCGTCCCACGACGCCCGGGGCCGACCCGGCGCGACGTCGAAGACGCTGAGCTGAAGGAGCTCCTCACGGGTGTAGCCGAGGCTGCGGCAGGCCTCGTCGTTGACGCTGACGAGGGCGCCCGCGCGGTCGATGCGGAAGATGGCGATCGAGGCGCGGTCGATGCAGAACTGGGTCAGACGGAGCGCGTCGTTGGCGCGCTTGCGGTCGGAGATGTCGCGGGTGAAGGCGAGATGGAACTCGTAGTCACCGACCCGGATGTGCCGCGACGACACCTCGATCGGGAAGACGGTGCCGTCCTTGTGGCGGTGCGCCATCTCGAAGCGCCGGGTCGCGGCGCCGGGGCTGCGATAGCTCGCCCAGTGCGTCGGGTACCGTTCGGGGGACATGCCCGGGTCGATGTCCCACAGGCGCAGCGCCATCAGCTCGGCGCGGCTGTACCCGAGCATCTGGCAGGCTTGCTCGTTGACGTAGTCGAAGCCGCCGTCCGCGTTCAGCCAGAACACACCGTCAGCGGCGCGCTCGATGGTGGTCCGGAAAAGCTCGAGCTCGAGCTCGGGGTCGACGCCGGGGCGGGCCGGAGTCGCAGGGGGGCGGCGACGACGCGCGGAGGCGGGGGCGATCACCTCGGTGAGCTCGCCGACGGCGCGCTCCAGATCATCGATCGCCCCGGCGCCGACCGCATCGCGCCGAACATCGGCCGCGCCCCCGCCCGCGATGCGGCGGATCGCGGCCGTCGCCGCGGCGATCCGGGCGTCGTTGCTGTCCATTGAACTCCCCTCCTGGGGCGAGCCTACATACGGCGGACGAGGCGGACAACCGAAGCCGGGATCCGCGAGGGGCGCTCTCCCCCCGCAGGTGCGGACCGCCGGCGTCGATCAGTCGATGAAGTAGTTGCGGTCCTCGAGGCGATCGGCGATGCGGCCGAGGAGGCAGGCGGCGCCGCGATACCCGAGGAACGGCTCGGCGAAGAGCGCGTGGTGCCCCCAGCTCGGGAAGCCGAACTCGAGGAACTTGGACCAGCGCGGCGCCGGCGCATGCTCGGCGGGGGCGATGATGAGATCGAGGTCGCGCCGGGCGGCGACGAGGTGCTCGGAGTAGGTGATGGAGTCGACGTCGAAGCTGACCCGGACCGGGCGGCGCAGGGTCTCGGGGAGGGTGACGTCGGGCTCGCAGGAGGTCCAGGCGATGGCGGACACGAGGTGCGCGCCGACGAGCTCGGCGAGCTCGGCGAGGCCGGGGATGTACTGGGGGTGGCCGGCGTAGGTCCAGCGGCTGCCGAGGAAGCGCTTGAGGGCCAGCCACTTGATCTTCGGCAGGAGCTCCCGGGCGCTGTCGGCGATGAAGCGCTCGGCGCGCTCCTCGCGCCCGGTCGCGGCGGCGATCTTGCGCAGGAAGCGGTTGGTCGCCTCGAAGCCGAGCGGCAGCTCGACCTCGACGAGGTCCGCCGAGACGCGGCGCATCAGGCGCCGGCTCGCGGCGCGCGAGCCGGGGAGCGAGATGATGGTGCGGCACTCGGCGACGCGCTTGAGCTCGTCGAAGCCGACGCCGCTGAGCCAGGTGACGGCGAGCTCGAGGCCGAGCCCGTCCTCGATGAGGCGCTCGAGCTCGGCGAGGTTGGCGCGGTGGTCCTCCTCGTTGCGGTCCATGAAGTAGCCGATGACGGCGACCTTGTTGTCGTCGGGCATGACGTCGGGCAGGTCGATGCGCCGCGCGATGCACTTGAGCGCGTCCATGTAGCCGCCGTCCCAGTCCATCGCGAGCGAGCGCCCGGGGATGGGGATGGACGGCTTGACGCCGCGGGCGTCGGCGTCTTCGACCAGCAGATCGTAGGGGGTGCCGATGATGGCGGCCATCGGAAAGCAGGTGTAGGCGACCGCCTTCACGAAGTCGGCCTCGGCGTACTTCTTGTACGCGCCGATGAAGCCCTCGTGGTTGCCGTCGGCGATGTTGGCGACGTGCGAGCCGGTGTTGACGATGCGGTGGCGACCCTCGACGTCGAGCAGCGTCGAGTTCAGGTCGTGGGTCCCGAAGATCTGCTCGGACTTGAACCCGGAGCAGTTGGGGGCGTCGACGAGCAGATAGAGGTCGGGGATGGCGTTGACCGCCATGTAGACCCCGTGGAGGAACGGGTAGGTGCAGATCTTGCCGTACTTCCGGAGCTCCTGGGGGATGGTGCCGTGGGCGCGACTGGTCACAGCAGATCTCCGTAGGTGGCGACGAGCGGCAGGTGGCAGCGGTCGAGGAGGCGGTCGATGGAGCGGACGGCGCCCTGCCAGCCGCGCTCGAAGCACTGCCCCGAGAACGGGACGTGGCGGTGGCGGATGAGCCGGCTGTCGAAGAAGTACTCGCTGAAGACCGGGCCGAAGGAGGCGCTCGCGAGCCACGCGTCGAGCTCGGCCTCGGCGGCGACCCAGCTCAGCTGCGTCCCCTCGGGCAGGTGCGCGGCGACCGCGGCGCGCACGGCGTCGTCGACCTCGTCCCCCGTGTCGGGGGTCGCGATCACGGCGAGGTCGAGGCCGAAGCCCATCTCGGCCAGGGTGCCCATGATGGGCAGCCCCCAGGAGGCGCCGGCGTCCCACATGCGCGCGAACTGGCTGAGCTCGCAGACCAGGCCGAGGCGGTGCTGAGCGGCCTCGGCGACCCGCGGGGCCCAGCGCTCGGCGACGAAGGCGTCGCGCCTGGCGTCGAGCGCCGCGAGCTGGTCCTCGCGCCCCAGCGCCATCAGGATCTGGCGCACGTAGGCGTGGGTTGCGGCGATCCCGTAGGGCGACGGCGGGTCGAGGCGCCGCACGTCCTGGGCGCCGAGCAGATCGACGTAGAACTTCTTCCACTCGTCGTTGGGGTAGAACGCGGCCACCTCGGCGCGCAGGTAGCCTTCGGCCATGCTCGGCGCGACCGCGGGGATGATGGCGCTAGTGACGGTCGCGCCGAGCTCGCCGAGGAGCGTCACGAGCTCCTCGCGGGCCAGATCGTTGGCGAGCCCGACGAGGGCGACGCCGCCGGCGGTCTTGGGGGTGCCGGTCGCCGCGGCGAACGCCTCGCGCATCATCTGGAGGTTGCGGTCGTAGGGGTCGACCGGGGTCTGGTTCTTGTAGAGGATCGGGAAGCTCGCCTTCTCGGCGGCCAGCTTGACGAGGGTGTGGGTGTCGTCGCCGATGACCTCGGGGACGCAGGTCTGGTCGACCCAGACGACCTCGGGGCGCAGGTGCTGGGTCACCTTCTCCATCACGTCGGAGATGAAGCCGGTGGCCCCGGTGATGACGTCGATGTCCTTGTAGTTGGTGTAGAGGGCGAGCCCGAGCGACTGGTCGCCCTCGAGGCCGCTCGACGCCTCGCGGGCGTCGGCGTCGGCGAAGCGGCGGTTGGGGGTCTTCCACGGGTAGCAGACGAAGTTGCGCGGGGCGAGGAACTGACACTCGAAGTCCGAGTGCTCGATGTAGACGAAGGGCGTCTCGAACTTGACGATGCTGTCCTTGATCTGCTCGAGCTCGGCCTTGGCGAGGTACCACTTCCACTGGTTCTCGTGGTTCCAGCTCTGGTGCATCCCCGGGCACGGGCCGTAGCGCTCGGGGGGCGGCGTCGGGGCGGCGCCGCCGGAGCCGTCGTCGTCGTGCATCGGCGGGGCCTCGACCGGGCGCAGGTACTTGTCGAGCAGCCCGATGGTGGCCTTGACGAGGCGCTTGGTGAGAAACCCCAGCAGCTGCCCGATGATCGGCTTGAACGTGTCGCCGGAGTAGCGAAAGCCGAGGTGGACGCCGCGGCTGAAGTAGTCCTGCTGCGGATCGAGGGGCTCGACGAGGAGCGAGCACGGGGGGACCTTGGTGCCGCCCATCTCGAAGCGCCAGCCGCCGCCGTCGGTCGCGTGGACCTCGGTGACGCAGATGGCGTCGTCGGGATCGGAGTCGGGCGGGATGCCGAGGATCTTGGAGGCGACGCGGACGCGCTCCTCCCAGTGCTGGTCGTGCTCGGGGGCCGACTTCGCCCGGGGGGCGGAGCGGCGCTGGCCCGAGCGGTCGTCGGGGGGCTGGGTCCCCCGAGCGGTCGGCTCATGCGCGGTTGTCATGGATCGAGGCTAACGGCGTTCTTGCGAGATGCGCAAGCGCCTGTGCGCTTTTGATGGGCCGGGCGATCCCCGCTCAAGCGAACGCGAGCGGGGACCGAAGTAGGCCTTGGGGGTTCGAGTGGACGTCGCGCGCGGCCGTGTTCTGGGGTCGGCCCGGCCCTGCGCGAGCGGTCCCACTCCCCGAGGAGAGAGAGCCATGCAGCGGCAGCACGCCAACCACGAAGCGACAACACCACCAGCGCCGGCGACGGACCGCGGCGGCGCAGGCGCGTCGGCCGGGCGGCGGGCGGCCCTCGCGGGCCACGGGTTCGCCGAGCAGGAGGCGATGCTCGCCCCCGGCGGGGCGCTCTCCGGCGTCGTCCAGGCGAAGATCGAAGACCCGGCGCAGGAATGCGGGCCCAACAAGCAGCGCTACGCGGACCCCGCTCCCTACGCGTGGTCCGTCTCCTACAAGCGCAGCGGCCTCGGCGAAGGGCACTTCGACAAGGGCGCGAAACAGGACGTGCAGGTCGAGGCGCGGTACGACTGGGCCATGATGAACTCGTCGAACAAGGAGCCCCGGGTGGAGATGCTCCAGGGGACCGTGACGTCGACCACCGAGGAAGGGCGCAAGCAGGTCGACAGCGACAAGGAGGAGGTCGTGTGCTCCGTAGCGGAGAACGCCGAGCGCTTCGCGAAGGCGGTGAAGCAGGGCGAGCTGTTCGCGCGCAAGGGCACGAGGGTGAAGTCGAAGGCCCCTCGGCGGACCGACGAGGCCGACGTCGAGAGGTGCGGATGAGCCGTGCCGGGCTGCTCCTCGCCCTCGTGGCGGTCTCCGTCACCGGCTGCGCGACGGCGGACACCCGAGCCGAGGCCGACGCGGCCCGCGACCCGGGCGCCGCGATCGCGGTCGACGCGCCCCCGGCCGACCCGACGATGACGCGCAGCGACGGCTGCGGGAGCGTCCCCGACGGCTTCTCGTGGCCGGTCCTCGCCGGGGTGCTGAGCGCGACCGCCGACGCCGCGGGGACGCTGGTGCTGGTCGACCGCGGGAGCCTCAGCGGGGTCGCGCTGTGTCACCGCGCGGCGATCTGCTCGGGGGCCGTCCACGGGGTCGTCATCGGGGTCTCCGAGGGGCGGGCGGAGCTCCGGTTCGCCGTGCCGCCCACGGCGCTCGCCGGCTGCGACAACGCGATCATCTCGCGCGATCCCGACTCCGGGCCGGGCCCGAGGCCGTAGCCTCGGCGCCACTCAACGCGACGAAGCCCCGGCGCAGCGACTCCGCGAGGACGTGGCGGGCGAGGCGCAGGTTGCCGGTGGAGTTGAGGCGCAGGCCGTTGTCGGTCTTGTCGCGGCGGCGGATGCCGAGGGGGCCGAAGGCGGCGTTGGAGTCGATCCAGGGGACGCCGTGGCGGCGCGAGAACTCGTCGATGAGCGCCCCGAAGACCTGCGAGGGGTAAGTCAGGAGCACCAGCTGGGCGCCGGCGGCGCGGCAGGCGTCGTGCATCTGGGCGAGATCGAACCACAGCATGTGCTCGACGAGGCCGAAGTCGCGCGAGACCCGGTCGGCGGCCTCGGTCAGGAGCCGGTAGCCGTCCGGGGAGAGCGCGGCGCGCGCGGCGTCGAGGACGCTCGCGTGGCCGGCGGGATCGAGGCGCTGGCGGGCGTGGCGGACCAGGTTGATGTCGTACTCGGTGACCTCGGCGCCGGGGCCGATGGCCTCGAAGTAGGCGCGGATGGCGGCGGCCGCGGCGGCGGGCTCGAGCCCGCCCCCCTCGAGGGCCGGCCAGGGGTCGGGCACCTCGCGCCGCATCGAGTGGCGCTGGGCGCCCTCGTAGGAGTCGAAGGGCTGCTCGCGGAAGTGCCGGTAGATGTCGGCCGGCGCCTCGACGGCCTCGCTCCAGCCCCCCTCGCGGGCGCCGAAGGTCCAGAACAGGAGCCGGTAGAGGTGGAGGTGCCACAGGCCGCGGTGCAGCAGGCGGCGGGCGCGCTCGACCGGCCCGGGGCGGTAGAGGCCGCGGGCGACGATGGCGTCGTAGGTGCCGCCGAGGGGGTTGTGGCGGTTGTTGATGCCGGCCATCACGTAGACGATCGCCGGGCGGTCGGCCGCGAGCCAGCCCGGGAGGTAGGCGGCCATGAGCGAGGAGCTCGCGCCCGGCCAGCCGCGGTTGACCACCCGAGCCCGGTCGCCGACGAGGGCCTGGAGGTGGCAGGGGTAGGACTCGCCCCGCGGGAGGTTGAGCCCGTAGGTGTTGCTATCGCCAACGCACAATAGCGTGGGATACCCGTCTGCAAACGACCTGCCGGCGGTCGCCGGCGCCGCTTTCTTGCGTTGCACCATGGTGGCGACGCGGAGCCCGAGCTCGACGGCGACGAGCGCGGCCAGGAGGGTGAGCAGGAGTGCGGTGGCGCTCATGGGGGCTCAGAACGGGTCGAGGTAGGAGGCGGGGCCGCGGGGCGGCGCGACCGGGCGCCAGTAGCCCTCGCCCGGTGGCGCGCGGCGTGGGCGGACGGCGGCGGCGAGGCGACCGACGAGGCCGGCCGGGAGCAGCACGAGGGCGAACGCGAGCAGCAGCAGGAGCGCGGCGAGGAGCACGCCGAGGCCGCGCATGAGGGCGGCGGCGGCGCGCCCGAGCGGGGTGAGGGCGCCCATCAGTGGAGCGTGTAGACCGTGGGGGCGGACAGGGGCTCGCCGGCGCGGCGCAGGAGGCGCGCGAGGGCGAGCGCCCCGAGGGCGGGGGCGAGCCAGAGGGCGCGGCGGCGCCAGCAGAAGCGGGCGAGCTCGCGGGTGACGCCCCGGCGCGGCGCGGCGCGGGTCACGGGGTGGCCCCGGCGAGGTCCTTGGCGCACAGCACGTCTTCGAGCACGATGGCGTCCATGTCCGTGAAAAGAAAGCAGCTGTAGGCGTCGTCGGGGGTGCAGGCGATGGGCTCGCCGCGCACGTTGAGCGAGGTGTTCACCACGACAGGGTAGCCGGTTTGGGCGTCGAACGCCTCGATGATGCGGTGAAAGCGCGGCGACACCACGGCGTCGACGGTCTGGACCCGAGCGGAGTGGTCGACGTGGGTGACCGCGGGGATCTCGGACAGGCGCGCGTGGCGGCGGTCGAGGCCGGTCAGGCGGGCCTCGCCGGGGTCGAGGGGGACGCGGCGCGCGGGGGCGACGGGGACGGTGAGCAGCATGTAGGGGCTCGGGCGGTCGAGGTCGAAGAGCTCGTGGGCGCGGCTCGCGAGGACGGCCGGGGCGAAGGGGCGGAAGGCCTCGCGGCGCTTGATCTTGGCGTTGAGGAGCTCGCGCATCCGCGGGTGGCGCGGGTCGGCGAGGATCGAGCGGTTGCCGAGCGCGCGCGGGCCGAACTCCATCTGGCCGTGGAAGTGGCCGACCACCTGGCCGGCGGCGAGGCGGCGGGCGACCTCGGCGCACAGCGCGCCCTCGTCGTCGAACACGCGGTAGTCGGCGCGGGCGCGGTCGAGGGTCGCGAGGACGGCGGCGCGGTCGAAGCTCGGGCCGAGGAGCGAGCCGCGCTGGGCGTCGGGGCGCTGGGGGACGCGCGGGTGGTCGAGGAGCTGGTGCCAGACCAGCAGCGCCGCGCCGAGGGCGCCGCCGGAGTCGGTCGCCGCGGGCTGGATCCAGACCTCGTCGAAGGCGCCGTCGCGCACGACCTTGCCGTTGGCGACGCAGTTCAGCGCGACGCCGCCGGCGAGGCACAGGCGCCGCTGGCCGGTCACCGCGCGCACGTGCCGCGTGACGCGCAGCACGATGTCTTCGGTGACCCGCTGGATGCTGGCGGCGATGTCGATGGTGCGCTGCGTGATCTCGGACTCGGGGACGCGCGGCGGCCCACCGAACAGGCGGTGAAAGCGCGGCGAGGTCATGGTGCGCCCGGCGCGGTAGGCGAAGTAGCGCTGGTCGAGGCGAAACGAGCCGTCCGCGCGCAGATCGACGAGGTGCTCGCGGATGAGGTCGGCGAAGCGGGGCTCGCCGTAGGGGGCGAGGCCCATGAGCTTGTACTCGCCGCCGTTGACGCGAAAGCCGGCGTACTGGGTGAACGCGGCGTAGAGGAGACCTATCGAGTCGGGGAAGCGAAGCTCGTGGTCGAGGGTGAGGCGGTTGCCGCGGCCGGCGCCGAAGCTGGTGGTGGCCCACTCGCCGACGCCGTCCATGGTGAGGATGGCGGCCTCGTCGAAGGGGGACGGGAAGAAGGCCGAGGCGGCGTGGGACTCGTGGTGGGCGGGGTAGTAGAGCGGGCCGCGCCAGCGCGCGCCCAGCGCTCGGTCGAGGGCGGCGCGGACGTCGAGCTTGTCGCCGAGCCAGCTCGGCATGGCGCGCATGAAGGTCCCGAGGCCGCGCGGGGCGATGGCGGCGGTGGTGCGGAGGATGCGGTCGAGCTTGGACAGCGGCTTGTCGTAGAAGGCGACGGCGGCCAGATCGGCGGGGCGGGCGCCGGCGGCTTCGAGGCACCACGCGATGGCGGCCTCGGGGAAGCGCGCGTCGTGCTTGACGCGGGTGAAGCGCTCCTCCTGCGCGGCGGCGATGATCTCGCCGTCGCGCACCAGCGCCGCGGCGCTGTCGTGGTAGAGGGCCGATACCCCCAGGATCAGCGTCATGCGGGTGGCTCTAGCGCTCCCGGCGTGCCGCGTCCAGTCCACCGCGCGCCCGACCTCGCCCGGCCGGCGCCGCAGCTGTGCGGGCGGGGAGCCCGCGGCCCCTCGATCGCCGCGCTCGGGCGGTGCGGTGACGCCGAACGCGTCAGATATAGCTCGCGCGGTCGCCGAGGACGTTGGAGATGCGGTCGACGAGGTGCAGGGCGCCGCGGAAGCCGAGGAACGGCGCGTCGGAGGTGTAGTGCACGTCGCGCATCGGGTAGCCGAACTCCAAGAAGGCGGCGTCGGGGGGCACCAGCTGCCGGGTGTCCGAGCAGCCGATGATGAGGTCGATGCCGCGCTCACCGCGGCCGATGTCGTTGTCGACCCCGACCCGGGGCTGCCAGGTGATCTCCACCGGGAGCTGGCGGCCCCACTCCTCGTCGGGCCGGAAGCCCTTCTTGTCCTGGGCGTAGGCCGTCAGCTCGACCAGCTCCATCGCGAGCAGGCGCGTCAGCTCGGCGATCCCCGGCATCAGGTACGGGTCGCCGTGAAACGCCACCGTACGGAACTGGAGGCGCTTCGGGATGAGCCACTCCCAAGCGCGGGCGACGGTCCGCAGCTCGCCCTCGAGGAAGCGCTCGGCCGCCGCCTCGACGCCGGCCGACTCGGCCAGCGCCCGCACGAAGCGCTCGGTCGCCTCGGGGCCGAGCGGCAGGTCCACCTCGACGAGGTTCGCGCCGGACCGCCGGGCGAGCTTCTTCGCCGCCTTACGGCCGTAGGGGAGGCTGACGACGTGGCCCGCCTCGAACGCCTTGCCGAGATCCTCGTAGCGCTCGCCGTCGAGCCAGACGCTGACGAGCTCGAGGCCGATGCCCGCGCACAGGCGCCGCAGCTCGCGGAGGTTGCCGCGCAGGTCCTCCTCGTTGCGGTGCATCAGGTGGCCGACGACGGCGACCTTCTTCGGGTCGATCTCCGGCTCGGGGAAGCCCGGGTCGAAGTCCTTGGCGATCTGGAACAGGAAGTCGGCGTAGCCGTCGAGCCAGTCGCGATCGAGGGACCGGTCGGGCAGGTTCACGATGGGGACGTTCGTCTCGACGAGGACCTGCGCCATCAGGCCGTCGTAGTCGGTGCCGGTCATCGACGCCATCGGCATCGAGCCGAGGAAGATCACGTCGGGCACCTCGCTCGCCGCCATCATGCGCATGACCGCGGAGAAGCGGGCGTCGCTGCCGCCGATGATGGTGTTGGGGTGCACGTCGGTGTGCATCACGCGGTGAAAACCCGAGACGTCGAGCAGGCTCGAGAACCAGTCGTGGGCGCCGAAGACGTGCTCGGCCTTGTGGAAGCCGCAGTTGGGGCCGTCGACCAGCAGGTACGCGTCCTTGATGGCGTTCACGCCGAAGTACGTGCCGTGCAGGTACGGATAGCTGAGGCGCCGCGTGAACTTGTCGAGGCGGCTCTCCTTCTTGTGGCAACCGCCACCGACGGGGAGCGGGGCGGGCTTCGGCAGTGTGCTCATTGAAACGCCTCCAGGCGGACCTTCGAGGTCGGGCGGGGGCGCGCGAGGTAGCGGCCCAGACGCCCGTAGAACGACGACTCGCACAGCCGCAAGAGGCGCGCGGCCGAGCGGAGCGCGCCCTCGGGCCCCATCTCGAAGGCGTGCGACGAGACCGGCGACTTCCCAGCCGAGGTGATGCGGTGATCGTAGAGGTAGTCGCTGAACACCAGATCGAGCTCGTCCGACGCGAGCCACGCGTCGAGCTCGGCCTGCTCGGTGAACCAGGTGAAGTGCAGGTGAGCGGGGTCGGTGACCATCCCGCCGAGCGCCGCCTCGAGGTCCGCGCGCAGGTGCTCGCCGTCGTCGAAGACGGCGAAGCGGACCGGGAAGCCCAGCTCCTCGAGGGTGGCGAGGACCGGCAGCGAGAAGAAGCGCGCGGGCTCGGTGAAGCGCGTCACGTCGGGCGGCTCGATGATGAAGCCGAAGCCGTGGCGGGCGGCGCGCGCGCGGAGCGGGGCGAGCTGGTCCTGCATCGCCGCGGACACGGCGCCCACGTGGGCGGCGGCGCGCTCGGCGTCCTCGGCGGACAGCGGCAGCGCGGCGGCGACCGACTCGAGCCAGCGTATCGCCGGGGCCACGCCGAAGGGCGGCGCGAGGCGGTGGGTGGTCATGCCCTCGAGGGTGCCGAAGCAGAAGTCGACCATCGGCTGCCAGTCGGCGTTCTCGAGCATGATCTGGACCCCCGCCTGGCGGTACGCGTCCATCATCGGCGGCGACATCTTGGGGACGGTCCGGCAGTGGACGCGCACCCCCATCGCGGCGAGGTGGTCGAGCAGGTCGTCGAGCCCGTCGCCCTCGGGGAAGCCGACGAGGTTGACGAGCTGCGGATCGGGCTCGACCCGCGGGGCGGCGAGCAGGCGCTTCTGCATCGCCTCGATGTGCGCGCCGTACGGGTGCACGTCGTACTGGGCGGTCAGGATGATGGGGAACTTCGCCTTCTTGCGCTCCTCGGTGACGAGGAACTCGACGTCGTCGCCGTTCATCAGCGGCACGCAGGTGCAGTTGAGCTGGATGAGCTCGGGCGGGATCTCCTGCTCCTCGCGGAGCGTCTCGAGGAGATCGGCGAGGCGGTTGGTGCCGCCGGTGATGACGTCCATGTCGTGCAGATCGGTCACCAGATCGTAGCCGCGCGGGCCGCCCTCTCTCCCCTCGTCCGCGGGACGCTCGCCCGCCCGGCCCGCGCGCATCCGGCCGCGCGCGGTGTTGGCGTTGTGCTGACCGCGGAGCCACGGGGAGCGCCACGGGAGGTTGAGGAAGTCGCCGACCCCGACGAACTGGCACTCGAAGTCGCCGTGCTCGATCTGCACCCACGGCAGGTCGACCTGGACCGCCGAGTCGCGGGCGCGCTTGATCTCCGAGGTCATCAGGAAGATGCGCCAGCGGTCCGGGTGGCCCCAGCTCTCCTGCAGGCCGCGGTGCAGATCCGGCGGGTCGATGGGGTCGGGCGCGTGGGAGGCGTCGCCGGAGCCATCGTGGGCGCCGACCGGGAGGAGCTTCGGGAGCCGGTCGGCCATCGCGCCGAGGGTGTCGAAGGTCACCTTGGCGAGGCGCTTCTGCAGGTGCGCGGCGAGCTGGGCGACCACCGCCGGGGGGCGGTCGGAGCCCTGATAGCGGAGATCGAGGCGCTCGGTGCGGGCGAACGCGGGCTCGCTATCGTTGCGTTGCGATATCTCGAGACGCGTCGCCCATCCCGGTCCCTCGAGTCGAATCTGGACCCGGTCCCCTTCGCGGTTGCGAGAGAGGTCGAGGGCGCGCAGGGCGCCGTCCGGGGCCTGCGGCCAGCGGAGGCCGAGGACCTTGCAGGCGGCTTGCTCGTGCGCCGCCTGGGCGGACGAGGGGGCGGTGTCGCGCATGGATTGTCGCTCCGTTGCTGGGCACTCTTGTCTGCCGCCCGCAGCTCCGCTCCTGGCGGGCCTCTCAGGTCGAGGAGAGGCGTCGTATCGGTCGCGGACCCGGGTCCTCCGCGGCCGACCGGCTGAGCCACTGCGTGCCTCTGTCGGTCGCCAGCTGTGTACTCCGGTCCTCGACCTGCCGTTGCTGGGCTGGGGCGTCTCCCTGAGCTTGCACCAGCCCGCCGCGATGGTCCAGACTCGGGGAATGGAAGACGGCATCCAGCGCCTCACGCCGCCTCCGCCGAGACCGTCCGCGAGCCCCGCGCTCGTGACCCTCGGCGTGACCAGCGACGAGGCGGACGAGGCGAACGGCCCGACCGGGGGAGGGATGCGGCAGGTCACGGTGAACACCACCGTCATCTGCAACTTCCGCTGCACCTACTGCGCCGTCGGGACCTTCAACACCCTCGCCGACGGCGGGCTGCGCAACCGCGAGCAGGATCTCGTCGACGTGCCGGCGATGCTCACGGGGCTGTACGGCGACGGCTACCGCATCGTCATCTTCAGCGGCGGCGAGCCCACGGTCCAGCGCGAGCTCCCGGCGTGGCTGAGCCTCGCCCGCGAGCTCGGCTTCGTGCAGCGCACCATGAACACCAACGCCGCGCGCCTGGGCGACCGCCCGGAGCTCGCGCGGGAGCTCGTCGACGCCGGGCTGACCCACGTCAACATCAGCTTCCACTCCTGCCGCGAGGACGTCTTCGACGAGATCTCCGCCATGCCCGGGGTCTTCCCGCGAGTGGTCAAGGGGATGGACGCGCTGGTCGCGATGGGCGACCGGCTGCACGTCCACTGCACCGTGCTGATGATGAAGCCGACGGTCGAGCACGTGGCCGAGACCATCCACTTCGTCGCCGACCACGGCGTGAAGCTGGTGACCCTCGAGCTCGTGCGCACCAAGGGCGCCGCCGACACCAACGCCGGCGAGCTGATGTGCGACGTCGACGAGGTGGCGCGCGGGCTCACGGCGGCCCGGCGGGCGGCCGCCGAGCGCGGGATCACGCTGAACTCGGTCGACATCCCGTCGTGCCTGCTGCCCGCGGCGGATCCGGGGGCGGCCTTCGACCTGTCGAGCTACGTCATCCGCAAGCGCAAGGAGGGCCACTGGGTCGTCAACAAGACCGGCGCGTGGCCCATCAACCGCCTCACCCACGTCCACGGGCGGCGCTGCGACACCTGCGCGTTCCTGCCGTGGTGCACGGGGTTCGAGCGGTCGCTGGTCGAGGCCGGCAGGAAGGGGCCCGCCGGGGCGCTGGCCGACGGCTCACCGCTGCCGCCGCCGGTGACGGCGACCGACGCCCTCGACCGCGCGCGCGTCGCCTTCGACAGCTGGCCGCTCGAGGCGGCGCTCACCAACGCCCGCGACGCCCTGGGGCTCTTGGCCCCGGCGCCCATCGACGCTCAGTCGGGGGTGCGGGCGGCGGGGCGAGCAGCGGCGACGGTGGCCCCGTGGCTGCGGCTGTGGGGGCGCTACGGTGAAGCGCTGCTCGCCTTCGATCCCGACGACAGCGGCGCGGCGGCGGCCGCCCTCGACC
>PHBI01000061.1:0-50805 GCA_002841945.1 Deltaproteobacteria bacterium HGW-Deltaproteobacteria-14
CGTCCCGCCGCCGGCGCCGCCGTTGCCCCGCTGCGCCCCGACCCCGCCGTCGGCGCCGCCGCTGAGGAGCTCGACCGAGCGCGCGTCCTGGGGGCCGGAGGCGGTGGCGACGCCGCCCGGGAAGCCGCGCTGGGAGACGTCGACCGCGCCGTTCAGCGTGAACGTCCCGGCGACCAGGAAGGCGACGGTGCCGGTGGCGATCCCGCGGCTCGCGTCCGGGGTGCGCGCCGGGTCCCAGGCGGCCGCGGTCACCGCGGCGGCGCCGCCGATGGTCACGTTGGCGTACTGGGGCACCCGCTGGGCGATCAGGGTGCGGGCGCTGCCGCCGGCGTAGCGCGCCGGGTCGATGGGCTCGACGGTGGTGATGGTGGCGCCGCTCGCGGTGTCGACGGTGAGCAGATCCCAGCTGCCGACCAGCGCCGGGACGCCCTCGGCCTGGGCGAAGTGGAGCAGCACGACGTCGCCGGTGGCGAGGCCCGCGACGGGATCGGCCGTGGTGATGGTAGTCGCCGTGACGGCGGTGGCCTCGAGGGCGTAGGCGTCGGCGGCGGCGCCGGTGCGCAGCGAGCCGCCGACCGCGGTGGTGGGGTCGAAGCTGCCGCCGCTCAGGACCAGGTCGCCGTCGCGGCCGTCGCCGAAGAACGGCGCCTCGCCGTGGATGCGCGTGGTCGTCCCGAGGGAGGGCGCGAAGCCGACGGCGAAGGGCTCGCCGTCGAGGTCGGAGTAGTCGACCCCGACGCCGGTGCCGTCGCCGAAGCCGTGGTGGTGGCAGGCGACCGCGCCGCCGCTGACGAGGGGGACCGTCCAGGTGACGTAGGGCCAGGCGACGCCAGCCGGGGTGACGCCGTCGCTGAGGGCGGTCTCCGACGCAGTGGCTTGGGCGGTCAGGGTGCAGGTCCCGTGCGCCCCGTAGGCGAGGGCGTTGAGGCCGAGGGCGACGTTCCAGTAGGCCTTCTTGGCGTCGGCGAGGGGCTCGAGCCCGCGGTAGACGGCGGCCTGAAAGAGCAGGTCGGTGGTGTTGGTGGGGCCGGGGAAGGCGGGGTTGAGGTTTCCGGGGCCGCCGTCGGGGCCGACGCGGTAGGTCGTGCCGTCGCCGCAGGTGACGACGACGTCGTTCATATAGAGGAAGGTCGCCGCGGCGTCGGGGCCGGCGGTGCAGGCGAGGGCGAGGACGGCGGTCTGCTCGCGGGCGCCGGTGAGCGGGTTGGTGAGCAGCGCGAGGGGCTCGGGGCCGCCGTCGCCGGCCTTCTCGCAGTCGAGCTTGGCCGAGCAGAAGATGTCTTCGAAGGTGACGGCGACGTCGAAGAAGCCCTGGCGGGCGGCGCGCGCGATGGTGAGGTCGAAGGTCACCGGCGTGTCGCGGTCGGCGGCGCAGGCGGCGACGCGGGTGACGGGGTCGCCGGCGGGGGCCGGGTTGGCGAAGTCGGTGGTGTCATCGAGCCAGGCCGCGCCGACCTTGACGCCGTCGAGGACGAGCTCGACCTCGTTGACGTCGGCGTCGGCGTCGCAGGTCCCGACGTAGCTGAGGCTGCCGCCCCCGTCGCCGTAGGCGCTCGAGTCGAGGGTCTTCGTCCACACGGTCTGGCCGTCCGCCACGACCGTGAGCGTGTAGCGGACGTCCGTCACGCCGGGCAGCTCGAGGGGCGCCACGGCGATCGCGACGCGGCCGCCGGGGGGCGCGAGCGGCTCTCCTGCGCAGGCCCCGAGGGCGGCGAGGGACGCCGCCCATACGAGTCGGGAGGGTGACATGCTGTGAATTTCCTGGGTGTGTTTCGCGGTAGCGAAGCGCGGACCCAGAGCGTGCCACCGAATCGCCAGAAGGTGAAGCGAAGAGCCGTGTTGCAGTGCGCTGGCCTGGTTGCGCTACTGGTAATTCGGGTCGCCGGCGCAGGGCTCGAAGGTGTCCTCGAAGCTCCCCCAGGTCCCGTCGGTCCCGATCCGCTGACACACGGCCGGGAGCGTCCGCTCCTTGGTGCAGCCGTCCTCGAGGATGGCGCCGGCGCCGTCGCGGACGACGACGCAGTCCGGGTTCTGGCAGGCGCGCCAGCCCCAGCCGAAGCTCGAGTGGTCGAGGTCGAAGCGCTCGCCGTCCCAGGTGAAGGTCAGGCTGTCGTTGTGGTGGTTGCCGCCCCAGTCGTAGCCGGCGGCGGTGACCGGGGAGACCACGCCGTCGAGGGCGATCCAGCCGGCGCAGTCCTCGTAGACCGGGGTGCCGCTGAACGACACCACGCAGCTCGTCGGGGTGGCGCGGATGTAGACGTAGCCGCTGGCGGCGCCGTAGTCGAAGGTGCAGAGCCAGTCGGCGTCGGGGGTCACGAGGTCCTCGATCGGGAACTCGGGGGCCAGCGCGGGGCACGGGATGGTGTGGCTTTGGGGATAGCGGATGGTGAAGCCGAGATCGTTGGGGACCGTGTCCTCGCTGGTGTCGGTGACGGCGGTGTCGGTGACGGCGGTGTCGGTGACGGCGGTGTCGGTGACGGCGGTGTCGGTGACGGCGGTGTCGGTCGTCGTCGTGTCGCTCTGGGTCGTGTCGGCGGTGCCGCCGCCGCTGTCGCCGCACGCGAGCAGGGCGAGGGCGAGGGCGGGCAGGGCGAGGAGGAACGACAGGGTTCGCGGCGTCATGGGGTGGCTCCGGCGGCGTCGTGGTAGGGGCGGGCCTGCTTGATGGCGAGGACCCGCTCGGGGCCGTGGAGCTTGAACTCGAGGTCCACGGCGAAGGAGTGGGGGGCGTCCCCGTAGAGCGGGGCGAAGTGCTGCTGGATCTGCGTGGCGGCGAGATAGAGCCGCAGGACCTCGGCGGTGGTCAGCAGCGGGGCGTCGGGGGAGAGGCTCGAGAAGCGCTGGCGGATGACCTGCACGCCGCCGACCGGCGACTCGACGATGGTGAAGACCTCGGGGATGGCGCCGACCTCAGGGTTGGTGACGGCGACCTCGCCGGCCTGCACGTTGACGTAGAAGCCGGCGATGGTCGGGTCGGCGAGGTTGCGGGTGATGAGCACGCCGTTGGCCGCCTCGTCGGGGTAGGCGGGGTGAACGGCCACGCCCATGCGGATGGCGCGCTGGTCGATGTTCCAGAAGGCCCGCTCCTCGAAGGCGCGCCAATTCCACGCCGAGGCCCAGACCTTGCGGATCTCGTCGGAGGGGCGGTCGCCGCCGCCGGCGTCGGCGCCGAAGCTGGAGTAGAGCCCGGCGCCGGAGAAGGTCGGGAGATCCTCGGCGTTGGTGCTCGAGCGCAGGCGGATCCGGGCGCCCGGGCCGAAGCGATCGACCACCTTGGCGTCGAGGGCCGCGGCGAAGGTCGGGTCGACCGGCGCGTGGCGGATAATCCAGCGCAGGCCGTCGAGGCTCGCCTCGCGCAGCGCGGAGTCGCCTTCGAAGGCGGGGTCGGCGAGCAGGCGGTCGACGTGGGCGCTCAGGGTCTCGACGCCGTCGGGGGGGAGGCAGAGCGACCGTGCTGCGTTGCACACTCCTTCTGATCGGCCCTCTTTAAGGCAGTCGGTCTGCGCGTCGTTGCATTGCAAAAGACCCGCCTCGGCGGTCGTCATGAAGGCGTCGTAGTGGCGGAAGGGCACGGCGAAGCCGTCTGGGGCGACGCCGGGCAGCAGGTGGTGGAGCTCGGCGAGGTTCGCGGCCTTGACCCCGACGGCGACGGCGTCGTCGAAGCCGAGGTCGGCGAAGTCGGGGAGGCCGTCGACGGTGAGGTCGGCTTCGGGGGTGAACGGGTCGGGGGCGCGGCTCGCCCAGAACGCCTGGGCTTCGGCGAGGGTCGCGGCGCGGATCGACCAGCCGGCGGTGGTGACCTCGAAGCGGACCATCCCGCCGATGAGCGGGGCGACGTCCGGGTGGTCGCTGGCGCCGAGGAGCGCGAGGTTCGGGGTGCCGCGGGCGCGGGCGGCGACGTTGACGTGGGCGAGCGGGGTCTGGAGCTCCTCGGTGAGGGTGCCGCCGACGATGGGGAGGTCGTTGGGGAGGCGGGTCAGGAGCAGCACGTCGGTGTAGGAGACGACGGTCTGATCGAGCTCGTCGGGGCTGAGGCGGCGCAGGGTCCCGAAGGCGACGCCGGGGTTGAGGAGCTGCTCGGTGAGGGCGCCGTAGAGGCCGGCGTGATCGACCCAGGCGGCCCCGCCGCGGGCGAGGTCGGCGGCGGCGGCGGTGGCGGCGGCCTCCTGGACGGCGCCGGCCGGGAGGTAGACGAGGCGGTCGGCGGCCCCGGCGCGGGCGAGAAACGGCAGGCGCGCCTCGACGAGCTGGTGGACGCGCAGCGCCTGGGCGGGGGTGAGGTCGTCGCTCGGGAAGAAGGTCAGGGCGGTCGGGGCGGCGAAGGGGGCGAGCAGATCGGCGTAGACGACGAGGGTGCCGGCGGCGGTGGTGCGGTCGGCGCCGTGGTAGGTGTGCTGCTCGAACTGGGTGCGGGTGTCGCCGCCGCCGAGGACGTCGCGGTAGAAGTCGTAGTGGAGGAGATGTTCGCGGGTGTTCTGGAAGTAGATCGTGGGCGGCCCGGCGGCGCCCGGGAGGTCGGCGGCGAAGAACTTCACGACCAGGGTCTGGCCGAGCTCGCTCGTGAACGGCAGGGCGAGGGCGCGGAAGGCCGCGTCGGCGTCGGGGTCGTCGGGGGCGAAGCCGGTCGCGTAGTCGGCGGTGGCTGCGGGGGTGGGGAGCGCGGTGAGCGGCAGGGTCGCCTCGCCGCTGGCCCCGGCGGAGACGTCGGTGGTCGCGTGCTCGAAGCCGCTGGCCTTGACGACGAGGTGCAGCGCGTCGGCGGTGTCCGAGGTGAGCGTGGCGCCGTCGCAGACGAGGGGGCCGGCGTGCGCGGGGGCGCTCGGGGCGCAGCTGAGGACCCACGCGGCGGGCTCGTCCCCGGTCGAGGCGACGACGACGTAGGCGGCCACCGCGCCGCTGTCGGGCGCGAGCCTGAGCGTGTAGCCGTTCGGGGTCCGATCACCGCCGCAGGTGGCGAGCAGGACGGCGACGACGACGGCGAGCCCTCGTGACATCACGGGGAGTGTCCGCCCCGCGTCGAGCCCCTGTCAACGGGCGTCGTCAGCGCGGCAGCCGCACGGTGAACGCGTCGATGCGGTGGAAGTCCGGGGCGGGGCCCGGGACCGGGGTCATCGCGAGGTGGCGTCGGGCCGGGCCGACGCCGTGGATGGCGTAGGCGTTGACCAGCAGCGGGCCCGGGGGGAGGAGGGCGACGGGCAGCTCGGCGACCCCGCGCCAGCGAGCGCCGCCGACCCGGGCCGTGAAGTCGAGCGGCAGCAGGGTGGCGACGGGGTTGCGGCGCCCCTCGAGGCGCAAGACGAGGTGGTGGCCGTGGGGGCCGAGCTCGACCTCGGTGTAGCGCTCGCCGGGCCCGAGGAGGAAGAGCTCCACGACCTCGTGCTCCCACAGGGCGCCCGTGGGACCCGGCGGTCCCGGGGGCGGAGGATCGCCGAAGAAGGGCGCGTCGACATCGAGGCGGAGGTGTCGCGGCAGGGCGGTGACGCGGATGTGCGCGCGCTCTCCGGCCGGGATCGGCGCGCCGTCCCAGGTGTGCGCGACCCGCAATACGCGAGGTGGACTCATCGCGGTAGCTTGCCCCGCGAGCCGGGCGGTGACCAGCTCGGCCGAACCTGGCCCGATGTGCGCCCGGGCGTGCATCTTCATTGTCGGGCGGGCCCTTTCCGCAGTAGAACCTGGGCGTGAGCGTCGCGCCCCTACACGAACAGGCCTCTGGCGGCCCCGGACCCGACGCCCCGGTGTTCTTGCGCGGCGCGGGTGACCTGGGGAGCGGCGTGGCCGTGGCGCTGGTCCGCGCCGGCGTGCCGGTGGTCGCCGTCGAGCTGCCGCGGCCGACCGCGCTGCGGCTCACCGTCGCGTTCGCCTCCGCGTCTCTGACCGGGCGGGTCACCGTCGGCGGGATCACCGGCGTCCACGCCGAGGACGTCGACGCCGTGCGCGCCGCGCTCGCCGCTGGCGAGGTCGCGGTCTGGACCCGCGGCGAGGCGCGCCTGCGCGAGAACATCTCCCCGCGCGCCGTCGTCGACGCGCGCCTGCGCGGGCTCACCGCCCCTGACCTGAGCCCGACCGACGCGCCGCTCGTGATCGGCCTCGGCCCCGGCTACGTGGCCGGCCGGCACTGCCACTTCGTCATCGAGACCAACCGCGGGCCGCGCCTCGGGGAGGTCCTCGAACACGGGCAGGCCGAGGCCCACACCGGCGTCCCCGGCGTCATCGCGGGCGAGTCCGCGCGCCGCATCCTGCGGAGCCCCGTCGCCGGGATCTTCACCCGGGTGCGGGCCATCGGAGACGTCGTCGCGGCGGGCGAGATCGTCGCCACCGTGGACGGCGAGCCCGTGCGCGCCCAGCTCGCCGGCCTCGTCCGTGGCCTGCTGCTCGACGGCGTCGCCGTCCCCATGAACAAGAAGTGCGGCGACGTCGACCCGCGCGGCGACCGCAGGCTGCTCACGACCCCCAGCGACAAGGCCGCCGCCGTCGGCGCCGGCGTGCTGCGGGCGCTGCGCCGCGGCGGCGCGGTCGCCCCAGAGAACTAGGAGCCCGCATGTACCTGGACCTCCAGACCTACACCAGACCCGCGACGATGGCGGAGGCGCTGGCCCAGCTCGCGGCGCCCGGCGCCGCCGCCCTGGCCGGTGGGACCCACCTCAACGTCCACGGCCACGAGCACCTGCGCGCCGTCGTCGACCTGCAGGCGCTCGGGCTGGCCGGCGTCGCGCGGGAGGGCGCCAAGGTGCGCATCGGCGCCATGACCGCCCTGACGGGGCTCGTCGCCGCGGACCTCCCGGCGGGCCTCGCCGCCCTCGGCCAGGCCGCCGACGCCGAGAAGAACCGCGCCGTCCGCAACCGCTCGACGGTCGGCGGGCGGATCTCTCGCGACCGCTCCAACGGCCGCGTCGCCACGGCGCTGCTCGGGCTCGAGGCCGAGGTCGAGCTGGCCACCGGCGGGCCCGATGGGGTCACACGGGTCGACCTGCACATCGCCTCGCGCCTCCACGACGTGGCGACCGGCGCGGCCCACGGGGTCGTGACCGCCGTGCGCGTACCGGCCGACGTGCGCTGGTCGGGCTACCTCGCCTCCCAGCTCAGCGCGGTCGACGCGCCCAGCGCCGACGTCGCCGTGTCCGCCGGCCCGCGCGGCGTCCACATCGCCACCGGCGGCCACGGCCGCGGCGCCGCCGGCACCCTGGCGCTGCCGACCACCGCGGCGGCCGCCACGGCGCTGCTCGCCAACCCGCCCGCCGGCGACAGCTGGCGCGCCGCGCTGCGCGAGGTCGCCGTCGCCGAGCTCCCCGCTCACGGCGACGCCCTCGTCTCGGGCGACTACCGGCGTGACCTCGCCGCCACCCTCGTCATCCGGCTCGTCGCCGCCTGCCTCGCCGCGCACGGAGGTGCCGCGTGATCCAGTTCGAAGCCACCGTGAACGGCCGCCCCGTGCGCTGGGACATCCCCGCCGGGGAGTTCCTCACCGAGACGCTGCGCAGCCACGGCCTCATCGGCACCAAGCGCGGCTGCGAGAGCGGCGACTGCGGCGCCTGCGCCGTGCTGCTCGACGGGGTCGAGGTCAACAGCTGCGTGCTGCTCGCCGCCCAGGCGAGCGGCCACGACATCGTGACCATCGAGGGGATCGGCGACGCCCGCGCCCCGCACCCCATCCAGGAGGCCTTCGTCGACGCCGGCGCCGTGCAGTGCGGCTTCTGCACCCCCGGGATGGTCGTCGCGACCCACGCGCTGCTCGCCGACAACGCCGCGCCGACCCGCGACGACGCGCGGCATGCGCTCGCCGGGCACCTGTGCCGCTGCACCGGCTACGTGAAGTGCCTCGACGCCGTGGAGCTCGCCGCTGAGCGCACCGCCGCCGCCAAGGGAGGAGCCTGAACCATGGCTGACGAGACCACCGCGAACCCGTGGGACACCGGCGACGGCTCGATGCCGGAGTACGACCGCTTCAACGTCGTCAACAAGAGCCCGCGCCGCGTCGACGCGCTGAAGCTCGCGCTCGGCAAGGGGACCTTCACCGACGACGAGGTCCCCGCCGGGATGCTCCACGTGAAGATGCTGTGGAGCCCTCACGCGCATGCGAGGATCGTGTCCATCGACACGTCAGAAGCTGAAAAGATGCCGGGCGTTCAGTGTATATTGCACTGCAACAACGTAAGCCGCGTCCCGCACACCACCGCGGGGCAGGGGTTCCCCGAGCCGTCGCCGTGGGACGCCCTGTGCTTTGACGACAAGGTGCGCTTCGTGGGCGACCGCGTGTGCGCGGTGGCGGCCGAGACCGAGGCCGACGCGCTGCGGGCGATCGCCACGATCAAGGTCGAGTACGAGGTGCTGCCCGCCATCCTGACGGTCGAGGACGCCGTCGCCCCGGGCGCGGTGCAGATCCACGAGCACCCAGAGCCGACCGGCATCTCGAAGCCCGAGCAGAACCTGGCCTGTACCCTCGACGCCAGCGTCGGGGACGTCGAGGCGGGCTTCGCCGCGTCGGACCTGGTCATCGAGCGCACGTACCGCATCGGATACGCGCAGCAGTCTCCAATCGAGCCGCACATCGCCATCACCTGGCTCGACGAGGACGACCGCCTGACCGTCCGGGTCGCCACCCAGGTGCCGTTCCACTCGCGGCGCATCCTCGCCCAGGTGCTCGAGATCCCGGTCGCGCGTATCCGGGTGATCAAGCCGCGCATCGGCGGCGGCTTCGGGGTCAAGCAGGAGGTGCTGGTCGAGGACGTGCCGGCGCTGGTGACGCTGCGGACCGGGCGGCCGGCGCGGTGGTGCCTGACCCGCGAGGAGGAGCTCGTCAGCGCGCGCACGCGCCACCCGTCGAAGCTGACAATGAAGGCCGGGGTGATGAAGGACGGGACGCTCCAGGCGCTGTCGATGGAGGTCCTCGGGAACTCGGGGGCCTACGGGGCGCACGCGCTGACGGTCGTGTCCTGCACCGGCGGCAAGGCGCTGCCGCTCTACAAGGCGCCGAACTACCGCTTCGACGCGCGGGTGGCCTACACGAACCTGCCGGTCGGCGGGGCGTTCCGCGGCTATGGGGCCCCGCAGGGGTTCTACGGGGTCGAGATCCTGATGGACGAGATCGCGCACGAGCTGGGGATCGACCCCATCGCGCTGCGCGAGAAGAACATGATCGGCTCGGGCGACGACAACCCGCTCGCGGTCGCGCTCGGCGAGGGCGGTGAGGGGTTCCCGCAGCGCATCCGCAGCTGCGGCCTGCCCGAGTGCATCACCATCGGGCGCGAGGCGATCGGCTGGGAGCGGCGCGGGAGCTTCGACAAGACCGGGACGAAGCGGCGCGGCATCGGGATGGTGGCGCTGATGCAGGGCTCGGGCATCCCCGGGGTCGACATGGCGTCGGCGTTCCTGAAGCTCAACGACGACGGGTCGTTGAACCTGCTGGTCGGCGCGACCGACATCGGCACCGGCTCCGACACCATCCTGAGCCAGATCGCCGCCGAGGAGCTCGGCGTGCAGCTCGAGGACATCATCATCTACTCGGCCGACACCGACCTGACGCCGTTCGACACCGGCGCCTACGCCTCGAGCACGACGTACATCTCGGGCCAGTCGGTGAAGAAGGCAGCGGCCGGAGTGAAGCGGCAGATCATCGCCGCCGCGGCCGAGATCTGGAAGTGCGAGGCGGACGAGCTGGTCGCCGCGGATAAGGCGGTGCGCCACCCCGACGGGCGGGCGCTGAGCTACGGCGACATCTGCCGCTCGACGCTCTACCACCACAACCAGCACCAGATCATGGATCACGCCTCGCACATGAGCTACGAGTGCCCGCCGCCGTTCGCGGCGCACTTCTGCGAGGTCGAGGTCGACGTCGAGACCGGCGAGATCAAGGTCCTCGACTACGTCGCGGCGGTGGACTGCGGGGTCGCGATCCACCCGACGGCGGCCGAGGGGCAGACCGAGGGCGGCGTGCAGATGGGGCTCGGCTACGCGCTGACCGAGCGCTACTGCTTCGATGAGAAGGGCGCGATGCAGAACGCGAGCTTCGCGGACTACAAGATATTCTCGGCGCTCGATATGCCGGATATGAAGGCGGTGCTGGTGCCGACCTATGAGCCGACCGGGCCGTTTGGCGCCAAGAGCGTCTCGGAGATCCCCATCAACGGGCCGGCGCCGCTGTTGTCGAACGCCATCTTCGACGCCATCGGCGTGCGCTTCCGCGAGGCGCCGATCACCCCCGAGATGATCTGGCGCGCGCTGCGAGAGAGAGGCTGACATGCCGCGATTCATCCGAGCCCGGTTCCTGCTGCCGATGAGCGACGCTTTGGGGCGCGACCAGCGCATCGAGGACGGCTACGCGGTGTGGGACGGGGACACGCTGATCGAGGTCGGCGCGTACTCGGCGGAGGTCGGTGAGCGGCTCGTGCGCGTGCTCGGCCCGGCGCTCGAGGTGGTCGGGCCGGCGACGGTGCAGCGCGGCGTGAGCGACGTCAGCGCGCTGGTGCGCCACGAGGGCGTGTTGATGCCCGGCTTCGTGAAGGCCCACGGGCACGACCACGAGCCGCCGATCATCGGGCTCGTCAAGGACGTCGCGCTGACCGGCTGGCTCGACGGGGTCGTCAACCCCTTCACCGGCTTCATGAAAGAGGAGCAGGGCCGCCTCTGCGATCTGCTCGGGCGGACGCCGCAGAGCGTGGCGTACCTGAAGGCGCGGGTCGACGACCTGTACTACGGCATCACCACCTCGATGGTGCACCACTGCAACCACTCGAAGTACTTCGCCGACGACCTGGTGGCGGCCGCCGAGCAGGCGGGGACGCGCATGATCGTCGCGGTCGGCGGACAGGATCGGCACTACGCCTCCGACCTGCTCGACACCGTCGACGGCGCGCTCGCGCGCCTCGACGACTACCGCGAGCGGCACGGGCACAAGGCGCGGGTGACCATCATCCCCGGCCCCGACCAGCTGTTCTCGAACGGCCCCGAGATGATGACGGCGCTGAAGGCCTGGGCGCGTGAGCACGGGACCTTGCTGCATTTCCACAGCTCGGAGGAGAAGGCGACGACGGCGTGGTTCCGCGAGACGTACGGCGTGACGCCCATCGCGTACGCCCACGGGCTCGGGATCCTGGATTCGCGCACGGTCATCGCCCACCAGGTTCACTCGACCGACGAGGACCTCGACATCCTCGCGAAGACCGGCGCGAAGATCGTCCACAACCCGCTGGCGAACACGATCCTCGGCTCGGGGATGCCGCCGGTGGTGGAGATGCTCGAGCGCGGCATCCCGGTCGCCATCTCGACCGACGGCTCGGGGAGCGCGGACAACCAGAACATCCTGGCGGCGGCGCGCCTGGCGTCGCAGTACCAGAAGGCGCGCTACTCGCGGGCGGACTACCTGCCGGCGCAGCGGGTGCTCGAGATGATCACGGTCGAGGCGGCGCGCATCCTCGACGTCGCGGCCGGGTCGCTCGAGCCCGGGCGGCCCGCGGATCTGGTAGTCGTCGCGACGGACACGCCGAACATGACGCCGACGCGCGTCACCAACGTCGTCGAGAACCTCGTCTGGGCGAGCGACGGCAGCGAGGTGCGGGTCGTCGTGGGCGGCGGCGAGGTGCTGCGCCAGGGCGCCACCTTCCACACCCTCGACGTGGCGCGCATCCTCGCCGACGTGTCGACGCTGTCGGCGGAGTTCGACGCCTGGCGGGTCACGGCGCCGATCGTGCGCGGGACCGGCGCGAACGCCTGATCCTCAGGGGCAGGCGTCGACGCCGTTGACGTCGACCTCGAGGACGATGAGCCCGGGGCGGTAGGACGGCGAGTGCCCCACCATGGTGTCGACCGTGACGCGGACGCGGCGGGCGTTGGTCACCGGGAAGGTCGCCGTGCCCAGGACGCGGTCGGCGTCGACGGCCGTGGTCGCGAAGGTCACCGCGCGGGTCGCGACGACGGCGCCGCCGGCGTCGTAGAAGGTCAGGGTCGCGTCGGCGATGTTGGAGCTGTAGGTGTGCGGGGAGGTGGCGGACCAGTAGATGTTCGGGGTGCGCTGGAGCAGGTCGACGCGGCTGAGCGCGATCGTCTGGCCGAGGTTGACGTCGAGCCACTGCCCGACGGCGTTGACGGTGACCCGCGGGCTCCAGTAGTTGGCGACCGCGATGCCGCCGCCGCCGGCGACGCAGGTCGTCCCGGTCTGCCACTGCAGGCGGCAGTCGATGGCGTTGATCGGCGCGCCGTAGCAGCTCGAGCCGTACTCCTGGCCGAGGTGGGTCGACGCGGTCGCCGTCCAGCCGGCCTTGGTGAAGGCGGTGCAGGTGAGGCCGTCGCCGACGAAGCCGGCGTCGCAGGCGCAGGTGAAGCCGCCGGGGGTGTTGGTGCAGGTGGCGTCGGCGTGGCAGCCGTGGGTGCCGAGGGCGCACTCGTCGACGTCGGTGGCGCAGCCGAGGCCGCTGTAGCCGGTGCCGTCGCAGTCGCAGGCGCTGGCGACGCAGGCGCCGCCGTGCTCGCACTCGGGGGTGCAGAGGGAGCCGGCTTCGAGGTTGGGGCCGAAGCCGTAGGCGAAGCCGGTGGCGTCGTCGCCGGTGGCGGTGTAGGCGGCGCGGACCATGGCGGTGTCGCTGCCGAAGGTGAGGGGCTCGGCCATACAGGCGCCGAGGTCGACCTCCCACTGGACGTAGGGGTAGACGGCGCCGGCGGCGACGGTGCCGTGGTCGAAGACGCTGCTCCCGAGGGCGTCGTCGGCGGTGGCGCGGGTCTTGAGCCAGCAGCCCGCGATGGCCGGGCGCTTCACGCCCAGCGCGACGTTCCAGTAGACCTTCCGGGCGTCGAGGCCGCCCGAGGTGAGGTCCTCGACGCCGCGGTAGACGCCCACCTGATAGAGGTAGGTGTCGGCGTTGACGTGGAGCTCGGTGACGACGCCGGCGCAGTCGTGCATCCCGGTGTCGCCGGCGGCGCACTGGTTACCGGCGGCGCCGGAGGGGTCGAGGAGGAGGTCGGCGTCGAAGGTGGCGGCCGAGGGGCTCGTGCAGTCGAGCGCGAGGGGATCGAGGAAGAGCTCGGTCTCGACGCCGTCGCCGGTGCCCGCGGCGCAGGCGAAGCCGAGGACGTAGGTGGTCGCGCGGGCGCCGGTGGCGTCGAAGAGGAGCGAGATGTCGGAGGCGCAGGCCGCGCCGTCGCTCGTCTCGGTGCAGCAGTCGAACTTCGCCGAGCAGAAGATGTCGTTGAAGTTCACGGCGATGTCGAAGAAGCCCTGCTCGGCGGGGCGCATCAGCGCGACGTCGAACTGCACCGCGACGTCGGTGTTGTCGGAGCAGTCGACGGTGCGCTCGAGGGGCGTGGCCAGGGCGGTCGGGTTCTCGAAGTCGACCGCGTCGCCCGAGGCGCCGCCGCTGGCGCCCGAGGCGAAGCTCCCGACGGCGTCGACCGGGGCCGCGTAGACGCCGACGACCCAGACCCGGACGGTGTTCGGGTTGGCGCTGGCGTCGCAGGTCCCGACGTAGCTGGCCGAGCCGGCGCCGTCGCCGTAGCCCGAGGACGCGACGCGCCGCTGCCAGACGATCTCGGGGGTGGACGCGCCGTTGCGGACCTCGAGGTCCCACACGACGTCGCCGACGCCTTGGAGGTTCAGCGCGGCTACGTCGACCGCGAGGACCGGTCCGGCGCTCGTAGGCGGGGGCTCGGCGACGCAGCTCGCGAGGGCGAGGCCGACGAGCGCGGCGAGGCGCGTGATCGGGTGCTTCAAGGCGATTCCCCGCAGAGAGGTCGTCCACGACGACGAGCGTGCGCGGAGGGTGGGTGCCGCGGTGGGGACGCGCGCCGGTTCGGCGCCGCACCCGTGACACTAGCGTCCTTCTTGCTGCGATGCACACGTGAATTGCGACGCGTGCAACTCGCCAATGATGAGCGAGCCTCAGTGACCTGTGTCCAGGCGCGGGTGAGAGTCATAGTGCAGCGCGACAAACGCGACTCGTTCGGGCCGCTCGGCCGAAGCTCGCCGTGGTCGCGAAGACCGATTCCGTTCGCCGTCCCGCCGCGCTAGGCTGGCGCCGAACTCGAGACCGAGGGGGCGCCGTGACGAAGCATCAACGACTCGCTGGCCTGCTCGTGTCGTGCGCGCTCCTCGCCGCGTGCGGCGGCGAAGAGCACAGCGTCGGCCTGCTGCTCGACACCGCCCCGGCGCTCGACGCGTGGGACAGCACCCAGGGGGACAGCGCCGACGCCATGGCGCCGGACACCTTCGACCCGTGTGCCGCCGCGGACCGCCCGGCGGGCTGCCCCTGTGAGACGTCTGCGGACTGCGCCGTCGGCGCCTGCGTCCCCCTCGAGGGCGGCGACGTGTGCGCCGACCCGTGCACCGACAGCTGCGAAGGTGACGGCCTCGCGTGTACCCCCGTCGGGCTGCCGGGCGCCGCGCTCGCCCACCTCTGTCTGCCGCGCCTCGTCTTGTTGTGCCAGCCGTGCCACGCGGACGCGGACTGCCAGAGCTTCGGCGCCGGGGCCCAGAACGCCTGCGTCGTCTACGGCGACGCCGGCGGCTTCTGCGGGGTCGCCTGCACCGGCGCGGGGGGCTGCCCCAGCGGTTACACCTGTGGCACTCCGCCCGGCGCGGCGGTCGGCGCCCCGTCGCAGTGTCTGCGCGACGATCGCCACTGTGGGTGTAGCCGCCTCGGCGCGGCGCTGTCGCGCGAGACCTCCTGCGACGTGCGCAGCGGCGCCGGCATCTGCAGCGGGCTCCGCGCATGCACCGACGAGGGCCTGTCGGAGTGCGACGCGCCGCTCCCCGAGGTCGAGGTCTGCGACCTCGTCGACAACGACTGTGACGGCGAGACCGACGTCCTCTCGAAGGTGGCCACCTGCACCAACGACAACGAGCACGGCAGCTGCCGCGGCGTCCCGGTGTGTGAGGACGGGGCCGAGCGCTGTATTGGCGAGACCCCCGCGGCCGAGGTCTGCGACGGGCTCGACAACGACTGCGACGGCGTCACCGACGAGGACTTCCCCGACGGCGACGGCGATGGGCTCGCGGACTGCGTCGACCCCGACCGTGACGGCGACACCGTCCTCGACCCGGTCGACAACTGCCCCGATACGCCTAACACCGATCAGCTCGACCTCGACCTCGACGGCGTCGGCGACGCCTGCGACGACGACGTCGTGGTCGCGCCGTGCGCCGCCATGACCTACACGGTCCCCGCCGGTGTGACCCGCCTCGCGGTCAAGCTGTGGGGCGCTGGCGGCTCCGGTGGCGGCACGACCCTCGGCAACCCGCCGTCGCGGGGGGGCGGCGGCGGCTTCGCGGCCGGGACGCTGGTCGTCACCCCGGGCGAGGGGCTCACGGTCATCGTCGGCTGTGGCGGCATCTTCGGCGACGCGACGGCGTTCGGCGGTGGTGGCGCGGGCGGCACCTACGGCGGCAACTACGTCGGTGGGGGCGGCGGGCGCTCGGCCATCCGGCGCGGTGAGGTCGAGCTCATCACCGCCGGCGGTGGCGGTGGCGGCGGCGGCGAGACCGGGCCCAACGACGGCGGCGCCGGCGGCGGGCTCGTCGGTGAGGACTCCATCAACTACTGCGTCGGGCACGGGGGCACACAGACCGAGCCCGGGGCAGGGGACGCGACCTGCAACCACACCCACGGCAGCGCCGGGCAGGCGTTCGTGGGCGGCGGCGGCACCTACTGCGGCGGCGGCGGCGGCGGCGGCTGGTTCGGCGGCGGCACCGGCGGCCACCAGTCCAACGCGGTGCACTGCGGCGGTGGCGGCGGCGGCTCGGGTCACCTCGACGACGCCGTCCTCGACGGCGCGCTCATCGGGGGCGTCGGGGTCACGCCGGCGGGCACCGACGATCCCGACTACGTCGAGAGCGTCGGGCTTGGCGGCCTCCCCGACAGCGACGGCGGCGCGGGGCTCGTGCTCATCCGCCTCGTGAGCGAGCCCGCGTCGCGGGAGTGAGGCGCGCGCTCGCGCGGCGCACCGCTTCCGTAGTTGGCCCTCCGGCGGCCGGCACGGGGCGATGGGTGCCTGGTCAGTCCTCGGCGGCCGGGACCGGGACGTCGAGGGCGCGGGACAGCTCGGTGACGGCCTCGCCCATGTAGACGGCGAGGCGCTGGAGGTGGGGCAGGGTGTCGCGGCAGCCGATGAAGCCGAAGTTGAGCGTGCCGGCGTAGCTCTGGCAGGTGATGTTGAGCGCCTGACCGTGGATCGGGATCGACATCGGGTAGACCGCCTCGAGGCGGGCGCCGCGGAAGTAGAGGGGCTCCTCGGGGCCGGGGACGTTGGAGATGACGACGTTGAACTGCGGGCGCAGCCGGCCGCTGGTGCCGCTGAGCTGTTGAAGCCCGGACGGCAGCAGCATGAGCGCGCTCAGCTGCACGATGGCGTGGCGCGTCATCCCCTCGAGCTGTTGCTTGGCGGCCCGGGTCGAGGTCATGACGGCGTCGAGGCGCTCGACGGGCAGCTCGACGTCCGTCGCCAAGGACGCCAGCATGGAGCCGACCGCGTTGCCGCCGCCGGCGTCGTCTTTCGGGCGGACGTTGACCGGGATCATCGCGATGAGCGGCCGCGAGGGCAGGGCGTTGAGCTCGCTGAGGAAGCGGCGCAGGGTCGCGCCGGTCAGCGCCAGGACGACGTCGTTGAGGGTGCCGCCGCCGGCCTTGGCCATCGCCTTGAAGTGGTCGAGCCGGTACTGCTGGGTGGCGAAGCGGCGGTTGCGGCCGATACGGCCGTTGAGCACGCACATCGGGGCCTGGAGCGGCCCGATGATGTCGTGGAAGGGATCCCGCAGGCTCCGGACGAGGTCGCGGACCACCGTGGCGACGTCCCGAGCGGCGTTGAGCTGCTCCTTCACGGCGCCGAAGAAGCCGTCGGGCGGGGCCGGGCGCTGGGCGCGGCGTGAACGCGGGTCCGGCGGCAGTGTGAAGAAGAGCGGCTGCATGCGCTCGTCGGGATCGGTCGACAGGCTCCGGGCGAGCAGGCGCATGGCGGTGAAGCCGTCGATGAGCGAGTGGTGCATCTTGGTGTAGATGGCGAAGCGCCCCCCCTCGAGCCCCTCGATGAGGTGCGTCTCCCACGGCGGGTGGTGGAAGTCGACGTCGCTGCTGTGCAGGCGCGAGACCAGGACGCCGAGCTCGCGCTCGTCCCCCGGGGAGGGCAGCGCCGAGCGCCGCACGAGGTACTCGATGTCGGGGGCGTCCTCCTCGATCCAGTGGTGAACCGGACTCCTGAGCATGTCCGGGTTCTTCAGCCGGAGGTTCCACGGCGGATAGAGCTTCACCCCGCTGCGGAGCTCGTCGACGACGTCGCGCAGGAAGTCCGGCGGCGCGTCGGGCGGCGGCGAGAACGGCAGCAGCCCGCCGACGTGCATCATCGTCTCGCGTGACTCGCTGTAGAGAAACAGCATGTCGTTGGGCGTCAGGCGGCGCGCGCTCATGATGAACTCCGGTTGGGGAGCGCCGAGACTACCAGCAGACCCGGGACGTCGCCACGCCACCGCCGAGCCGACGCCACAAACATGCGGCAGCGCAACAAACCGGGTTGACAGCGGGGGGGGCGAGCACTAAAAGCTCGCCGCTCTCGCGGGAGGTCCGCGGCGACCCGGTTCCGCTCCCGTGCGGTCCCCGGTGCCCCTCTCGTGAGCGATGTTGGAATCCGCGGCTTCGACTTCATCGTCACGCCCGAGTTCTCAACGCTCCGCGCGTGGCGTCCAAGGAGACGTAGTCATGCGCAACGCATGGATCATTGTGGTGATGTTGGCCGGCGCCGTGGGCGTTGGCGCTGGGTGTGACGTGGCGATCGAGGCCGGCGCGCCGGTCGACGGCACGGTCGAGGCGACGGCGCTGCTGCGCTTCGTCGACTACCGCGGCACGACCGCGCGGGTGCTCGAGGTCGAGGGCGGCGTGGCGCGCACGAGCGCGAACCGCATCGTCAGCTACCGCAGCGGCGCTGACGGCGTGCCGGGGACCAAGGACGACGAGGCCTTCGGCTCGGTCGTCGAGCTGGCGACGGTCAGCGGGCTGTCGGGCACGAGCCTCATGCGGCTCGGGCAGTGGGCGGTGACCCGCGGCTGGGACGACGGCGACGACGCCTGGGTCGGCGTGTACGACGGCGTGGGTTTCAGCCTCGGCGACGCCGAGGTGACCCTCGACGTCGCGAACACGGCCCCCGAGTCCGTCCTCGACATCGAGGCCGGGCTGCGCTCGGACGCGGTCGCGAGCATCCTGGCGGCGCGACCGATCGTGAGCATCGAGCAGCTCGCGAGCCTGCCGCGCGTCGGCGAGGTGAACCTCGCGCAGCTCCGCGGCTACGCAGTCGCCCGCGCCGAGACCGCCCAGATTCTGGCCGAGTAGCGCCGGAGGTCAGCCGACGAAGGCGGCGTCGACGATGCCGACGATGACCGAGCGGACAGGGCCGTTGGGGATGGCGTCGAGGATGAGGCGCGAGGAGTTGCCCTCGTCCTGCACGAGGACCAGCTCGCCCACGCCGGCGCCGACGACGTCGACGGCCAGCACGTAGTTGTCGCCGTCGAGCGAGCCATCGGGCTCGACGAAGCGCACGAGGAGCTGCTTACGGCCCTCGTAGAAGGGGTGCTGGATCGTGGTGACGACGGTGCCCTCGACGCGTCCGAGCTTCATACGTCGTCCTCCTCGAGGTCGATCAGGGCGTGCTGGCTGACGATGCCCACGATCGCGTGGTCCACCGGGATGAAGCGCGGGTGGTGGAGCAGCGCCGCCTCGCGCGACGCCTCGTAGGTCACGACGTCCCCGGGGCCCGCCTGGGCCGACGCGTCGGTCGCCACGAACGGCTCGCCGTCGGGCTTCAGGCTGCTCGTCAGCGGGCGCACGATGAGGAGCTTCAGCCCCTCCATCCCGTCGACCTTCGCGGACGCGACCAGCGTCCCCATGACCTCTCCCAGCTTCATCCGCGCCACTCCTTGTAGAAGCGGGTCGTCGAGCTCAGCGCCCGCACGACCTCGGGGTCCGCGTTGCGGATGATGCTCGTCCACAGACCATCCGCGCGACCCTGATGGATCGCGCGCTCCGCCAGCTCGATGGCCGCCTCTACGTCGTACACCTCGCCCCAGAGCGACGCCACCCCCTGCCCGCCGAGCCCGTCGGCGATCCGCAGCTCCACGAGCTCGACGTGGGCGCCCTTGAGCGCCGCGTCGACCCCCGCGAGCAGCGTCGGCGTGGTCAGCGTCTGGATCACCGCGAGGGTGTCCCCGGGCGCCGGCCAGCGGACCGCTCCGGTCTGGATCGCCGGCACGATGCGCGGCTCGGCGTAGGGCAACAGCACGCTGTCGAGCAGCGCCCCCCCCGTCACACCGAGCGCCCGCGTCAGCGCGCGCTCCACCGGCTCGACGTCGCCGCCGAACAGGATCAGGTAGCGCCCCGCCTGCACCGTCCCGGCCGCGATGATCTCGACGAGCGCCTCTTTGACCAGCGCGTCCAGCGCCGCCAGCCCCGGCGGGATCGCCGCCAGGTCCAGCATGGCCACCGCGGGTCCCGCGGTGTTCGTTCGCGCCTCGGTCATCGGGTCACACAATCCGGAAGTGGTCGCGCATGGTGCAGCGCCGCCAGCGCGAGAACTCGCGCGCCGTCGTCAGCCCCTCGCCCGTGGGCGACGCGATGGTGAAGGATGTGTAGCCCTCGCCGTTGTGCGCGAGGCCGTCCACGCCGGTGCCGTTCTTGCTGAAGATGCTGCAGTTGCTCGCGCGCGCCATGCGCGACAGCGCGCGGATGTCGTGGGAGTGCATCATCGCGGTGTGGAAGTTGTGGCCCTCAGCCTCGACCGCGAGGTCGATGGCGGCGTCGACGTTTCGCGCTCGCGTAATGGGCAGCACGGGCATCATCTGCTCGGTCCACACGAGCGGGTGGTCGTTGGGCACCTCGATGATGACGCAGCGCACCTCGGGGCCCGCGTGGACGCCGAGCTCCTTGAGGATGACCGAGGCGTTCTTGCCGACGAAGTCCTTGTTGACCGTGGCGTGCCCCCGCGGGCCGGCGTTCTTCGAGAAGATGACCTTCTCGAGGCGCGCGAGGTCCCGAGCCGGAAGCTCCACCGCGCCGTTTCGCGTCATCGCCTTCTTGAGGTCGTCGGCGACGGCGTCTACGACGATGCACTCCTTCTCGTCCACGCAGATGATGTTGTTGTCGAACGAGTGCCCGTAGACGATGCGCTTTGCGGCCTGCTCGATGTCCGCGGTCTCGTCCACCACCACCGGCGGGTTGCCGGGGCCGCCGCAGATGGCGCGTTTGCCCGACACCATCGCCGCGTTGACCACACCCGGGCCGCCGGTGACGACCACGATGCGCGTCTTCTTGTGCGTCATCAGCGCGTTGGCCGACTCGATGGTCGGCTCGGCGATGCAGGTCACCGTGTTCGGCGGCCCGCCCGCGGAGATGACGGCGCGGTTGATGATGCGCACCGTCTCGGCCGACACCTTCTTCGCCGACGGGTGCACGTTGAACACCACCGAGTTGCCGGCTGACAGCATCCCGATGGCGTTGCAGATGATGGTCGAGGTCGGGTTCGTGACCGGCGTGATGGCGCCGATGACACCGAACGGCGCCGGCTCGAGCAGCATGAGCCCGGCGTCGCCCGAGATCGCCTGTGCCACGAGGATCTCTGGCCCCGGCGTCTTCTCGATGACCAGCTTATTCTTCTGGATCTTGTCCTCGACGCGCCCGAGGCCGGTCTCCTCGTGAGCCTCGCGGGCGAGGCGATCGGAGTCGACCCGCAGCGCCGCGCGCAGCGCCTCGATGATGACCTTGCGCTTGCCGAGCCCGAGGTCGCCGAAGGCGTAGAACGCCTTGACCGCCGCGTCCATCGCCTGATCGAGGTGCTCGAACACGCCTTCGCCGAAGGCCCCCTGAGCCGAGCCCCCGCCGCCGCCGGCCGGGCGCGGCGCGTGGGGCGGCGTGGGCGCACACATCGGCCCGCTCGCCGCCTGCGGCTGCCGCGGGAACGGGCCCCGGGACACCGTTGGCGGGATCGTTGGAGGCATTGGCGGCGTCCTGCGCGGCACCTGCGACACCGGGCCGGGCGCGCGCCCGCCACCAGGCGTGATCTCGCGGGCGATCGCCTCGGCGATGCTCCGGATCTGCTCGGGGCTGAGACTAGACTGGGCCATCGTTTTCCTCCCGCCCGCGACGCGGGCGCGCCCCAGGGGCTTGGGCTGTCGCTATCGCTCGTCCGGGGGGCTATCGCTCGTCGTCGTAGCCGCTGTCGTACGGGTGCTTGTCGTATTGCCGGTCGCCGTCGATGTCCCAGTTGTCGACGATGGCCATAACGACCGCGTCGCACGGGCGGTCCTTCGTCACGACCGTCATCCGCGCCGACGAGCCGCTGGCGTAGAGGATGTACTCCCCCACGCCGGCCCCGACCGCGTCGACGGCGACGACGTAGCCGCCCTCGCTCATCGTCTCGGGGTTCACGTCCTGCACCATCAGGAACTTGAACCCTTCGATGTTCGGGTCCTTACGGGTGGACACGACGGTCCCGATCACCTTGGCGAGCCGCATGTGATCTTCCTCCCCCCCAAAGCGCGGGGTGGTCTGGGATGGCCGCCGCAGGGCGGCGCGCGCAACGAACCGCGCCCCGGGAAACGCCACGGCGGACGAGTCCCGGCGCGCACAGCGACCCCGGCCGCCCCACGGGCGACCGACGTCGTCGAGGCCGCGCGAAACGCTACTTCTTGGTGAGCTTCTCGACCTCGGCCGTGCGCCCGAGGGGCAGGGCGAGGTCCACGTTGATGTGCGGGCGCGCGATGATGTGGGTGGCCACGATCTCGCCGACGCGCGAGGCGCCGTTGGTCCCGGCCTCGACCGCCGCCTTCACCGCGGCGACGTCGCCGCGGACGATGGCCGTCACGTAGCCGCCGCCGGTCTTCTCGTACCCGACGAGCTCCACGCGGGCAGCCTTGACCATGGCGTCCGACGCCTCAACCATCGCCGCGAAGGAGCGGCACTCGATCATTCCGAGAGCTTCGGCCATTTACGTTCTCCGTGGGTTCTGGCTGCCGACCCTGGCGACAGCCCTGTGAAGTTGAACGACTAGTATCCGCCGCTTGCCGCGCCAGGGCCGGCCGCCGGCCGCTCCCCGCGCTCTTCCTGGGCGATCTTGACGCCGACCGACGCGCCGATCCGCGTCGCCCCGGCCTCGACCATGCGCTTGGCGTCCTCGGCGGAGCGCACCCCGCCCGACGCCTTGACCTCGAGCTTGTGCTCGACCGCCTGCGCCATCAGCGCGACGTCGGCCTCGGTCGCTCCGCCCTTGGCGAAGCCGGTCGACGTCTTCACGAAGTGCGCGCCGGCCTTTCGCGACAGCACGCAGGCGGCGACCTTCTCCTCGTCGGTCAGGAGCGCCGTCTCGATGATGACCTTGAGGATCGCGCGCCCCTCGCGCGCCACCTCGGCGAGGAGCCGAATGTCCTCGTAGACCGTCTTGTGATCGCCGGACTTCAGCGCGCCGATGGCGATGACCATGTCGAGCTCGTCGGCGCCGTCGCGCAGCGCCTTGCGCGCCTCGAGCGCCTTGACCTCTTTCGGGGTCGCGCCGAGCGGGAAGCCGATGACGGTGCAGACCTTCGCCGACGCGCCCCGCAGCCGCGCGGCGCAGCGCGCGACGTGGACCGGGTTCACGCACACCGAGGCGAAGTTGTAGGTGCGGGCCTCGTCGCACAGCTGATCGATGTCCGCGTAGGTCGCGTCGGGCTTGAGCAGCGTGTGGTCGATGAGGTGGGCGAGGTCGCGCGGGACGCCCTTGTCCCCGAGCTTGGTGGTGACGCGCAGCTCTGGGCCGAACGCGGTCATGCGGCGCACGGTGTCGGGGTGACTCGACACGCAGTGCCCGCTGGCGTCGCAGATCGGACACGAGTCACTCCCGCCGGCGCCATGGGCAGCGCCGGCAGGCATGATGGCCGCCAACAGGCCGGGGTTGTCGCTGAGCACGCGCGTGATGCTGGCGACCAGCGCGTTGTAGTCTTGGGCGACCGGGGTCATCGCTTCACCGCTTTGGGGGGTGGCGGACAGGGCAGGGGCAGGGGAGGGGCCGCGGTGCCCGTCGAGGGCGTCGATCATGGCGACCCGGCGCAGGTGCCGGTCGACGGTGCAGGCCGTGCCGAGGAAGGCGTCGACGATCGCGATGGCGGCGGCCTCGTCGAGGTAGCCGGCGCCGAGGGTGACGATGTGCGCGCCGTTGTGCTCGGCCGCGTTGACCGCCGTCTTGGGGTCGAAGGCGAGCCCGGCGCGCACGCCGGGGACCTTGTTGGCGACCATCGCCGAGCCGATGCCGGCGCCGTCGATGACCACCCCGCGGCCGGCGCGACCGCTGGCGATGGCCTCGGCCGCCGCCCGCGCGAACACCGGGTAGTCGCAGGCGCCCTTGTCGTGGGTGCCGACGTCGAGGACCGTCAGGCCGCGCCCGGACAGGTGCCGCTTGATGGCCTCCTTCAGCTCGAAGCCACCGTGGTCGCTGGCCACCACGACTGGGGCTGACGCTGACGCCATCTAGCTCCTCACCAGCGCGGCCCGGGGGTCGGGCCACCCAGAGTCGAATAGCCCCCATCCCCGCCGATCGTCAAGCGACGCCGTCGCGCTGCGGTGCACACAGCGTAGAGGCGAAGGGCGGTGGAGGCGGTGGGACGACGTCATTGCGATGCACTGCTCACATCAGGGTGTGGAAGAGCTCGGGGCGAGGGTCGGGGATGACGACCTGGTTGACGAGCAGGCCGCGCTTGGCGACCACCTCGACCCCGGCCTCCATGGCGTAGCGCACGGCGTCGACGTCGCCGGTGAAGGTCAGGTACGCCTTGCCGCCGAGCGCCATGGCGAGCCTGCAGCCGACCATCTCGACGAGCGCCGCCTTGGCGACCTTGTCGATGGCCTCGATCAGCGCCGCGACCGAGAACGACTCGATGACGCCCAGCGCGCCGCGCATCATCGTGACCGAGGTCGCCGACACCGCCGGGTAGACCGCCGGGTGGACGTCGGGGATGATGAAGTGGTCGATGGTGCACTCGCGCGAGCACTCGAGCCCGGCGGCGACCGACGCCTCGACCTCCGAGAGCTCGCCCGCGACCATCACCATGTACTTGCCCGAGCAGATGGTGCGGGCCATGACGAGCTTCACCTCGGCGGCCTTGAGCATCCGATCGGTGGTGTCGATGCCGCGGGCGATGCTCGAGAGCTCGATCAGCGCCAGCGACGGCGGGGGCGGTTCCCCGAAGCTCCTCCAGCTCATGTCTACCTCTCCACCCAGATGCTGACGGGGTCGATGCGGGTCACGCGCCCGGCGATCGAGCTGTGAACCGGCACGCCGAGCTTCCCCTCGGGGGGGGCGCCCAGCTTCTGGCCGGCGGCGACGCGGTCGCCCACGGCCACCATGGGGATGGCCGGCGCGCCGATGTGCTGCTGCAGCATGATGCGGACGCGGCTCGGATCGAGCACGCGGTCGGTCATCGGGGCGTGGACGTCCCAGTCCTCGAGCCCGAGGCGGCGCACCAGGGCGGGGATCGGGACCCGGCGGGAGTCGCGCATGGGGTGCGCCTCGCCGGTGCCGGGGAGCGGCGCCGGCTTGTCGGCCAGCATCTTCCAGATCCCCTTGCTGCGGATGCACATGTCCTTGGGCGGCAGGTCCTCGGGGCAGGCGTAGAGGTCGCAGATGCCGCACTCGCAGCACTGCAGCCCCAGCTGCGCCCAGCCCGCCTCGGCCTCGCCCGCGAAGCCCACCGAGCGCATCACCTTGTGGGGCTCGATGGCGTAGCCGAGCAAAAACCGCGGGCAGAACTCGGTGCAGTACATGCACTGGTCGCAGGCCGACTTGGCGATCTGGACCTTGACCTCCATCGGCGCGGTCTTGCGCTGGATGAGCTTGTGGCTGCGCGGCAACACGATGTAGCCGCCGGAGTTCTTGACGATCGCGGTGTCGAGGTCGGTCACGACCTTGCCCATCATCGCCCCGCCGTCGAGCAGGACCGGGTCGTCGACGGTCGCGCCGCCGGCGAGCGACAGCACCTCGCGGGCGGTCACGCCGATGGGCACCAGCGCGCTCACCGCCTCGTGGACGCAGCCGGCGACGGTCAGCGCGGTGTGCGTGACCGGGACGCCGCGCGTCGCGCGCGACACGTTGATGAGGGTCTCGACGTTGTTGACGACGCAGCCGACGTCGAGCGGGATGCCGCCCGGCGGGATGAGGCGGCCCATCACGTCGTAGACGATGATGTACTCGTCACCGGCCGGGTAGAAGTTGTCGTAGTAGTAGAAGTGGATGTCGGAGGCGCCGGCGGCGGCCTGTTGCAGCGCAGCGATCGCCTCGGTGTACTTCTTCTTGATCGCGATGACGCCGCGCGCGGCGCCGGTGGCCTGCATCCCGACCCGCAGCCCGTGGATCATCTCCTCGGGGTAGGCCCGCATCAGGCCCTGGTCCTTCTCGAGGAGCGGCTCACACTCGGCGGCGTTGGCGATGTAGGTGTCGACCCGCGCCTGGAGCTTGACGTAGGTCGGGAACCCGGCGCCTCCGGCGCCGATGACCCCGGCCTCGCGGACCTGGTCCACGATCTGCTGCGTCATCTCCAGCCCTCCTCTCCACGTCCGTGATCAGACGTGTGGCGCGAGACTTGTGCGCTGCAGCATAGGGCCGGCCCGGCCGGCCCCAACGAACAGCGTCTACGGGCGCGGACCCTAGCACGGGGCAGAGGCGGCGACAACGCGCCGCTGACGCGAGGTTCGCGTGCGTTTCAACAGGGTGTGGGTGGCGTTTCTGTGGCGATGTGCTATCTCCATCGGCGGGAGGTAGCCATGTCGAGCAGCTCGTTTCACCTTCGCGCCTACGTCTTCATCGACCAGCTCCAGCCGCAGCTGGCGCAGTTCATCGCGAAGGACAACCGGGTCTACGACCCGAGCGAGTACGACGCCGCGCTGATGCTCGAGCTCGCGCCGGCGATGGAGATCCATCGCATGACGGACCTCGCGCTGAAGGCGACCCGCGTGCGCCTCGGCTCGGTCGTGACCGAGCGCGAGTTCGGCCTGATGCAGGTGCAGCACGCCGATCAGGGCGAGGTGATCGAGGCCGGCGAGGCGGTGCTCCGCCAGACCGGGCTGACCCAGGCCGACCGCTCGCCGGTGCAGGTGGTCACCAACATGGTCATCCGCGGCATCGAGCAGGACCACGCCATCTACTTCACCGGTACCTCCAAGGGGAACATGGTGATCGCCAACGAGTCGGTCTTCATCCTCGAGACGAAGCCGGCGGCGTACCTGACCCTGGCCTGCAACGAGGCGCTGAAGGCCGGGCGGGTGAAGCTCATCTCCGTGCGGCCGTTCGGCGCCACCGGGCGGCTCGTCATGAGCGGGCCCGAGGCCGAGATCGACGTCGCCGCGGCGGCGGCCCTCGAGAGCCTCGACGCGCTCAACGTCGATCACGCCGAGCGCCAGCCGAAGGGCTGAGCGTTCTCAGCCGCGGGCGTCAGCGCGCCGCGGCGATGATGTCGGTGAAGTCGCCGACGCGCAGGCTCGCGCCGCCGACGAGCGCTCCGTCGATGTCGGGGCTCCCGAGGAGCGAGCGGGCGTTGTCCGCCTTGACGCTGCCGCCGTAGAGGATGCGCAGGGTCTCGGCGACCCGCGGGTGGTGGGCGCGCAGCCAGGCGCGGAGGGCCGCGTGGACCTCCTGGGCCTGCTCGGGGCTGGCCGTCTCGCCGGTGCCGATGGCCCAGACGGGCTCGTAGGCGATGGTCACGAGGGCGACCTCGTCGGGGGTCAGGGGGGCGAGGGCCGCCGCGAGCTGGCGCTGGGTGACCTCGTCGACGCGGCCCGCCTTGCGCTCGGCGAGGGTCTCGCCGACGCAGACGATGGGGTAGAGCCCGGCGGCGAGGCCGGCCTTGGCCTTGGCGCCGACCCCGGCGTCGGTCTCGGCGAAGTGTTGGCGGCGCTCGGAGTGGCCGGTGAGCAGCCAGGTGCAGCCGGCCTCGCGCGCCATGACGGCGGAGTTGGCGCCGGTCATGGCGCCGCTGGCGATCGCGGCGATCTCTTGGACGCCCACGCCGACGCCTGAGCCGTCGAGCTCGGCGGCGACGGCGCCGATCGCCAGCGCGGTCGGGAAGACCACGACGTCGACTGCGTCCTCGTCGGTCAGGGCGTCCCGCAGGTACACGGCGAGGGCCGCAGCGGCTCCGGGGCCGAGGTTGAGCTTCCAGTTTCCGGCGATGAGGGGTCTGCGCATGGCGCGGAGTATGGGGCGCCGCCGGGGAGGCGGTCAACGGCGTCGGTTGGGCGTCGCGTCGCTCGGATGCCACGGCGGCTCAGGATCATGCTCACTTGCCTTCGAGCGATCCGAAGCGGGCCTCGTAGGCGGCGAGGCGGGCGGCGAGGTCCACGGCGCGCTGGGGAGCGAAGCCGTGGGTCCTGCGCTTGCGCGAGTGGCCGGGTGCGGCCGACACTCGGGTCATGGGTAAGGTCCTGACGCTGCCGGACCACGGGCGGCTGCTCGTGTGTACCGACCTCCAGGGTAACCTCGAGGACTTCGAGGTCATGGCGGAGCACTTCCGCCGGGCCGCGGCCGAGGAGCCCGAGACGCACCTGGTCTTCAGCGGCGATCTGGTCCACGGCCCGCAGCGCCCTCCCGACGACTGGGAGCCGTGGCTCGGCGACTGGTACGAGGACGACTCCATCGGGGTCTTCGAGGCGTTCTGTGAGCTGGCGCGGGAGTTCCCGGGGCGCGCCCACGCCCTCATCGGCAACCACGAGCACGGGCACGTCGGGGGCGTCCACACCGCGAAGTTCTTCCCCGACGAGGTCGACGCCCTCGAGGCGCGTATGTCACCGGCGGTCCTCGAGCGCTTCCACGCTTTCTGCTCGGCGCTGCCGCTGGTCGCGGTGTCCCCGGCCGGGGTCGTGGTGACCCACGCCGCCCCCGCGACGGCGCTCACCGGCCCGGAGGAGCTCGAGGCGGTCGACTACCGCGTCTTCACCGCGCCGCCGGAGACCCTCGAGGAGGTCTACGCCGTCCCGATCCTGGGGCCTCTGCTGTGGGCGCGCATGTGCTCGAAGGCCCACGCCCGCGGCTTCCTCGCGGCGCTCCTCGGTCGGCCCGACGGCTTCGTGGTCCACGGCCACGACGTCGTGCACGAGGGCTGGGAGGTCGGCGCCAACGGCGCTGTCATCTGCCTCAGCACCAGCTTCGGCCTCTTTCACCCCCACAAGCGCTACCTCGACGTCGATCTCTCGCGCTACTGGGTCAGCGCCCATCAGCTGCGCGACGGCGTCGAGCTGCGCCCGCTCTACCCGGACGCCCCGCCACGCGCGGTGTGGGGCCGGGACTACGTCTGACAAGGCCATGGCTCGTGCGCTGGGTCCCTGCCGGCCTGCGCACCGCCCAGCACGCGCACGTCGTGCCCCTGCGCGTGCCGCGGGATGCGGTGTGTTCATGGACGTCGAGTCATACCGGCGAGGTTGGGACAAGCGTGTCGAGCGCGAAGGGCGCGACGCTGCCTCGGGCGCCGAGCGCGTCCGGGCGCTGCTCCCGCGGCTCGTGGCGGTCTTGACCGAGCGGTTTGGTGCCACGGGGGTCGCGGGCTGCTGTCCGCGATTCAGGCGGTTCACCGGGAACTCGAGCGCGACATCGAGGCCTCCGAACGAGTGCTTGCCGGGATCGCGGCGAGCTGACGGGCGACCGCCTGGTCAGGCTCTGCCGAGCTGTGCATCGACCGTCACGGCGAGCGGCTTTCCGACTCGCGGGAAAATATTGCGGAACGAAACGGGGCTTCGACGGCAATGGACAGGTGATGTCCGTTGCGAGGCCCGTGCTGCCGGGGGCCGTGCTCATGGTGACCCGGCGATGTATCGACAGGCGCTTCTTCCTGCGTCCGGACGCCGAGGTGCGTGCGGCGTTGGAGTACCTGCTGGCGGTGGGCCTCGCGCGGTTCGGCGTGCTGGTCGTGGCCGCGGCGTTCCTCTCGAACCACTATCATCTCATCCTGAGCGACCCCGAGGGGCGATACCCCGCGTTCTTGCAGTGGTTCGACAGCCTCGTGGCGCGGGCGGTGAACAGTCGGCGGGGGCGGTGCGGGCGCTTCTGGGATGGGGAGCAGGTGCACATCGAGGTCTTGCTGGACGCCGAGGCGGTCGAGCGGAAGATCGCCTATGTGCTGGCGAACCCGGTCGCGGCGGGGTTGGTGGAGCGCGGTCGGGACTGGCCGGGGGTGCGGAGCAGTCCCCAGGCCTGGGTGCGCCCGTCCAAGGTCGTGCGCCGGCCGGACTGGTTTTTCCGGGCGGACGGGGTGATGCCCGATGAGGCAGAGCTGACGTACGCGCTGCCTCCGACCCACGAGGGGATGGACACGGGGGAGTTTGCCGCGCGGATCGCGCGCCGGGTGGGCGAGGAGGAGGAGCGGCTTCGCGTGCTCCAGAGCGAGTCCAAGCGGCCGTTCCTCGGGGCGCGCGGCGTCCTGAGGCAGCGGTGGTGGTCGCGGCCGGGGACCTCGGAGGTTCGGCGCCGGGTCAAGCCGCTCGTCGCCGGGGCCCGCGAGACGTGCAGCGCAGCGCTCGAGGCGATTCGCACGTTCCGCTGGCGCTACTCGGAAGCGCTGACGGCGTGGCGGGGGGGCGACCGTCGCGTCTTCTTTCCACCGGGAACGTGGCGGATGCGCGAGCTCCATCAGGCGTCCCGCCGCCCGCCGCCAGGCTTTCTCGCGGTGCTCGTGGGGTTCCGTGCCCCCGCCTCCGGGCCCGCCCCGGCCTGACGCAGCCGCCCGCCCGCCGCGCCGCCGAGGTGCGTCCTGCGCCCGGTCTGGCCCGATCTTGGGCACGAGAGAGGCTCCCGCGGACGTCTCGCGACGCCCGCGAGGACCTGTTCGCGGCCCGTCTCGTGGCCGAATCACCCCCAGCCAGGCCGTCCGACAGCCTGCTCAAGTCCCGTTCAGAAACAACTGTCGGTCGCGATCACGAGGGCCCCCTAAAGGCCCGTGCGGGCGCCTCAGCGGAACCCGAGGTCGTCCGCGAAGCCCACGCCGTCGTAGTCGGAGCCGGTGAAGGGGAGGTCGAGCCGGGGCGCGCGTGGGGGCGGGTCGACGAACAGCAGCCGACCGGCGTCCGGCGTCGTGAAGCGCGTGGGGTAGACGGTCGCCTCGATGATGAGCTCGAAGGCGCGGAGCGTCGGGTCGGCGATGGCGCCGAGCGTGGCGCGGCGGCCGTCGTCACGGAGATCGTCGAGGAGCGCGGCGACGCCGCCCGGGGAGAACGTCGTCGGCGCGACGTCGTCCTCGGGCAGCGCGGGGCCGGGCGCGGGCCGCGGGGCGTTGGCGTCACGCCACAGCGACACCTCGCCGGCGGGGGCGAAGGGGTCGACGAGGACGCCGCCGAGGGTGACGTTGTAGTGGACGTGGGGGGCCACCCACGGGAAGGCCGAGAGCCCGTCGAGGCCCGAGTAGGCGGTCAGGGCGACCGGTTGGCCGCGGGTCACGCGGTCACCGACGGCGACGAGGGCGCGGCCGAGGTGGTGGTGGCTCGTCATGAGGCCGGCGCCGTGGTCGAGGTAGACCTTGAGCCCCCCGCGGTTGAACTCGCGGCGGACCGAGACGACGCGGCCGGCGGCGGCGGCGACGGTGACCGTGCCCGGCGGGATGACGAAGTCCGTGCCGTTGTGGCTGTCGTAGGTCAGGCCGCGGCCGCGGAAGTCGCGGACCTGGGTGAAGCGGACGGACCACCCGTCCGCGGGCGCGGTCGGCGTGTGGTTGAAGAGGTTGAGCAGCGGGATGACGCGGCCCGCGGGCTTGAGCCCGAGCCACGTGGCGACCGACAGGCGCGGCGTGACCATGGCGAGGCTCGTGCGGTCGAAGCGGGCCGGCGGGACGAGCGGGTCGCCGCGCAGCACGAGCGCCGCCTGGGAGGCCGCCAGGGAGAGGGGCGAGAGGCCGAAGACCTCGGGGATCGAGAGCCGGCGCCGCGGTCGCATCGCATATCCTGTGTCGAAGGTGCGCGGAGACGATGCCCTGAACCGCGTTCATTAGGAAGGGCGGGATCTTCCCAGCACCGTCGCGCTCGCGATCAGCTGGGCGCGCTGCACGGCGCGGTGGCGAGCGACGATCGGACGACGACGGTCTTCCAGGCGAGCAGGGCGCCGTCGGGCTGCCGCGCCCACGCGAAGGTGTAGTCGTCGACCGCTGACGCCGCGATGACCGAGTCGTTCTGGTTGGTCGTGTCGCGCGGGCCGCGGGCGTCGTAGAGCGGCTGGGTGGCGATGATCTCGTCGCAGAGCGCGTCGGGGAAGAAGAGCTGCGAGGTGACGTAGCTCTGACCCTCGTGGCGAACCGTGAAGTGAACGTGGATGGTTCGGCCCGGATACCAGCCCGGAAAGCACGTGTCGAAGTCGGCCCGGCCGTCGGCGTCGGTCGTTCGGACCCCGCGAAACCAGCGATGGGCGCGCTCGGTCGCGTCGCCTCCAGTGCAGAAGTCGTTGGCGTCGCCGCCGGAGTACAGCCCTCCCGGGCTCGTGTGCCAGATGTCCACGGTGGCGCCCGGGACGGGCTCGCAGCCCTCGTCGACGACCTTGAAGGCGAGGCGCGTGGGCAGCCCGGGGTGGCCCTCGCTGACGTCCTGGCGGTCGACGGTCTGGGCGTAGCAGGGGCCGAGGGTCATGGCGCAGGCGAGGGCGCAGCTCGAACCGAGGCCCGCGGTGAAGGGGTCGGGGTAGCCGCCGCTCATCGCGGCGGTGCCACCCGTCGCCCAGGTGGCGGCCGCGACGGCGTCCGCCTGGGTGTCGTCGACGTCCGCCGAGTCGAGCGACGCCGTGACGTCGCCGGCGCCGCCGCCCCCCGTGTCCGCGGCGGTGTCGCCGACGATCCCGCCGCCCTCGCCACCACAGGCGCTGAGCAGCTTCGCGGCGGGCACGATGGCCAGGGAGAGGCCGATCCGGCGCAGGGCGTCGCGGCGGGTCAGCGGGGCGTTGCGGCTCTTCACGGGCGGCTCCTTACGTCGTAGTCATGTGCTCCGAGCGCCACAGCAAGCGCCGCGCCAACCTCGACGTCGTGAAAAATCAGGCTGTTGCAAGCCAGCTTCGACGGGGGCGTAAGGCGGCCTCGCGGTGTCGGGCCCGTGAACGCAAGACCGCTTTACCTGAGCGGTCGCGGGCGGCGTCACGCCTCGGCTGGTGGTGCGCTACTCCCGGCGACGAGAACACGGAGCACCCGGGGTTGGCGAGGAGCCGTCCCGCACGGAGACCGTATTGCTGCATATGCAGCAATCGTGTTGACGGCCTGGGGTGGTGAGTTTAGGTTCGCTTCCACAAACGAGCGGCGGCCGACTGTGCGGTCGCAGCAGGAGGCTTCGATGAGACTGACCGGAAAGACCGCGATCATCACGGGTGGGGCGCGTGGCATCGGGTACGCGACGGCGCGTCGGTTCCTGTCCGAGGGCGCCAACGTCGCCCTCTGGGACGTGCAGGCGGGGCTGTTCGAGGAGGCGCTGCGGCGGCTCGAGCACGGCCCCGACCGAGCGCGTGCCTACGAGGTCGACGTCACCTCGCGTGAGCAGGTGCAGCAGGCGATGGCGCAGGTCGAGTCCGACCTCGGACCGGTGGACGTGCTGGTGAACAACGCCGGCATCACCAAGGACGCCATGCTGCACAAGATGACCGACGCCCAGTGGGACGCGGTCATCGACGTCAACCTCAAGGGCGTCTTCATCTGCGGCCAGGAGGCTGCGCTGCGCATGCGTGAGCGAGGGCGCGGGGTGATCCTCAACACCTCGTCGGTCGTGGGCCTCTACGGCAACATCGGGCAGACGAACTACGCGGCGACGAAGTTCGGGGTCATCGGGCTGACGTTGACCTGGGCCAAGGAGCTCGGGCGCAAGGGGATCCGCGTCAACGCGGTGGCCCCGGGGTTCACCCGGACCGAGATGGTCGAGACGGTGCCGGCCGCGGTGCTCGAGAAGCTGCAGCAGAAGACGTCGCTCAACCGCCTCGCGGAGCCCGACGACATCGCGGCGGCCTTCGCCTTCCTGGCGTCGGACGACGCGGCCTACATCACCGGCCACGTGCTGAGCGTCGACGGCGGGATGACGCTGTAGCAACATCGGTTGCCCCCAACGAAGAAGCGCCCGCGGGTCACCGCGGGCGCTTCTCGTTTCAGGGGTGGCCGTGGCCCGGGCTCTCAGCCCTCGCGCTTCTCGGCGTCGGCGCGGAGGGCGACCTCGGCCTCGAGGGCCTCGAGCTCGGGGGCCGCGGTGGGGGTGGCGTCGTCGGCGGTGGGCTTGCCGTCGAAGTAGGCGGCGGCGGGCTGCCAGCTGCTCTGGGCGACATAGGCGTGGCTGCCGCTGAGGGCGCGGAAGGCGGCGACGGCGAGGGTGCCGAGGACGGTGGCGATGACGAGCAGCGGGAAGGCCATCACGAAGGCGCCGCCGAGGGCCGGGGCGAGCAGCGTGTCCTCGCAGGTGGTGGCCGTGGGGCCGGGTGTTTGGGGAGCGTTTGGGAGCGCCGTCTGCGTTCTCCCTCGCTCATGACAAGAGTATCGGCCCGCGGCGGCCCCGCCGCTATCCGGTCGGGACCCCAGCCGGGCTCGGAAAAAACACCTACACGACCCGGTTAGTCTTCCCCATCGCTGCAAACGCGCTCCTTGACCCCGCTTACCGGTCGCGCTAGCGGGTAAAGAGCGAGCGCGGGGTCATTCTCGCGTCGCGGGAGGGCGTCCCTGATGCGAGCCGCGCGAATCCTGTGGATCTGGCTGTTGGCGAGCGCTCCCGGGGCGGCCTGGGCGGACGGCCCGGCGACCGAGCGGCCGTACACCTGGCAGAGCTACGGGGCCGGCGCGCCGATGTCGGGCACGGTGGCCTACGATCTGGGCGTGGGGACGCGGAACAGCCGCTTCTTCGGCGCCGACGGGGTCGAGCAGGGCGTGCGCCTGCGCTTTCAGCCCTGGCGCGGCCTGGCGTTCGAGGCGTTCGGCGGCGCGCTGCTCCATCCGGACCACGCGGCGCGCGGCGCGGGGGCGTTCGACGTCGTCGGCCGCGCGCTGTGGCAGGAGGCCGCCGGGGTCGACCTCGATCTCGGAGCGGGCTACGGCTTCGACTACCGCGAGCGGCACGTGCTGCGCGCGCGGGCGGTGCTCGGGCGAACCTTCGGCGCGGTCGACGTGCGCCTCGGCGGCGCGCTCGAGGTGCCGCTGAGCGGGCAGGGGGACGCGGCGGATGTGTCGCTGACGCTCGGCGCCTCGCTGCGCGTGACGCCGTGGTGGCGCCAGGGGATCGAGCTCGCCGGCGAGGACCTCGAGGGCTTGTGGGAGGACGAGGAGGCCGAGGGCGGCGCCAAGCTGCTGTTCGGCCCGACGGCCTACTTCACCCTCGGCGGCGCGGTCGAGCTGCGGCTGAACCTCGCGGCGGTCTACGCCCCGCCGTCAGCCGGCGCGCGAGCGGGCACGGGCGCCGAGACCTGGGGTCTCCTCGGCCGCGCCAGCGTCGCCTACACCTTCGGCGGCCCCGGCGATTAGACCCGATAGCGAGCGACAGAAACCACGCCCTCGCTGTCGTCCCATACCCCGGTTTCACGTTGTGCAAATCGACCCCCAGGCGGGCGGCCAGGAGGATTGACGGGGACCTTCCGGCCTGCCAATGTTGCATTGCGAAGTGGCCCTCGTGCCGTCAAATCCTCCCACGTAGAGAGCCTCAGGAATACAGTGAACGCACCTCCGTCGAGCAAGGACGGTCATCGATTGCTGCGGTGCGTGCGGCGACCGGTTGGTGCGGCGTCGGCGGCGGTCACGCTGCTGGCGTGGACCCTCGGCGCCTGCGCTCCGGCGGGGGAGGACGGGGGATCCGAGGGACAGGTGGCCGTAGCGGTGCAGGCGCTCGAGCTCCCCGACATCGTCGACGTGATCTACCACCTCCGGGTCGAGGCGACCGATGGGGCGCCGGTCTGGGAGCGGACCGTGCGCGCGAGCGACTTCGGCGCCGGCGGCGGGCTCACTTATGTCGGCCCCTGCGACGCCGACCCCGACGCCCAGCCGAACCGCGTGCTGCTCGACGTGGTCGACCTCGAGGACGCCAGCGGTCCGCTCGCCGCGGGGAGCTGGCTCAATCCCACGGCCACGGCCGCGCTGGTCCGCGAGATCGTCTGCGTCGCCAACGCCGACCAGGCCGTCAGCTTTGACATCACCGTGGCGCGCCGCGCTCAGCAGGGCTTCTTCGACATCGCGGTGCAGTTCTCGGACTTCTTCTGCAGCGCCAAGGCCGACTGCGTCGACGATCACGGCGACCTGCTGCGCCTCGTGTTCGGCCCCGACGGGAGCCGCTGGCCCACGACCGTCGTCGCCATCGCCTGCACCTCCGGGGAGGCGGGCGTCCCCGTCGAGCTCTACCTCACCGATCCCGAGCTGACCTGCGCCAACGGGACCACGCCGATCGCCATCGACCGCGGACCCGGCAACCTGTACTCGGACGCCGCCCCCGCACCCTTCCCGATCGCTCAGGCCATGGCCTTCCCCGCCGTCGGTAGCCTGCCCGGTCAGGCCGCGGGCGCCCCCATGCCCTGGCTGCACCTCGCCGTGGCGGTGGCGCTCGACCCCGCGGCCGCTGGCCCGTGCACGCTGGTGACCCAGTTCACGGCGGTCAACGCAGGCGCCACCCTGCCGATGACGCTCTCCGGCACGACCCACCCGGTCATCGACGTCCTGGTGCCGATCCTCGACGCGAACGGGGCGCGCGCCTGCGCCCGACACGCCCTCGACGCGGGCGACGGGGTCGTGGCGACCCGCTACACCGGCCCGAACACCCCCGAGACCTTCCCCACCGGGGTGGTGGCCCTCGGTCCCAGCGTCTCGGTCACTCGGACGTGCGTCGCGGACTGTGAGGCGGCCGCGTGCGGCCCCGATCAGTGCGGCGGCGTCTGCGGCGTCTGCGTCATCGGCGCCGCCTGCGACCCCACCCGGCAGTGCGCCGTAGAGTGGCCTCCGACCTGCTTCGACGCGGCCACCAACGAGGACGAGACGGGCCCTGACTGCGGCGGGAGCTGCCCGCCCTGCGGCGACGGGCTCGGCTGCCAGGCGCCCGCGGACTGCGCGAGCGGCGTCTGCGATCTCGGCGTCTGCCAGGCGCCCGCGTGTGACGATGCGATCGCGAACGGCGACGAGCTCGGTGTGGACTGCGGGGGGGCGTGCCCGGCCTGTGCTGTCGCGGTGAGCGGCGTCGAGCTCCCGGCGTCGGCGACGGTCGAGGTGGGCCGGCAGATCACGCTCAGCGCCACCGTCCTGCCCGGCGACGCGGCCAACCGCGCCGTGACCTGGCAGAGCGTGACCCCAGCGGTCGCCACCGTGAGCGCTGCCGGCGTCGTGACCGGCGTCGCCGTTGGCAGCGTCGACGTCGTCGTGACGACCGTCGACGGCGGCTTCACCGCCACCACGAGCGTGACGGTGACCCCGCGGGTCTCTCGCGCCTACACCGGCGTCTCGGCCGCTGGCTACTACGCCTACAGCAGCCAGCCGACCTGCAACGCCGGCAACCTGTTGAGCACGAGCGCCTGGACCGGTCTCGCGCGCTCGGTGTCCGGCACGCAGAACGTAGGGAACACCTCCGTAAACGGGAGGCTCGTGTCGAGCTGCGCCTACGTCACCTTCACCCAGGCTCGGGTCGTGACGGCCGTGAGCGTGACCCACCGGACCACCACCGGGAGCACCCAGACCTGCGGCGACACCTGCACGACCCTGTGCGGCGAGCTAGGCGGCAGCGGGCTCGTGTTCGTCCGGCCTCAGGGCACCACGATCCCGGCCGGCTGGACGTACATCGGCGCGCTGCCGTCCACGACCACGGTGACGGCGACGAAGCGGTCCGTGGCAACGACCACGCCGATCATCGGGGTGATGGTCTGCCGGGACTCCGGCGGCGACCACCGCGACAACATCGAGGCCCGCAACGTGGTCCTCTGGGACTGACCGCTCTCCGACGGCGATTCCACATCGACGACCCGGTCATCGAGAGCCGTGACCCCAGCGGGGTCGGCGGCGGCCTGGCCCCCGGCGGCCACTGCCACCGGGGGCCAGGCCCGTCCTACACCCGCCGCGTGCGGCGCACCCAGACCAGGGCCAGCGCCAGCAGCGCGAAGCCCAGCGGCATGGCGCCGCCGCCGCCCTGGCAGCCACCGCCGCCCGTCGCGACGAGGTCGTCGGTCGGCGGGGTCGGCACCTCGGACGCCGCCACCGTCAGCGCGCACGCCTCGGTCGCCGCGTTGCCCGACGGGTCCGTCGCCCGCGCGACCCAGCGGACGGTCACGCCGCCGGCGAAGGGCGCGAGCGCCTCATCGGTCGCCGTCGCCGCCGGGGCCGCCACGGTCAGCGCGCCGTCGACCACGGTGACGCCGCACTCGGCCGCCGTGAGCGTCACCGCGTCGCCGGTCGCGCCCACGCCCTCGCAGACCACGTCCTCGAGACCGACCTCGGCCCCGCAGGCGTCCTCGGCGGTCGCCGTCGCCGTCGCCGGCAGCGCCTCGAAGGCGACGACCGCCGCCGGCGCCCCGCAGGCGACCGTCGGCGGTACGCCGTCGACCACCGTCACGACCGTCTCGCAGCTCAACGCAGCGCCGTCGCGCCCCTCGGCGCCCAACGTCACCGTGGTCGCGCCGACGCCGAGGGTCTGCGTCTCCTCGAGCGCCTCCAGCCCCGGCGTGCAGAAGCTCGACAGCGTCGCCGTCACCGTCGCCTCGACCTCGCAGCGGTCCTCCGGGAGCGCCACCTCGAAGTCCTCGGCGCACGCCAGCGAGAGCTCGCTCGCGTCCACGACCGTGACCGGGAAGGCGCAGCTCGCCTCGTTCCCCGCCGGGTCGCGCGCCACCGCGGTCACCGTCGTCGTGCCGATCGGCGCCAGCGCCGGCAGGTCGCTCGTCACCGAGACGGCCTCTGCGGCCACGCACCCGTCGAGCGCCGTCACCGGCAGCGCCAGCTCCGCCCCGCACACGTTGGCCCCGCTCGTGAGCTCGACCTCCTCGGGGCAGCTCATGACCGGCGCCGTCGTGTCCACGACCGTCACCACCGTCGCGCACTGCGCGCTGTTGTCCGCCGCGTCCGCGCCGGTGAAGGTCACCGTCGTGTCGCCGAGCGGGTAGCCCTCGGCCCGGTCGTCGGTCACGCTCACCGGCCAGCCGCACGCGTCGCTCGCGACCGGGCCGCCGAGCGGCACCGGCGTCAGCGCGCCCACGCACTCGGCCACCGCCTCGGCGACCGGGCACACCAGCAGCGGCGAGGCCGTGTCCACCTCGCACAGGACGCAGCGGCGCTCGGGCGCGCTCGTCACGAACGCCGTCCCCGCCGCGCCAGCGACCTGGCCGGTCTCGTTGACCGCGAAGGCCACGGCGTCGACGCCGGCGGCCAGCGTGCCGAGGTCCTCGAGCCCGCGGTCCTCTGACCACAACAGCGCCCGCTGCGCACCGCTCGCGTCCTCGCTGGTGCCGGCGACGAAGCCGCTCTCGCTCAGCGCCACCGGCGCCGCGTCCCCGCCGAGGGCGCCGAGGTCGACGAGCCCCGAGGCGGCCGTCCAGCGCCACGCGTGCAGCGGCCCGACGCCGCTCGGGCGCACGCCCACGACGACGCCGGCGTCGTTCATCGCCACCGGCGCGAGGTCGGAGGCGAGCACCGTGACCGTACCGCCGGCCGCGCGCACGAAGGCCCCGTCGTCGCCCGAGCCCACGACCGCGCCGTCGCTCGCCACGTCGACGACGCTGACCGCGCCGAGGTCCGTCACCGTCCCGTCGACCGCGCGCACGAAGCCGTGGCGCACGCCCGCGACGTCCATCGCGCCGATGACGTGGCCGCCGGCGCCGTAGCCGGTGACCGCGACCGGGGTCGCCCCCGCGGGCAGCGGGGCCTCGCTCACGGCGCCGTCCGCGGCGCGCAGGAAAACGGCCGGCGCGCCGGCCTCGGTGAGGCCGAGCCCGGCCACCCGCCCGTCGGCGAGCAGATAGGCGCGGTCGTCGAGGCTCGCGGCGATCCAGAGCGTCGTCGGCGACTCGCCCGCGGTGAGCCAGACGGTCACCGGGCCGTCCGCGACCAGGCGCTGCGTCCCGACGACCTGGCCGGCGGCGTCGATCGCGAAGGCGGTCGCCTCGAGGGCGTCCGGCGTCAGGTCGACGAGGGCCTCGCCGGGCGCGGCGAGGAACGCGTGCTGCGCGCCGCTACCGGTCGCGCTGTGCCCGACCACCACGCCGGCGTCGTTGAGGGCCGTCGCCGCGGAGGTGGCGCCGCCGAGGGTGCCGAGGTCGGTGCGCGCGATGGGCACGACCTGGTCGCCGGGCTTGTCCGGGTAGACGCAGGCGCCGGTCTCGACGTCGCAGGCGCCGGCGAGCTGGCAGGCGTTGGGCTCGGGGCAGACCTTGTCGGTGCCCGCGCAGACGCCGGCGACGCACTGGTCTCCGAGGGTGCAGGGCGCGCCGTCGTCGCACGGGGTCTCGTCGGGCGCGCTCGGATCGGAGCACGCGCCCGTGGCCGGGTCGCAGGTGCCGGCGACGTGGCAGGCGTCGAGGGCCTGGCACACCACCGGGTCGGCGCCGGTGCAGACGCCCCCCTGGCAGCTGTCGTGCTGGGTGCAGGCGTCGCCGTCGTCACACGAGGATTCGTCAACAATATTGACGTTCGTGCAGCCGCTCGCCGGGTCGCAGCCGTCGACGGTGCAGACGTTGTCGTCGTCGCAGTCGACAGGCACCGTCGTCGTGCAGACGCCCGCTTGGCACTCGGCGGTGACGGTGCAGGCGGCGAGGTCCGGCGTACACGGGGTGGCGTCGAGCGCGTTCGGGTCGGAGCAGACGCCGCTGGCCGGGTCGCAGGCGCCGACGAGGTGGCAGCCGTCGAGGGCGTGGCAGACGACCGGGTCGGTGCCCACGCAGGCGCCGGCCTGGCAGCGGTCGAGCTGGGTGCAGGCGTCGCCGTCGTCGCAGCCGACGGTCGGCGGCTGGTCGACGTGGAGGCAGCCGAGGGCGGGCGCGCAGCTGTCGGCCGTGCACGGGTTCAGGTCGTCGCAGTCGAGGGCGACGGCGTAGACGGCCTGGGTGACGACGCGGGCGCCGCCGCCGGTGGTGGCGGTGGCGACGTTCGTGACCAGCTTGCCGGGCGCGAGGTCGGGCGCCAAGCGCACGCGGCGCTCGACAGTGCCCGAGGCGCGCGCGGCGACGGTCGGCAGGGTGACGTCGAGGACCGCGGGGCCGGCGTCCGCCGGGACGACGCCCGGCGGCAGCACGTCGACGAGGTGGACACCGGTGAGCGGGGTCGCGCCGAGGTTGCGCCAGCTGAGCACGAGGGTGTAGTCCGCGCCGTCGAGGGCGCAGCCGGCGTCCCAGGCCTTGTCGACGACGAAGCCCGCGTTGCAGTCGCTGACGACCACGACGTCGGCGCTCGGGACGGCGACGGCGGCGCCGAGGCTGACGGCGGCGTGGCTCGTGAGCAGGAGCCCGCTCTGCGCCGGCGCGGTGGTGCGGTAGCCGAGGGTGAGGCCGGTGTGGGGCGGCAGCGACGGGAGGCTCCAGACGAGCACCGGCGCGGCGGCGGCGCTGGCGCCGGGGCCGCTCTGGGTGCCGGCGAGGAGCGTCACGGCGCTGGGGATCGCGACGGTGACGACGACGTTGTCGGCGGCGGTGTCGGCGGTGTTGGTGACGACGACGCTCCAGCCGAGGGTGTCGCCGCGGACGCCGCAGGCGACGGCGCGGTCGGCGGTGTGGACGAGGTGGAGCCCGGGGGCGGTCACGGCGGAGACCGGGAGGAGCGCGGAGACCGGGCAGGCGCCGACGCCGGCGAGGGAGGCCTCGGCGGTGAGGGCGGCGCCGGCGGCGGCGGTGACGTCGACGCTGAAGGCGACGGCGCCGCGGGCACCCGCCTGGAGGCGGCCGAGGGGCCAGCTGAGCGCGCCGTCGGTGAGGGTGGCGCCCGGTGCGGAGCCGGTGACGAGGGTCGCGCCGGCGGGGAGGGCCGCGGTGAGGACGACGTCGCTGACGGCGGCCGCGCCGGGGTTCGAGTAGTGGACGGTCGCGGTGAGGCGGTCGCCGGTCTCGACGGTGGCGCGGGTCACGACTGGGGTCAGCGCGAGGGCGCCGAGGGGGGCGACGACGGGGGCCGAGGCGAGGGCGCGGTTGTCGGTCGCGGAGCTCTCGAGGAGCTCGCTGTCGGTGTCGATGGCGACCTCGACGGCGAGGACGTCGCCGATGGCGTCGCAGCCCGGGGCCTCGAGCAGGAGCGCGAGCTCGCCGCCGGCGTCGGGCGCGAGGCTGTCGACGGTCCAGGTCACGGTGGTGGCCGTGGCGGTGCCGCCGTCGGGGTCGACGACGGTGGCGCCCGGCGGGAGGGTGAGCGTGACGGTGACCGGGCCGATGGCGACGTTGCCGTCGTTGCCGTAGCGGACGGTGAAGACGCCCTGCCCGAGGGGGACGAAGGCGCTTGGCGCGACGACGGCGACCCACAGGTTGGGGAAGCCACCCACGACCGCGGTGGTCGTGGCGGTGTCGTTGGTGGCGTCGCAGTCGATGGTCGGGCTCGTGAGCTCGGCGGCGACGGCGAGCAGATCGTCGGGGGACCAGGCCTCGGGGTCGACGGTGACCACGAAGGTGGCGTGGCCGGCGGCGCCGGGGGGGAGGTCTCCGAGGTCCTGGGCGACCGGCTCGGCGCCCGGGAGGGTGGTCGTGAGGACGGCGCCGCGGGCGCGGCCGGGGCCGCGGTTCGACCAGCTCACGGTGTACTGGACGTCGTCGCCGACGAGGACGGCGGTGCGGTCGGCGGCGACGGCGACCTGGAGGTCGGCCGTGTTGACCGGCGAGGTGACGCTGCTCCGGTTGTTCTCGGTCGTGATCTCGGGCGTCGAGGTCGTGACCGTCGCCGTGTTGTTGAGCGACGTCTGGCACACGTCGGCCACGCCGACCTGGTAGCTGAACGACGGGTTCTTGTCGGTCGCGTAGACGACCGTCCAGTCGTCGAGATAGGGCTTGCCGTAGTCCTCGCAGGGCCACCAGACCATCGCGGCGCCGCTGCTGTCGTAGCCGGCAACGAACGGTCCGTTGCCGAGGAGGAAGTCGCTCGGGTCCAAAAACACCTGGGGACGAAGCACGGTCCCGTCGGCCCGGAAGATGGCGAAGCGCGGGATCCAGTAGGCGCCTTGCTCGGCGAGCATGACGTCGCCGCTGTCGTTGATGCCGATGTCCCAGTTGCTCACCGTGGTCGAGACGACCGCGGTGGACTCCCAGGCGGCGACGGCGGTGCGGAGGAGCCGGTGGACGGTGCGGGTGTCGCCGCTCGACGTCCACAGGAGGAGGTCGCCGCGCCGGTTCGGGGTGGCGAAGTAGCCGATGGCGTCGGATGGCAAGAACGGCGCGAGGTCGACGGGACGCCAGGCGCCGGCGTCGTCACGCCACCAGACCGCTCGCACGGCGGGCGTGCCGCTGAGGTAGCCCTCGGCGTAGAAGTAGTCGTCTCCGGCCGCTGTCGGGTAGAAGGCGCGCGCGTCCCCCCCGGTGTCCGGCAGCGGGACCGGCGTGAAGGTGAAGGTGGGCGGGAAGGCGTCGTCGAGGGTCCAGACCCCGAGCGTCTCGGTCGCGCCGTCGCGGAGGTTGCCGGGGATGAACCCCTGGTCGCTGACGGCGTCGGTGGCCCAGCTCGCGTGCTGCCCCTCGGGCACCGGCAGGGTCAGCTGCACGTGATCGGTCGCGAGGGGCGAGCTCGGGATCCAGAGGACCTGGTCGTCGACGCCGTCCTGCGTGCCGCCGACCCAGCCCAGAGCGTTCGCCACGCTGGCCTGGCTGCTGGCCTCCTCGGCCCCGAGCATGTGGACGGTCCACGTGCTCGGCGGATCGGCGTCGGGGATCGCCACCCCCGCGCGATAGCGTCGCGTCGTCGCGTCGTAGCCCGTCAGGGGGAAGTGACCCTTGGCGCCAGGTCGCCCGCCGGAGTCCACCCCCGCGGGGAGGAGGTGTGAACCGGCGGCGCGCGACCACAAGAAGGCGCGCGAGGGGCCGTTGCCGTAGGCCTGTGCCGCCACGAAGCCCTCGCGGTTCCAGCGGTTGACGTTGCTGCCGTAGTAGCCCGGCGGGAGCAGGCGGGTCTCGCAGGTCTGCCGGTCTCGTCGAGCGCGACGTCGACGAGGCCCTCGAGCGGCTCGCCGCTGTCGCCGTCCATGACGGTGAAGCGGATGGCGTTGTCGGCGCTGGTCGCGACGGTGGCGAGGAGGCGGTCCCAGGAGAGCACCGTCTCTTCGGGGTCCTCGGGGATGCGGCGGGTCATGGTGCGCCCGGTCAGCGCGTCCGCGGACGGCACCGAGCAGCGCGGCAGGCCGTCGGCGAACGACGCGCACACCGTGGTGGGGTCGAGCGGCAGACCGGTGGTGCTGGCGAGGCCGGTGACCGAGGACTGGCAGGACGACAGCGCGCCGTAGCGGTTGTCCTCGACGACCTCGTTGCAGAGCGCCTCGGACATGAAGCGAGCCACCGGGTCCGCGGGCGGCGGGCCCGAGAGGCATCCGGTGCAAGGCGTCGACGCCCGCTCGATGGCGCACGCCGCCTCGGCGCGCGCCAGGGTCGCGGCGGCGTCCTCCCCCTCGGGGGCGTTGACGGTCATCGCCTCGAGACAGCCCGTCAGCGGGTAGGCGGCCGAGTAGGAGGTGCGGTTCGAGCAGGCGAGCGCCAGGCCCGCGCGCTCGACGGGGTCCGCGACACCCTCGCAGGTCTGCGCGAAGCCCTCCGAGCACGGCAGCGCCACGAGGAGCCCCTCACACTCTCGCCACCGCTCGGCGCCGACCTCACGCACGCAGTCGCGGAAGTAGGAGGAGATGTTGTAGCTGAGGCTCTGGCAGGCGTTGGCGAACTGGTTGAGGGCGCACGCGTTGGTCGGATCGAAGTGGGTGCCCCGGGCGAGGCAGCGGTCGAAGCCGAACCAGCCCGGCTTGAGCCACGCGCACGTCTCGACGGACCCATAGGCGTCCTGGAGGCAGTCGGTGTACCAGCTGGCGTACCAGGTCGCGTCGTATTGCCAGCTCTGGTAGGCGGACCAGGCCGCCGAGTCGCCTTGCGGGCCGGGGCACGAGGTCTCCATGCACTGCGACAGCGTCGTGTGGTCGTAGCGGATCGCGTCGCACAGCTCGGGACGGTCGCCCGCGCTGGCCATGCAGTCGCGCCACGCCTGCTGCCGCCGATAGTCCTCGTCGTCGGCGCGGTCGTTCCAGCCATCGAGCGCGCAGGCGTCGTCCGGGTCGGGGCAGTTCGCGAGGCAGGCGTCGCACACGACCGGCTCGGCGAGCCACGCGCAGGCCTCGGCGTCGCCTCCGGTGTTGGACAGGCACTCCTCGAGGTAGCTCTTCTTGCCCCAGCCGTGGCTGTTGCACTCGTTCAGGCGCGCGTCCCAGGCGCAGGACGCCGCGCCCTCGGCGGGGCAGCGCGCGGCGTCATTGAGGCACGCGCTGCAGACGTCCGGGAGGCGGAAGCCGTCGCAGCTCGCGGCGCCGAACGTCGCGCTGCAGCTGTGCTCGAAATACGAGGTGAACGAGTAGTAGGCGTTGTTGCAGCTGCTCGACCAGCGCCGCACGGCGCAGGCCTCTGCGTCGGCGTCCGGGCACTGCGCCTCGAGGCTCGCGAAGCGGCAGGCGCCGAACTCGTGCCACGGCTCGAGCCCGGCGCAGCGCGCCTCCTCGCCCTCACCGACGGCCCCGACGCAGCTCTCGTAGCTCGACCTGAGGTGGTCCCAGAGGCTCTGCATCGCGCTGAACCACGCGTCCCACTCGCAGCTCCCGAGCGGGATGTTCGGACAAGCGCGGGGGACGAGGTCCGACCACACGTCGGCGGACGGCTCGAGGCCGACACACGCGCCGACGTCCTGGCTAGCGACGCAGTCGACGTAGGCCGTGACGCTGTCTTGCACGGTCTCATGCCACGCGCTCGAGGCGGTCGACCAGTCGCGGGTCGGCTCCACGTCATCGCACGCCGGGCATTGCTCCCAACCGCACTGGCCCGCGTATCCGGTGCAGTCTCGCTGCGCCCAGCAGCTCTGCGCCGGCGCGCAGGTGATGCAGCAGCTCCCCTCCTCCCACACCGCGCCGTCGTAGCAGTTGTCGAGCCAGCTCACGCTGCACTGCGCCGTCATGCACTCGGCCATGTGCTCGACGGTCGCGACCTGCACGGCCTCGCGCTCGGGGTCGACGACCACGCGGTCGGCGATGTTCTGCCGCAGCTCCTCGGCGCTCGACTGCGCGAAGACGTTGTTCGCCGGCGCCCGCAGCGGGCTGCGCCACCGCACGCGGAACGCCGTCACCGCCGGGTCGGTGTCTCCCGCCTCGCCGACCGGCTGGTAGTCCCAGCCGAAGCTGCCGTCGTCGTACTCGACCGCGACCTCGTCGCCGAAGAGGTTCTCGAGGCTCCCGACGATGAGCTCGCCGCCCGCCGGCAGCGCGTCCTGGATGAGGACGTCCGCCGCCGCGAAGTGCCCGGCGTTGCCGTACTCGATGGTGTAGGCGAGGCGGTCGCCCGCCTCGGCGAGGTTCGGGTCGCCGTCCCGGTCCTCGACGCGCTTGACCACGAAGGGATCGGCCCGATAGACGCGCACCGAGCACGGCCCGGCGTTGTTGTCGACGAGCTCCTCGACCGGCTCGCCGCTCCAGTCGAAGCGGTAGTCGGTCCCGGCGGTCGCCCCGAAGGTCTGCGCCGTGTCGTCGGCGACGGCGGCGCCGACCTTCACCTGCAGCGTCAGCGTGGTCTGCGTGTCGGGCGCGAGCCCGACGCGGCGGTAGTGCCCGGCGGCGTTCGGGTCTTCGACGGTGCCGAGGTGGTAGACGCCGTCGACGCGGGTCCAGACGACGTCGACGCGCTCGCCGGCGGCGTCGACCGCGCTGGCCGCCTGGCCGTTCAGGTTCGTGACGACGGCGGCGCCGGCGTCGTCGCCGACGAGGGTCGCGCCGGCCGGGAGGATCGGCGTGAGCATTAGGCCGTGCGCGTCGACGGTGCCCGTGTTGACGAGGGTCGCGGTGACGGTGACGACGTCACCGGCGGCGACACCTGGGAGGGCACCCGTGGGGGAGCAGAGGGCGTCGGCCGAGAGGTCGATCCCCGGCGTGCGCGTCAGGGCGCAGGAGCGGTTGTTCGCGGCGGTGTCGTCGAGGGTCGCGCCCGCGCCGAGCGACGCGATGGTCGCGCAGTTCTCGAAGCGCGAGCCCGCCTGGGGCGGGAGCCCGGTGATCGGCGAGGCGACGCGGGTGTCGATGCGCACGGAGAACGGGCCGGCGTAGGCCGGGAGGTCGCCGACGACGACGGCGACGTGGGTCGGGGCGGTCAGCGCGTCGAGGTCCTGGGTCCAGCCCGAGGTGGCCGGGTCGGCGGGGTCGAAGGTGGGGGAGGGCGCGCCGGCGGTGCCTGCGAGGAACCACACGGCCGCGTCGTGGGGGGCGTCGACGTCGAGCAGGGTCAGGTCGACGGCGCCGTCGGCCGCCGGGAGGGGGCCGTCGGGGAGGGTGTCGATGAGGACGACGTTGCGGGCGTCCTCGTTGTTGAGGTTGCCGTAGGTGAGCGTGTAGGAGAGGTCCGCGTCCGGGGCGACGAGGAGCTGGGAGCGCTTGGTGACGTAGGGGTCGGGGAGCGGCGTGACGACGGTGACGCAGCCGACGTTGGCGTAGTTCGGGTCCTCGAGGGTCGCGCTCGAGACGGTCAGGCAGCTCTCGAGGGGGGTGCCCGGCGGGACGCCGTCGGCGACGCGCACGCCGACGGCGAGGACGATGTCGCCCGAGCGGCCGGGGAGGTGTCCGGGGACGCCGTCGTAGGTGGTGAGGCCGTTGTCGCTGTCGGCGGACCAGACGAGGTCGCCGCTGGCGGTGTCCGGCTCGCTGTCGGACTCGAGCCACCAGTCGGGGCTCAGGACCGTGGCGGTGCCTGGCTCGTAGACGAGGCCGGCGGGGAGGGTGAGGGCGAGGGCGGTCGCGTCGGCGTCGTTGCGGCCCTCGTTCGAGACGAAGAGGGTGAGCGTGAACGCCTGGCCCGAGCGTGGGGTCCCGTTGTCGGCGACGGCGCGGGCGAAGAGGTCGGCGTTCTCGACGAGGGTGGTGGTGGCGCTCGAGACCCCGAGGCCGCCCACCTCGTTGGTCGCGCTGCCGCGGGCCTCGTTGGTGATGAGGCTGCCCGAGGGGACGTCGCCCTTGACCCGCGCGGACACGAGCAGCGAGCCGCCCTCCTGGGGGCCGAGGGGGCCGCCGAGCGCGGCGGTGACGTCCCAGTGGAGGCCGTCGGCGTCGGTCGTCGTCGTCAGGCCGGTGGCGGCGGGGTGGTTCGCGGCGGCGCGGGCGTTGAGGGTGTGGGTGACGCCGAGGAGCTCGAGCGAGGCCGGGAGCAGGTCGCTGACGACGACGAGGTCGTCGGCGTTGGTGGAGTCGTTGAGGTAGTCGATGGCGTAGGTGACGGTCTCGCCGGCGCCGGCGATGGGCGGGCCGGTCTTGGCGAGGTCGAGCGAGGGGAGGTCGCTCACGACGGTGCTGACGCGGTTTCCGATGCTCTGGAGGAGCTCGCGCGAGAGCACGGCGCCCTCGTTGCGGAGCTCGGTGCCGCTCGCGAGGGTCGCGGCGGAGCGGACGGTGAAGCTCACGGTCGGCTGGGAGCGGGCGGTGAGCTGGGCGGGCGAGAGGCTCGGGTCGTCGACCCAGAAGGCGACGTAGGTGGTTGCGTCTCCGAAGGGGGAGGCGAAGGTGCCGTCGCCGAGGGAGACGCCCTGGGAGAAGGTCGTGGTGAGCTGGCTGTCGGTGAAGGGGGCGCTGGTCGAGAGCGCGGTCGGGGTGAGGGTCTTCGAGAAGCGGACGGCGCCGGCGGCGGTCGGGCGGGCGTGGAGCAGGGTCGCGCCGACGGGGACGCGGTCGACGACCCAGGTGCCGGTCGCGGGGGAGTTGCCGGTGTTGAAGACCTGCAGGGTGTAGGAGATGTCCGAGCCGGGGGTGACGACGGCGTAGTCCGCGCGCTTGACGACGCGCAGGGCGGGCTTGCCGCGGACGGTCGTGGCCTCGGTGTCGCTGGCGGCGACGGCGCCGCAGACGTCGTCGCGGGCGTCGACCCGGGCGCCGAGGGTGGTGGTGGTGCGGTCGACGACGCCGGTGGGGACGCGGAAGTCGAGGGTGATGGTCTTGGTGGCGCCGGGCAGGATCTGGGGGTAGCGGACGGTGAGGCGCTGGGGCTGCTCGCTGAAGTCGACGGTGCCGCCGCCGGCGTCGAGCGCGGTGAGGGCGAGCCAGGTGGGGACGCCGTCAGCCTGGATCCTGGGGAGGTTGAGGGTGACCACGGCGTCGAGCGCGGTGTCCTCGGCGGCGCCGTTGGGGCTGCGGTTGGGGATCCGGATGGTGTAGCGCACGGCGTCGCCGGCGGTGACCTCGCCGGCGCTGTCGCTGACGTCGAAGTAGTTCAGGTAGGGGACGGTGGCGGTGACGCGGACGGGCTCGGTGTCCATGACGACGTTGGTGTGGGAGACCTGCGCCGTGGCGGAGCCCTGCGGGGTGTAGCCGTAGGTGCGGAAGAAGCCGCGCTGGGTGAGGGTCAGCGGCGGGCAGGCGTCGGCCGGGAGGTCCACGGAGACGCGCGTCGTGCCGATGGCCCGGTCGCGCACGCCGGAGACGTTGAAGAAGGGCGACGCGAGGCGAGGGGCTTGGTAGGCCACGAAGGTGACGCGGCCGCGGTCGGTGGGGGGCGTGGTGGACCAGGCGCTGTCGTCGAAGACGCCGGTCGCGGTGTCGAAGCCCGGGGGGGCGTCGATGCTGGCGGGGCAGTGGGCGCCCTGGCTGGGGTCGGTGCAGGGGGACAGCGTCGTGTAGCGGATGACGCCGGCGGGGCTCGCGTCGAGGCTGGCGGCCTGGAAGGTGGAGCCGGACGGGATGTCCTGGATCATGACGACGTCGTTGAGCTCCGAGGCGCCGACGTTGCGGGTCAGGGCGTTGAAGATGACGGTGTCGCCGTAGCCGACGGTGCGGTTGGCGTAGTCGTCGCCGCCGCCGGTGATCTGGGTGTAGCCGTCGAAGGTGTTGCCGAGGCCGTAGATGGACTTCGGCTCGGGCGGGATGCCGACGTCGACGCTGACGCTGGCGCTCGCCGTGAGGAGGCCGCCGGCGCCCGCGTGGTCGGGGTGCTCGGCGCTGGCGAGCGTGGCGGTGTTGTCGATGAAGTCGGCGGCGGTGAGGGCGCCGTCGTCGCGCAGGGTGATGCCGTAGCTGTAGGAGCGCGTGGCGCGCACGCCGAGGTCGCCCGGGAGCCAGTAGATGGCCTGCTCGGGGACGTGGACGCCCTGGACGTCGACGCCGCCCGGCGTGGTGACGAGGACGCCGCCGCCGCTGATGGCGTCGATGGTGCCGGAGGCGCTGGCGGCGAGGAGGTCGGAGACGTCGTCCCAGACGACCGGGCCGCGCAGGTTCTCGCCGCAGGCGCTCGGGGCGACGCGGTAGTTGCCGGCGGTGAGGGTGTAGGCGAGGGTCGTGCCGAGGTTCGCGTAGCGGACGCCGCCGATGTCGAAGGGGCCGCCGACGGTCTTGTCGATGAAGAGGCTCGGGTGGCTCTGGATGGCGGTGGTGCGGGTGGCGGACTGGACGACGTCGGCGTTGGTGGCGGCGGCGTAGGCGCGGGTGGTGTAGGAGGTGCCGTTTCTGACGCCGTTCGGGGTCGCGACGGCGGCGTCGAGGCGGAAGGTCTCGCCGGCGTCGCGGGCGTCGAGCTGCCAGTAGACGGCGTGCCCGGGGATGACGACGCCGTTCACCACCAGGGGCAGGGCGGTGTAGCGGCCGCCGTCGGAGGCGCTGGCGAAGGCGAGGCTGTTGGGCTCGTCGAGGGGGCTCTGGCCCGGCGGGAGTGGGAGGTAGACCACGAGGCCCTGGGTGCGCACGTAGGAGACGGCGACGTTGAGCACGTAGGAGATGCGCTGGTTGGTGCACAGGCTGCTCTGGGCCTCGAGGCCGACGCCGAGGGCGGCGCGCGGGCTCCAGCGCACGGCGAGCTGGCGTACGGTCGGCGCGACCGCAGAGCGCGACAGGGCGATCCGCACGCGGGCGCGGTGGACCGTCGGCGGGACCGCGGCGAGCGAGGCGACCCTGGTGAAGGCCGGGTCGGGCGAGGGCAGCAGCGTCAGGGGGTAAACGGCGTCGGTGTCGGCGTCGACGAGGGCGACGGAGACGTCCGCGGCGCTGCTGGCCGAGTAGGACAGCGCGAGGGTCGTCCAGCCGTCGAAGGAGGACGGCTCGATGACGGTGGTCGTGAACTGCCCGGGCAGGGCCGGGTCGAGCAAGCCCATGAGGCGCGCGGCGGGCTGATGCTTGACGTTCACCGTGCCGGGGGCGCCGGGCGCGACGCCGAGGGCGTCTCGGTAGCCGTCGAGCCACTGACCGAGGTCGTGGTCGACGGTCGGCGCGGCGAGGGCGGCGGCGGGGGAGACCACGGACAGCAGGAGGCCCGCGAGAGCCAGAAGAGGGGCGCGCACGCACATAGCTCGATTCTCACCGCGTCAGGGGCCCGCACGGGCAGTGGTGGGGCCTCGCGAAGGACGCCCCACGCGGAGTTAACGTCCAGGCTTGGTGAACCTCAAGCTATCATCGCGATGACGCATGCAAGCTGCCGTGGGGGCTCGTGTTTCCGTGGCGGTGCCGCCTCGGTGGTCGCCGCCCACCGGCCGAGGACCCCGTCCTCGACGGTGTGGCGGAGATCGGAGCTGTCAGCGCGCCGCCGAGCGGCGGGCGTCGGGGGTCCCGACATCGGCGCCAGGGGTGGACGTCCGCGACGAGGAGGAGGCACACCGAGCAGGCCTCGAGTTGCGTCTGGAACCGCTGCAGATTCGCCTGGATTACCGAGGTGATGGTGCGAGGTTATTGCCCGCGTTCCATATTGCATTGCATCATGCTAGCGTCCCGCGGGAGCGGCGGGGGT
>PHBI01000061.1:50817-56243 GCA_002841945.1 Deltaproteobacteria bacterium HGW-Deltaproteobacteria-14
GCGGCGGGGTTGTGCGGCCCGCCGCAGCACCTCATTCGTGAAGGCCTCCCATGCAATTGCGCGCCGTTCGCTGGCTCGGACCGTTCATGGCCCTGTGGCTGTTGCACTGCACTGGCGCCGGGCCGCCCACCCCTGTGGGGCGGCTGGCGGTGGCCGTGGCGCCGCTGAACCTGTCGGGGATCACGAACGCGCGGTACGTGTTGACCGTGCGCAACGGCCCGAACGGGACGGGCGAGGTCGTGTGGACCAGGGCCTTGAGCTCGCAGCAGTACGGCGACGGCGCAGGGTCGCTGAGCTACGTCGGGACGTGCGACGCCTCGACGGGCGCGAACACCGTGACCCTCGAGCTGACCGGGCTCGACGACGTGGACGGCGAGGTCCCGACGTCGAGCTACATGAACCCGACGCCGGTTATCCGCGAGGTCGACTGCGTCGAGAACGCCGACGTGCCGGTGCGGTTCGACATCACGCTGGCGCGTCGAGCGGAGCAGGGCTTCTTCGACGTCGCCGTCCAGTTCAGCGACATCTTCTGCTCCGCCAAGCTGGACTGTGAGAACGCCGACCACTCGGACCTCGAGCTCCTGCACGGTCCGGGTGGCGAGCGCGACCTGACGGTCGTCCTGGGCTTCGCCTGCACGGGCTCCGTGACCGGGACGACCTACCTCTACATGGACAACCTGGTCGTCGCTTGCAGCGGGCTCGCTCAGGACGTGATCGTCGCCCCGACGGGCATCGGCAACATCACCCCGACCGCCAACCCCGGCGGCTACCTCTTCGGCGCGGCCGTCTACCGAGGCGTCGAGGGCTTCGCGGGAAAGGCCTATTGGAACGTCGCCCTCGGCCTCGACGCGCTGAAGTTCGGCGCCGCGGGTGCGTGCACGCTGAAGACCCGCGCGACGGCCTCCGACACGCCCTTCCCGCAGGAGCCCGGGGGCTTTCCGCTCCCTGCTGGCACCGTCTATCCGGTCATCACGTGGAGCGTCCCGCTTTCTGACGCCACGCACCGCGTCTGCACCAAGCACGAGGTCAACGCCGGCACCGAGGTCGCGACCAGCTACGAGGGCTACCTCCCGCTGACCAACGGCTTCACCTGGAACCCGACCGTCGTCTACTTCCAGCACCGCTTCCAGCCGATTCACCCGTCGAGCCCCAACGGCCAGGTCCTCTCCGCCGGCGCTCCCATCTGCAACCCCGGCTGCGACCGCGGCGCGTGCGTTGCGCAGGGTGATGTGAACCAATGCAGTTGCGATGGAACGGGGTTCGCCGGCGATACCTGCGCCACGCCGGTGTGCACGGCACCATGCGTCCACGGCGCGTGCGTGGCGCCTGACACGTGCGCTTGCGCGGACGGCTTCTGGGGAGCGACGTGCGCCAGCGTGTGTGCCCCGGGGGCGTGCGCCGGCACGATGCGGTGCGATCAAGGGACGGGGGACGCGACGGCCTGTGTCGGGACCTGCGAGGCTGGAACCTACGGCGCGACGTGCCTGGAGGCGTGCCTGCCTGTGGCGAACTGCGCGGTGACCCCGACCTGCAGCGACGGGTCGGGTTCGGCCTGCGCGAGCTGTGCGTCGGGGTTCTTACCTGACGGCGACGGGGCGTGCGTCGAGTGCCTGGGGGCCGGCGATTGCCCGGAGGTTGGCGGCGACTGTTATGTGTCGGCCTGTGAGGCGGGCGCGTGCGTCGGTAATGTGGTCGCAGCGGGGACCTCGTGCGGCGACCCGACGGTGACCGCGTGCTCGGCGGCCGACAGCTGCGACGACGCTGGGACCTGCCTGGCGAACGATGTGGACGCGGGCACGAGCTGCGGGGATCCGGGGAACGCGTGCGTGGTGCAGGACACCTGTGACGGCTCTGGCGCCTGCACCGACAATGGCTTCGCGAGCGCCGGGACGGCCTGTGGCAGCGCGGCGGACACGGTCTGCGACAACCCTGACAGCTGTGACGGGGCGGGTGGTTGTTCGGCGAACCCGGAGCCGCCGACGACGGTGTGCCGGGGCTCGGCGGGTGTCTGCGACGTGGTGGAGAAGTGTACGGGGGCGGGGGCGTGTCCCTCGGACGGGTTCGTCGCGGCGGCGACCGAGTGTCGCGCGGCGGCGAGCGAGTGCGACGTCGCGGAGAGCTGCACCGGGTCGGCCGCCGCGTGTCCCACGGACGAGTTCAAGCCCTCGGGAGCGAGCTGCGGCAGCGCGGCGGACACGACTTGCGACCACGCCGACAGCTGCAACGGCGGCGGCGCCTGCCTCGTCAACTACGCGACCAACGGCACGTCGTGCTCGAACGGCGTCTACTGTGACGGTGCCGAGACCTGCACCTCCGGGGTGTGCTTGGACCGATCGGATCCATGCGACCCGGCCTCCGCGGTCTGCGACGAGGTCGGCGACACTTGCCACGCGATCCGCACGAGCTGCCTGACCTGGCGCGAGGCCGGCTACACGACGAGCGGAGCCTACACCATCGATCCGGACGGGCCCTCGGGGGCGATCGCGCCGTTCGTGGTGTGGTGCGACATGGTCATCGACGGCGGCGGCTACACCTTCCTCAAGGTCAAGCTCGGCGCGGCGGTGGGCAACGGGGGGCTGGGAGGGGCGGAGGCCGCGTGCGACGCCTACGGACTGCAGCTCTTCATCCCGCGCAGCCCCGCACACCTCGCAGCGGCGTGGCTGGTCGCGACGGGCCCTGACTTCGGTGAATCCAACGCGCTCTACTTGCGCCTGTTCGGGATCTACCCGAGCGCCAAGGGCGCCACCTGTGCGTACACGCAGCTGGCGACGGGCAACCCGAGCTGCGCCTGGGTGGCCGGGGACGGCGGCCCCTTCTGGGTGAGCAACCGCGTCGACCATTGGGAGCCCAATGGCAACAACGACCTGGGCTCCGGCATGCGCTACGACTTCTCCGGCGGAGTCGCGACCTCTTGGGACGACATCGCCGCGCCGGGATACACCTCCGACCGCTTCATGTGCGACATGGGGGACAAGGTCTTCATCCCGACGTCCTGCCTCGGGTGGTACGACCTCGGCTTCGTCACCAACGGGACCTACCCCATCGACCCGGACGGCGAGGGTGGCGCGGCCGCGTACAACGCGACCTGCGACATGACAAACGGCGGCTGGACCCGCGTCGCTCACGAGGACTTCGAGAGCGGGTCTCCGACCGGATGGACGTTCAACGGCAACCCGTTCAGCACGACCACGAGCTGCGGCAGCCTGGGCAAGCTCCTCGGCGGCTACAACGTGACGGGCAACGGCACGCTGCTGAAGACGTACGCCTGGAACAGCGCGTTGCCGCACACGCAGGCGCGGTTGAACGTCGACTTCATCAAGATCGACTCCTGGGACACCGAGTACGGCAAGATCAACTTCACGGCGCCCCCGGCCGACCCCGCCACGGGGACGGCGTGGACGCAGTCATTCGGCAACGGGGGCGGCGTCAGCGAGTGCGGCGCGGTCTCGACGTCGTGGCACGAGGTGAAGGTCCCGGTCACCCTGACCATCGCCCACACGACGGCCTCCGCTGCGGTGCGTGGCAACGCGACCCTCTCCGGAGGTGGCGCGGAAGACGAGTCGTGGGCGCTCGACAACGTCGTGATCTGGGTCAAATAGGCGGCGCCGCCCCTCCTCGGGGGGAGGGCGACGTCGCTACGCGAGGCTGGCGGCGAGCGCCTCGACCCCGGCGCGGGCGACGGCCTCGTCCTGGTCGGGGTGGCCCGAGCTGCAGCCGACGGCGCCGACGACGTGGCCGTCCACGACGACGGGCAGGCCACCGGGGAAGATGGCGAAGCGCCCCTGGTGGCTCGCGTGGATGCCGAACGCGGGCTGTCCGGGCGCCCCGGCGGTGGCGTAGTCGCGCGTCGAGCGCCGCGCGCAGGCCGCGGTGAACGCCTTGTCCATGGCGATCTGGATGCTCAAGACGCGCGCGGCATCCATGCGCACGAACATCAGCAGGTGTCCGCCGTCGTCGCAGACGGCGATGTCCATATCGACGCCGATCTCGACGGCCTTCAGCTCGGCGGCGGCCATCATCACCCGGACGTCGGCGAGGCTCAGCTTCGGTACCATCTTCATGCGGCGCAGTATCGAGTCCCCCGGCGCGGCTGGCAACCGCTCCGGCGGGCTCTCGGGCGCGCGTTTCAGCTGAAGCGTCCCTACGCCGCACCGAGGAAGACGTGCTCCTGGTGCCAGCGCAGGAACTCGGCCGCCGGCCGCTCGCCCGGGGTGTCGGGCAGATGGATGCGCTGGCCGTGGAAGGCCTCGTAGGCCTTGCCGTTGCCCCAGTCGCCGCGCAGCCGGGGGCTCAGCTCGAGGCGGTGGTCGTCGGTGACGGTCAGGTAACCGTGGTCGAACAGCGAGTGGACGTCCGAGCGCAGCAAGAGCCCGTTCGCCGGGTCGTGCGGCCCACCCTGGGAGTAGGGCTGGATGTGTGCGGCCTGCAGCACCGGGAGGCTGTGCTCGGTGGTGACGGCGCAGGCACGCCCGTAGGCGTCGAGGACCGCCACCCGAAACGCCCCCTGGCCGAGTCGCGGCTTCACCAGAGACGGCGCGCCGTACCGCGCTTCGACCGGCTTTTCGCCCAACGCGAGCTTCCCACCCCCGGCCGCGAACTCCCTGCAATCGCGCCACAGCTCGAGCCCCGGCGACACGCTCAGGTCGTAGCCCTTGCCGGCGACGATGTTCTTCGCCCAGTCCGGCAGGTCATCGACCCAGAGCGCCTCGTCGAAGAAGACGGGCTGCGTGAGGATGATGCAGCCGATGAGCCGCGGTCCTTCGTGCTTCGCGCCGCGATATCGATCGAGGAGCCCGACGAACGCGTCCCGGGTCGCCGCCCCGTTGCCCTCGCCGAAGGCCTCCCACGCGAGCCAGTCCGGCAGCACCGAGAAGCGCGCGAACGTCCCGAACCCCGCCACCTTGTTGCGCGGCGCCTTCAGCCGAAAGAAGAACGGCGCCCCGGGCTGCAGCGCGGCGAACCGCTGGCCGGTCGGGCGCCAGAAGTTCACCTCCTCGACGCCCCGGGGCTGCCGGCTCCGCTCCCGCAGGAAGTGAAACCACCCCCAGTCCGTGTTGCCGACGTACCCCTTCAAGCGACCCTCCCAACACGATAGGGAACCCGAAGCCCGCGAGCGCTGCCGCCGAGAGGCCTATGTACAGACCTTCCGTACCACAAACACGATACTCCCGCTTTCCGGAACTCGTCGACGCGGTTCCAAGGCGACCACAGCTTGGCGCTCCCCCACAGTCACGGCGCCATCAAGCCACCGCCACCGAGAACGACAACCCACGAGGCGCCGTGGGGTGTGATCGGAAACAGTCGGTAGGCGGGTGCGGCGGCCCAGCGGCCAATTGACGCGAGGAGTTTGAATGGGGGGAGGGTCGGCGGCATCCTCCCGAGATCCAACGACAAAGAGGAACCAGCGCTTGCCGGCGCTGGGGGAG
>PHBI01000062.1 GCA_002841945.1 Deltaproteobacteria bacterium HGW-Deltaproteobacteria-14
CAGGGGCGCCTGGAACGCCTCACCCCGAGGGTTCCCGCCGCGGGGCGAGCTTGCGAGCTCCGCGGTGGGAGGGGTGAGGCGTTCCACTGAGGCGCCCCGTAGCGAGCGCATTCGATCGTCGCAGAAACGCCCACCCCGCGGACGCGGAGTGGGCGTTCTGTCTCAGGTCCTCAGGCGCCGACTACCGGGGGACGCCCCCGCCGCTGGTCCCGCCCTGGAGGCAGGCGGAGAAGGCGTCGTTGCCGATCCACCCGCAGACGCCGGCGGCGTTCAGGCCGCACTCGGCGAGCTGGTAGCAGGCGTAGGAGTCGTTCCACTCGCAGGTCGTCGCCACCGGCTGGGCCGCGCACACCTGGCCCGAGCAGCCGGTCCGCATGCACGGGTTGGGCTCGGGCTCCTGCTTCTGGCAGGTCCCGCCGCAGCCGGGGCAGCCGGTGTCCGGCGAGCACGGCATGAAGTACGGGCACGGTCCCTGCTCGCAGTAGAAGCCGTCGTCGCAGTCCGAGTCCATCTGGCACTCGGTCGCCGGCGGCGGCGGCGCGTCGACGCACATCCCGAAGCACGGGCACTCGACCGGCGGCATCCCCTCCTGGGGCGGGGCACAGGGCGCGCAGATGAAGTCGCACTGCTGGCCAGCGCCGCAGTCGGCGTCGCTCGAGCACTCGCCGGGGTCGCTGTCCGGGAGGCACTGGAAGAAGCAGGCGTCGCACTCCGGGCACGCGGGGTTCGAGGTGCACTGGCAGCTCTCGCCGGCGTCGCAGTCGCTGTTGCTGTCGCACTCCTGCGGCCACTGCTGGTCCTGACACATGCCGTAGCACTGCGTCTCGCACGGCGGGCACTGGGCCCCCGGCACGCACGCCGGGCACGCGGTCACGCAGTACTGGATGGCGCAGAACTGGTCGGCGGCGCACTCGGCGTCGCTCGAGCACACCCCGCCCCCGTCGTCGACGCACTGGCCGTAGCAGGGGGGGCACCAGCTCTCGCCGGTCGCCGGGTCGAAGGTACACGGGCCGAGCGGGCACGGCCCCAGCTCGCAGTGCTGGTTGGCGCCGCAGTCGCTGTTGCTCTGGCACTCGCCGCCCGCCGCCTGGCAGGTCCCGTTCACGCAGGCCTGGTCGGGCGCGCAGTCGCTGTTGGAGCCACAGGTCGGCTCCTCCGGGATGCACATCGGGAAGCACGCGACGCCGCTCGGCGCCTCGCTCCCGTCGGCCGCGTAGGTCGGCCAGCCGCACCCGCAGTAGTAGCCCTCGGGGCACGAGCCGTCGGGCCCGCACTCCTGCGGCCCGGGGTCTTTGCAGTAGCCCCAGCACTGGCCCTCCGGCGGCGGCGGCGGCATGAAGCAGTCGCCGCTGTCGTCGGGCAGGCACGGCATCGGATCGGCCGCCGCCGAGCCCTCGCAGATCACGAGCTCGCACACACCGCTCGCGCAGTCGGCGTCGCTCTGGCAGTCGTACTCGGGCGGGGCCTCACAGTAGCCGTAGCACTGCCCGTAGGGGGCGGGCTTGTTCGCGTCGCCGCAGCTCGCGTCCGCCGGGTCGCAGGCCGGCTCGGTGGGCGTGCCGCCGCCGCCGCTCTCGCACACGACGAAGTTGCACTGGCCGCTCGCGCACTCGGCGTTCGAGCTGCACTCGTAAGGCTTCGGCACGCACTCGAGCATGCACATGACGCCGTTCGGCATCCCGGGGTACGGCCCGGAGCCGCAGCCGCAGTACTCGTTCGGCCCGCACTCGTCATCGCTGCTGCAGCCCTGCCACGGGTCGTCGACGCAGGTGCCGGTGCAGCCGCCGGCGCAGAGGCAGTCGGCGTAGCTCGGATCGCAGTCGCATGCCTGGTCGTAGCACATGACCTCGCAGTGCTGGTTCGCGCCGCACTGGCTGTCGTCGTGGCAATCGGCCGGCCTGGGCTCGCACACCCCCTGGCACGCGATCAGGAAGCTCTCGCCGGGGACGCCGCAGTAGTCCCACGTGTTGCACTGCTGGTCTGGGGCGCAGTCGTAGTCGCTCCAGCAGCCCTCGGGCTGCTCGACGCAGGTGCCGCCCTGGCAGGTGAGGCCCGCCGGGCACGGGTTCGCGTCGCTGCACTGGGCGTTGGGGTCGGGGATGCACTGCAGCAGGCAGGCGACGATGCCGTTCGGCATCCCGGGGTAGCCGCAGCCACAGATCTCGCCGGGGCCGCAGTCGTCGTTCGAGTCGCAGCTCGGCGCGATCGCCTCGCAGCGGCCCATGCAAGCGTAGTCCGCCTGCCGCGCGCCGTCGGCGTCGTACTCGGCCGCGCCACCCCACCCGCAGTAGTCCCAGGTGTTGCACTGCTCACCGTAGCCGCAGTCCTGGTCGCTCCAGCAGTCGCCCCCCTGGTCCGGCACGCAGGCGCCGTAGCAGACCGCCGGGCAGTCCTGCCCGGGGCCACAGCCCGGCGGCGGGTCGCAGACGCCGTCGCTCACGCTGCAGTGCTGCCCGGCCGCGCACTGACCGTCGCTATAACAGCCGGTCGGCGGCGGCTCGGGCGCGACGCAGTAGCCGTAACACACGGCCGGACACGGGGCGCCCGGCTGACAGCCCGGCGGGGACATGCAGACCTCGGCGGCGTTGCACACCAGACCGCCCGAGCAGTCCTGGTCGCCGTAGCACCCGATCGGCTCGGAGCCGCACTCGAAGACGCACTCGCCGGCGTTGCAGGCCCAGCTCCCGACGCAGTTGACGCCTGGGTCGCCCGAGCACTCGGAGGCGGTGGAGCACTCGCCCTGCCCGCCCGGATCGGGCGCGCAGCCGTTGTTGTCGTTCGTCCCCATGAACATCAGCAATGCCCCGACCAGCACCCCGGTCTGGGCCATGCGCGAGCGCATGATGCGTAGCGTATTCGTCATCTCCCCTCCCTCCTCGTCTCTCTGTCTGTGCCCGTGCGTCGCATTCTGCCGTGAGCGCGGTGGTGGATGGAAGCTGCAATGTGCATGCCAGCGGCATCCCGCGCTCACCTGCACCCGCAGACCGGCGAGGCGTAACGTCGATCTAGCGGTGACCGCGATCCAATAGACCCGCCGCCCGGCCGCGGAGCGATCCCGCGTGTGTAAATTATTCACAGTTGCGATGTGTATCGTCGCCGGACGACGGAGATGGCATGCTGCGGTCGCCTCCCCGGCGGGGCGCGGCTCGGGAGGCGACGTCGCGCACCCTCGGGCCGGACGTCGTGACGGAGCCCGGATGAAGACGCACGCGCGCTCCCTCGAGCCCCTCCTGATCCTGTTCCTCGCAGGCGCCCTGTGGGCGTCGCCGGGATGCGCCACCGGCCCCGCCGCGGCGCCGCTAGCGCCACCCCAGCTCGGGGAGCCCGAGACGCCGCCCGAGATCCCGCCGCCGGGACGTCCCCTCGGGCGGGCGGTGGTCCCGACCCGCTACCAGCTCGAGCTCACCGTCGATCCACGCGCGGATCGCTTCGCCGGCGCGGTCGAGATCGCGGTGGAGCTGGCCGCCCCGTCCCGGGACTTCGCGCTCGACGCGACCGCGCTCAACCTCGCGCGAGCGCGCGTCCGCGCCGGCGCCCTGGAGCAGACGCTGGTGCCCTTCGGCGGCGAGGACGGGGTCGTGGTGCTGCGGGCGCCCGTCGCCGTACCGGCGGGTCCGGCGGTGATCGAGATCGCCTTCGACGGCGCGCTCGGCGAAGCCCCGGTCGGGCTCTACCGGGTCGCCGACGGCGACGCCTGGTACGCCTTCACCCAGTTCGAGGCGCTCGCCGCGCGCCGCGCCTTCCCGTGCTTCGACGAGCCCGCCCTCAAGGCGCCGTTCGCCATCACCCTGCGCGTCCCCCGGGGGATGGTGGCGCTGTCGAACGCCCGCGAGGTCGCCCGGCGCGACGATGGCGCGCACACGGCCTTCAGCTTCGCCGAGACGCCGCCGCTGCCGACCTACCTCGTCGCGTTCGCGATCGGCGATCTCGCGATCCGCGACGCGCCAGCCAGCGCCGGCGGCGTCCCGATCCGAGTCGTCACCACGCGCGGCAAGGAGGGGTTCACCGCCTTCGCCGCCGCCCACGCCGCCCCCATGGTCGACGCCCTGGTCGCCTGGTTCGGCAGCGCCTTCCCCTTCGAGAAGCTCGATCTCGTCGCCGTGCCGAACTTCGCCGCCGGCGCGATGGAGAACCCGGGCCTCGTCACCTTCCGCGAGGAGCTGCTCCTCGTCGACGCCGACGCACCGACCGAGCGACGCGTCGCGAGCCTCGCCGTCACCGCCCACGAGCTCGCGCACATGTGGTTCGGCGACCTCGTGACGATGGCCTGGTGGGACGACATCTGGCTCAACGAGGGGTTCGCGTCGTGGATGGGCGCCAAGATCACCGACGCCCTCTTCCCCGAGCTCGACCTCCCGGTGCGCGGCGTCCGCTGGCGTGCGTGGGCGATGGACGCGGACGCTCGCGCGAGCGCCCGGGCCATCCGACAGCCGGTCACCTCGGAGGGGGACATCGAGAACGCGTTCGACGCCATCACCTACACCAAGGGAGCCAACCTCCTGGGGATGCTCGAGCGGTGGCTCGGAGACGCGGTCGTGCAGCGCGGCGTGCGCGACTATATTGCAGCGCACACATACGCCAACGGCACCACCGCGGACCTGCTGCGGGCGCTAGATGCCTCAAGCGGTCACGACGTTACACGTGTCGCCGGAACCTGGCTCGATCAGCCCGGGACGCCCCAGGTGGACGTCACACTGCAATGCACCAGGGGGGCCGCGGCGACCCTGGCGCTGCGTCAGGGGCGCTATCGGCCCGCCGGCGGCGGCGCCCCCGGGGAGGCGCCGTGGGCCATCCCGATGTGCGTTCGCTACGCCTCGTCGGCCGGCAAGGTGAGCCGCGAGTGCTTCCTGTTCGACGCCGCCGAGGCGACCCACACGCTGTCGGCGCCGGGGTGTCCGCGCTGGCTTACCCCCAACGACGGGGCGTGGGGCTTCTACCGCTGGCGTCTGGATCAGCGCGACCTCGAGGCGCTCCTTGCGCACGAGCGGCAGGCGCTCGGCCCACGCGAGCGGGTGGCGCTGCTCGACGACCTCGAGGCGCTGGTCGCCGCCGACGCCCTCCCGGCCGAGCGCTACGCCGCCGCGCTGGTGCCGCTGGCGCGCCACCGCGACCCGCAGGTGCTGGAGGCGGTCGGCGCGGCGCTCGACTTCCTGTATCGCGTCACGCCGCCCGCCCAGGAGCCGCGGTTCAGGCGCTTCGCCGCGCAGCTCCTGGCGCCGCACAAGGGCCGGCTGCGGACGCCGCGTCCGGCCCCCGGCCCGGAGTCCAGCGAGCGCGAGCTGACGCGGCGGGTGCTGCGGCTCTACCTCGGCGTGGCCGAGGACCCGGGGCTGGGGCGGGTCGCGATCGCGGTGACCGACGAGCTCCTGACCGCGATCGAGGCGCGATCGACCGGCGGGCCCGACGCCGTCTTGGTGGATCTCTACCTGCCGAACGCGCCGCGCGCGACGCCGGCGGCCGATCGCCCGGCGCTGTGGGAGCGGCTCCGGGCGGCGCTCCCCATGGCGCGCACCCCGGTCGAGCGGTTCGCGCTGATCGGCGCGCTCGGCCGCTTCGACGCGCCGGAGCTGGTGCGCCGGAGCCTGGATCTGGTGCTCGACGGGACGCTGCGGAGCCAGGACTTCCGAACGCTGACGGCGGCCCTCGGCCACCGCCGGCAGACCGCCGAGGCGATCTGGGGCTGGCTCACCGAGCACTTCGACCCGCTGGTGGCGGTGCTCGGCCCGCGCTCCGGCCAGTGGCTGCCCTGGCTCGGCGCCGGCCTCTGCGACGGCGCCGGCGGCTCGCGGGTCCGCGCGTTCTTCGAGGCGCGGCGCGCCACCCTGCCGAGCGGCCTCGACCACAACCTCGCTGGCGTCGTCGAGGCCATCGACGGCTGCGCGCGCCTCGTGGCCGACCACGGGCCCGCCTGGTCGCGCTGGCTCGCGGCGCAGCCGCTCTGACTCGAGTCCCGGAGACCAAAACGGGCTTTACGGCCGGCACGGCGTTGTCGCTATAGTGCGCGCCATGCTCCGCAACCCCACGCCCGCCCTCCTCGCCCTCGTGTTCACCCTCGGCGCCGCCTGTGGCGACTCCGGGACCGCCGCGGACGTCGCCGCCGACACCGTCGACACCATCGACGCCGCCGACGCCGCCGACGCCGCCGACACCGTAGCGCCGCCCTCGACCGTCTACGCGCGCCTGGCCACGAGCGCCGCTGACCTCGTCGGCGGCCCGGTCCCGTTCGGCCAGGTCGACCACGCCTGGGTCCTCGGCAACTCGCGGGTGCGCTTCATGGTCCAGGACAAGGGGATCTCCACGGTCTTCCACCTCTACGGCGGGAGCCTCCTCGGGGCGGACCTCGCCCGCCCCGACGGCGAGGCCGACGCGAGCGTCCTGCGCGAGCTCTTCACGGTCGTCGACTTCCGCGTCGTCGATCCCGACAGCGTCACCGTCGTCGCCGACGGCAGCGACGGCGAGGCCGCCATCCTGCGCGTCTCCGGGGGGCTCGCCCCGTCGAAGATCATCGACGTCCTCGACCTCATCGCGGGCACCGCGCCCGTCGCGGTCGACGTCGAGTACGAGCTGCGCGCCGACGAGCCGTTCCTGCGGATGCGCACCATCATCCACAACCCCACCGACGCCAGCGTACAGGTCGGCGGCGTCGGGGACTTCCTGATCGCGGGCAAGCAGGTCACGCTCTTCGCCCCCGGGGTCGGCTTCACCATCAACGGCGGCATCGGCGGCGTCGACTACCTCGCCTCGCGCGGCGACCAGGTGAGCTACGGCTACGTCGTGCTCGGCGGCGAGGGCCTGACGGCGCCGGTCGCCGAGAACTCCGGGACCTTCGCGATGCTCGCGCCGAGCCTCGACGTCCCCGCCGGCGGCACCGTCTCCCTCGAACGCCTCTTCTTGATCGGTGACGGCTCCCTCGCGAGCGTCGTCGACGTCGCCGACGCGCTGCTCGAGACCCCGGTGGGCAGGCTGCGCGGGACCGTCAAGGACCCCGCCGGCGAGCCGATCGCCGGGGCCCTGGTCACGGCGCTCCCCGTCCCGGCGAGCGGCGTCCCGAAGCTCGCGCGCAACCAGGCGCGCACCGGCCCCGACGGCACCTGGTCGCTCGGCGTGCCCGCCGGCGACTATCACGTCATCGCCTCGGGGGGCGAGCGGCGCCCCTCCGCCCCGGCGCCGGTGACGGTGGTCGCGGGTGGCGACGACGCCGTCGCCCTCGAGCTGACCCCGCCCACGACCCTCACCGTCGCGGCCACCGGCGACGGCCCCCAGCCGAGCGCCGGGACCTTCCCGGTCAAGGTGATGCTGCGCCCGCTCGGTGAGGACGTCGTCGACGCCCGCCTCGGCGATCTGGGCCGCCCCTCCGGGCGCATCCTCACGTGGCTCGGACCCGAGCGCGACACCGTGGTCGTCGCTCCCGGACGCTACGACGTCACGATCTCCCACGGCCCGCAGTACGATCTGGTCACCTACGAGGACGTCGATCTCACCGCCGACACCACGCTGACCCCGACCTTCTCGCGCACCGTCGCCGCCACCGGCTGGCTCGGCTGCGACTTCCACCAGCACACCATCGGCAGCCTCGACGCCGCGACGCTCTTCCCCGACCGCGTCCGCGAGAACCTCGCCGAGGGCCTCGGCTGCTTCGCGACCACCGAGCACGACAACGTCATCGACCTCGGCCCCCTCGTCGCCGCGCTCGGCGCCGCGGACGCCGTCCACTCGGTGGTGTCGGACGAGGTCAGCGTCAACGGGATCGGGCACTTCAACGCCTACCCGCTGCCCCTCGACCCGACCGATCCCTACGCCCTGACCGGGGTGAAGCTCTTCGCCGACCTCGGCATCCCCGAGCTCTTCGCCCGCCTCCGCGCCCTCGACGGCGAGCGCGTGCTGCAGATCAACCACCCGCGCTCGGACAACCTCAAGGGGTACTTCGCGAACCTCCAGCTCGACCCGTGGGCGCTCACGACCGCGGAGAGACCGGTCCCGGCGGACTGGGACGCCCTCGAGATCAACGCCGAGCTCGGCGACCCCAGCGACTACACCCCCGCCGGCTGGCAAGCGCTGCGGACCCGGGCCACGGACGCGGTGCCGGTCATGGCGGACTGGTTCGGCCTGCTCAACAGCGGTCGCGCCGTGTGCGGCGTCGCCAACTCGGACTGCCACGATCCCGGCGACGGCTGCGGCTGGCCCCGCACCTACCTCCGCGCCGGCGATGACCCGGCGCTGCTGACCGACGACGACATCGTGCACGCCGTCAAGGGCCAGCACGCCGTCGGGAGCCGGGGTATCTGGCTCACGGTGACCGCCAACGGAGAGGCCCGCATGGGCCATGACGAGCTCGTCGACGGCGCGAGCGCGGTCGCCCTGCGCGCGGTCGCAGAGGCGCCGGCGTGGGTGACCGTGACCCAGGTCGAGCTCTACGCCAACGGCGTCTTCGTCGAGTCCCGGGCCGCCACGCCCCCGGCCGCCGGCGAGACGACCTGGCTCGACACCACCTTCGACCTCACCCCGACGCGCGACACCTGGTACGTCGTGGTCGCCCGCGGGCCGAGCCCCTCGCAGCCGGTCTTCGGGGGCGGCGCCTTCGCCTTCACCAACCCGGTCTACGTCGACGTGGACGGCAGCGGCTTCACCGCCCCGGGTCCGGTGCCCGCGCCCGAGCGTTGAGCCCGGTCCTCTGGCTCGTGGCCGCGCTGAGCGTGGCACACTCCGACCCGGCCCCGCGCGGGGTCGCGGTGGGCGTGCGCGGCGGGCGGCCGGCGCTCGCGGTGACCGTGATCGTGCAGCCGCCGAGCGAGGTGCGGACCCTCGAGGCGCTCGGCGACCGGGATCACGACGGCCAGCTCGACGGGGACGAGGCCGCCCGGATCGAGCGCGCCCTGGCCGCGGACGCGGCGCGCACCGTGGCGTTGACCCTCGACGGGGTGGCGCTGCCCCTCGAGACGGAGCTCGAGGCGTCCTTCGGCGTGCGGGGCCAAACCGGCGGCCAGGAGCCCTTCGGGGTCGCGGTGCGCGCCGAGGCACGTACGCTGGTGTTCTGCGGGCTGCACCTGGTCGAGCTCGAGGCCCGCGCCGGGGGCCCCGGGCTCGTGCGCGTCATCTGGCCGGACGGGGCGACGGAGACGCTGCACACCGGGCAGCGCGCCCGCCGCGTCGTCATGCTGTGCGGTGAGCCGCGACCCGATCGACATTGATCAATGTTGATCGATGTTGATCGATGTTGTTTGAGGCTCCACCCTCTCCGACCACCCTACAGTCGATTGGCCGCCAGCTCTGCCAACGCCGAACGCTCGCCCTTGCGCAGCGTGATGCTGGCCGCGATGCGCTCGCCCCGGAAGCGGTCGATCAGGTAGGTCAGCCCGTTCGAGATGCTGTCGACGTAGGGGTTGTCGATCTGGAAGGGGTCGCCGGTGAAGACGACCTTCGTGCCCTCGCCGGCGCGGGTCAGGATCGTCTTGATCTCGTGCGGCGTGAGGTTCTGCGCCTCGTCGACGATCATGTACTGCGCCGCGATCGAGCGGCCGCGGATGTAGGTCAGCGGCTCGACCTCCATCACGCCCTGGCGCACGAGGTCGTCGACCCCACGGGTGCCCTTCTTGGCGCGCTGGTTGAGCGACACCAGGAAGTCGACGTTGTCGTGGATGGGCTGCATCCAGGGCTTGAGCTTCTGGTCGACGTTGCCCGGCAGGTAGCCGATGTCGCGGCCCATCGGGAAGATGGGGCGCGACACCAGGAGCCGCGCGTACTTCTCCTCCTCGGAGACCGACTGCAGGCCAGCGGCCAGCGCCAGCAGCGTCTTTCCGGTGCCCGCCTTGCCGACCAGGGTGACGACGTGGACGTCCTCGCGCAGGCAGGCGTCGAGGGCGAAGTGCTGCTCGCGGTTGCGCGGGCGCACCCCCCAGGTCGGCTGGCGCAGGTTCTTGATGGGCGCGATCAGCTCGTTGGCGACGTCGATGCGAGCCAGCGCCGTCGAGCGGCTGTCCTGGACCATCACGTACTCGTTCTCGAACCAGGTGGCGCCGTGGGCTGCCGGGGGCAGCGGCAGCGACTCGCCCGCGAAGAGGTTCGCGATGAGCCCGTCGTCGACCAGGATGGTCGTCACGGCGGGGTAGAGATCCTCGAGCTGGATCCCGCGGGTGTCGAAGTCCTCGGCCTCGATGCCGAGCACGTTCGCGCGGATACGCAGGTTCGTGTCGAGGGTCACGAGGATGACCGGCACGCCCGGGTGCGTGTCACGCACGTGCAGCGCCGTCGACAGGATGCGGTCGTCGGCGATGTGGTTCATGTGGAAGGCGTCGGGGAGCTTGACCTCCGCCATGACCACCTTGAGCACGCCGCCGTTCTTCAGGACGACGCCCTCGGTCAGGCTGCCGAGGCGGCGCAGGGCGTCGAGCTGCCGCGCGACCTCGCGCGCGTTGCGGCCGAGCTCCGAGCCGTCCTTCTTGAAGGTGTCGATCTCCTCGATGACCACGATCGGTATCCACACGAAGTTCTCTTCGAAGCCGAAGATCGCGTCGGGATCGTGAAGGAGGATGTTCGTATCAAGAACGAAGTGCTTCCTCATGCGGAGGTTGTTGCGCGCCGGGTGATCGCTGTCAACTTAGCTCTCGCCGCCGGCAGGGCGGGCCCCGGAGGCCGTGGGGATCGCCGACGGTGGGCGCCGCGGGACGACCGCGTCGACCTGAAGGCGCGACGACGCGGGGGACCACACGGCGCGCATGCTGCTATGCTCCGCGGCCGCGGCGACCAGACGCCGAGGAGGAACAGCATGGGCACGAGCCTCAAGTACATCCGCCACCAGGGCCCCGTCCTGCGCGCGCTCGGGCGCACCGCCGTCGAGGTGCTGCGCCAGCAGGTCGGCCGCCCCTCCCCCGAGCGGGGGATCCCCGGGCCCGAGCTCTTCGAGACCCTCCCCGCGCGCGCCCCCGACCTCGTGCGCGCCTACATCCGCTCGGTCGGCGGCGCCCCCGATGCGTACGCGGGCGAGCTGCCGCCCCACTTCTTCTCGCAGTGGACCTTCCCCCTGCTCTCCAAGACGATGGTGGGGCTCCCCTACCCCCTCGGCCGCGCCCTCAACGGCGGCTGCCGCCTGGTCGTGAACGGTCGGATCGCCGCCGACGAGCCGCTCGAGGTCCGCGCGCAGCTCGCCGGGGTGGAGGACGACGGGCGCCGCGCCATCCTGCACCAGCGCGTCGTCACCGGCTCGCGGTCCGCGCCGGAGGCCCTCGAGATCGACTTCTACCCGATCATCCCGCTCAACCGTGACAAGCGCGACCGGCCGAAGAAGGGGGACCGGCCGAAGAAGGACAAACCCAAGGTCCCAAGCGACGCCCGGGAGCTCGAGCGCTGGCGCCTGACCCGGCGCGACGCCCTCGACTTCGCGATCCTCACCGGCGACTTCAACCCCATCCACTGGATCCCGCTCGCCGCGCGCGCGTCGGGCTTCAGGAGCACCATCCTGCACGGGTTCGCCAGCATGGGCCGGGCCGTCGAGGGGCTCGCGCGGGCGCTCTGGGGCGGCGATCCCCACCGCCTGGCCGAGCTCGAGGTGCGCTTCCGGCGCCCGCTCGTGCTCCCCGCCGACGTCGGCCTCTACGTCGATGACGCAGGCGGCGTCTACGTCGGCGACTCCCCGGGGGGCCACGTCTACCTGACCGGCAGCTTCCGCGCGGCGGACTGACGCAATGTCCCAGGGCCGCGAAGCGGCCGGATCAGTCTCGCTCGGCTGGTTTCGCCACCGCCTGGCCCGCTTCGCGTTGGCCACGCGGGCCTTTCAGGGCTTCCCTCGCGGGGTGCGAGGCGCGGCGCCCGGGTATCGGGCGCAGACCTGCGTCCTCCGATCGAGGAGGGCGTCGAGTCGGTCGCAATGGAGAGCACGTCGGTCTACTGGATCCCGGTCTACGAGCTGCTGGAGTCGCGCGGTCTCGAGGTGCTGCTCGTCAACGCGAGACAGCTCCACAACGTGCCTGGACGCAAGGCCGACATGCACGACTGCCAATGGATCCAGGTCCTGCGGCCCCTCCACAGGGGTGGTTTCAGGTCAGTAGGGCCACCTGGCGGTCCGCGAGGTCGCGCAGCGCGCCCCGGAGCGCGTCGATCTCGCTGGCGAGCTTCTTGAGGACCTCGTCGGTCCCGGCCAGGGCGTTGGTGCGACCGGCCATCTCGAGCGTGTGGGCCCAGTGACGCGCGCGGTCCGCGCCGAAGTTCCCGACCGACCCCTTGAGCTGATGCGCCGAGCGCTCGAGCGCCACCGCGTCGGCGCCGGCGATGGCGGCGCCGATGGCCGCCACCTGCTTGGGCGAGGTCTCGACGAAGAGGTCCACCAAGCTCGTGAGGAACTCGCTGTCCTCGGCGACGAAGCTGAGGACCTTCGCCTCGTCGAAGACGCGATCCGGCTCGTCCTCGAGGCGCTGGGTCCCGTCGGGCGGCGTCCGCGGGCCGAGCTGGTCGAAGCCCACGGGGAGCACCCGCTCGATCGCATCGAAGAGCCGCTCCTCCTGGACCGGCTTGGGGACGTAGGCGTCGAGCCCCGAGGCCAGGATGCGCTGCTCCTCGCCGTGCATCGCGTGCGCCGTCACCGCGATGATGGGCAGCCGGCGGACGCCGCCGCGGCGCTCGCGCTCGCGGATGATGCCGGTCGCCTCGATGCCGTCGAGGACCGGCATCTGGATGTCCATCAGGATGATGTCGAACGGCTCCGGCGTCGTGTCGAGGCAGTCGATCACGTCCGCCCCGTTGTTCGCCAGGGTGACGTGGTGACCGCGCTTCTCGAGGAGCCGCGCGACGAAGATCTGGTTGACCGGGTTGTCCTCGGCGACCAGCACCTTGATGGGCCGCTTCTCGGGGTCGCTCCGGAGGCCGCCGCGGGTGTGCACCTTCGGCGCCGAGCGCGGCGGGGCGAGCACGGTGGTGAAGACCTCGATCAGCTCCTCGGGGAGGATCGGCTTGAGCCCGCGGCCCGCGACGAGGGCGCGCAGGTCGTCCGGGAGCGGTCGCGCGAGGTCGCCGAGCTGGTCGAGCAGGACGATCCGCTGCGGCCCGATCGCGGGGTCGTTCGCGATGGTGCGGAGCAGCTGCAGGCCGTCGTCGTCGCCGAGGTGCCGGTCTACGAGGACGAGGTCGAAGTGGTCGTTGCTGCGCGCCGCCGCTCGCAGCGTCTCGAGCGCCATCGCGGCGCTCGCCACCGCGGTCGGGAGCAGGCGCCACCCGGCGAGGAGCTCGCTGAGGACCGTCCGCGAGTGTCCCTGGTCATCGACGACGAGCACCGTCTTGTCCGAGACGGCCCCGCGCCCGTAGAGCGTCGTCGCGGTCACGCGCTTGCGCCGCATCACCGGGTACGAGAAGGCGAGCCGCGTCGACATGAAGGACGTGCTCTCCACCCACGCCGAGCCGTCCACGGTCGCGAGCAGGCTCCGGGCGACCGCGAGCCCGGCGCGCGGGTCGAGCGCGCCCCCCCGCGTCTCCGCCGACGGCGACCCGGCGAACAGCGACGCGGCCGTGTCCTCATCGAGGGCCGGTCCCGTGTCCTCGACCGTCACGACCAGGGAGACGACGGTCCCGTCGCCGCGCCCCCCCTCGGGGTTCGACACGCCGACGTTGAGCGAGATGCAGTTCGACCGGTTGCGGACCAGCGCCCACCCGACGAACGCCGACAGCACGTGCTCCAGGCGCTCCGAGTCGGCCTCCGCCCGGCTCGGCACGTCGCCAGCGAAGCGCGCCACGAGCTCGACGCCGCGGCGCTCGGCTTCGGGGGCGAGGCGCCTGAGGATCTGCACGATGGCCCGCCGCGGCGAGAAGCTCCGCGGGCTCGTCGGCCAGGCGCTGATCGCGGCGTCTCGATCCAGGGCGAAGCGGTCGAGGGTGCGCGTCGCGCCGGCGATCGCGCCGCGACCGAGCTTGAGGAGGCGCTGCTGCTCGGCGCCGAGCTCGCCGTCGAGGACCAGGTCGGTGGCGCCGGTCGCGGCCGCCAGCGGCAGCCCGAGCGCGCTGACCAAGAACGTCGCGTGGTCCCGAAGCCGCACCACGTCGGCCTCGAGCGCGGCGTAGCGCGCCGCCTGCTGCTCCTGCGCGGCGCGCGCGGCCTGCGCCACGGCGGCCTGCTCCGTCCGGGCCGCGTCACCGCGGGCGCGCTCCCCCTCCTTGACCAGCAGGATCCGCGCCTCCTGGCGCGCGTAGATCCGGTCGACCACCTCCCCGGGGTTCGTCGCCGCACGCAGCGGCCCGGGGGGCTGGTCCTCGAGCGTCCACTCGGCGCGCTCGGCCCGCCCCAGCAGCGCGCGGGTGGCCATCCGGCGCACCACGACGGCGGTTGCGAAGCCGACCACGAGCCCGCCGGCGGCGCCCACCAGGGGCGCCATCGCGCCGAGGTCGAGCGCGACCCACGTCACCCCCAAGGCGATGAGCGTCGCGGCGACCCCCGGCAGCCAGTAGGGCACCGGCCACCGTTTGCCGTTGTGCGGGGTCCGTCCTGCCATTCAGAGTGTCATCCATACCCGGCGGGGGTGGTGCGAAGTCTAACAGTGCATCGGTATCCCTCAACGCGGACATGAGTCGAAATTCGGCGTCGGTGCCGTCTCCGTCGTCGTCTCCACCGCCACGGCGTGCAGGCTGACGGCGTCGCCGGTGTTGTGCAAAGCGAAAACGAGGGGGCCCGGGACGAGGCACGAGCCGGACACGGTGACCTGCTTCTTCTCGGGGTCCATCGCCACGACGACGTCCGCGTCCGAGGCGATCACGCCGCCAGCGACCGCGTAGGTCAGCGGCGCGGCGCCCTGGCGGAAGGCGACGTCCACCGCGATGTTCGGCGTCCCGCCGCCACCGAGCAGGCCCCCGAGCCCGCCGGTCGCGAACTCGAAGGTCAGGGTCAGCTGCTCAGCGCCCTCGGGGACCTCGACGCTGTACTGGAGGTAGCCGGCGGCGTACTCGCCGTAGGGGTTGACGCCGCCGAAGTCGTCCGGCGACGGCATCGCGACGTCGAGCCCGCGCAGCCCGATGCGGTCGACCGGGAGGACGCGCGAGCAGCCGATGAGCCCGCGCGCCGTGAAGCGCTCGCGGACCTGCGCCTCGACCTCGGCCCCGAACATGCTCGCCGCCGCGTCGATGGTCGCCTCGGCGGCGGCGGTGAAGTCGCTCGTGTCCGTGAGCGTCAGGACCGCGGCGAGGATGACGCGGTCGGCGTCCTCGGCCCCGAGGAGCTCGCGGAGCTGCCACAGCGCGCCGGAGAAGAGCTCGCTGTCGGCGTGCACCTCGGCGGTCAGGTCGCCGGGGCAGGTGTAGTCGTTGTCGAGGTTACGCGCCTGGTTGCCGCCGCCGCCGAGCGGGATGCCGCAAATCGCGAACTCTCCGAGATCATTGAGGGAGTAGGTGCCGAGGAGGCTCGCGTCGATGAGCGTCGTCGCGAAGTAGTCGGCGTAGGCCTCGTTGAGCGCGCCCGGTAGGTTGTTGAGCCCGCGGTCGTCCGCGAAGATGCCCCCGAGCCGCGTCGCCCCGAGCATCGCGTGGGTGTACTCGTGGTAGATGACCGTGGCGTCGAAGCTGAAGTCCTTCGTGTCGGTGCCGCTGAAGACGATGGCGTCGCCGGCGAGGTCGAGCGCCGTCCCGAGCCCGAACGGGAGCTGCTCGAGGCCCTCCTTCGGGATGAAGGCCGCGTTGGGGAGCTTGGCCCACTGGTCGCAGAGGTCGATGTGCGCCTGCACGTCCACGAGGGCGTCGAGGGGGGCGTCGCGGTCGGTGAGGCCGTGGACGCCCTTGTAGTAGTCGTGCACCACCTGCATGTGGTGATACATCATGACCTCGGCGAAGGTGCCGTCGTTCGCCGCCGGGGTCGCGGGCGGCGTGATCGCGAGGTAGTCGCCGGTCGCCGCCGGGAGCGCCGTGAAGTCGGGCTTGCACGCGGTGATGACGAGGCTCAGGGCGCCGCCGAGGTCGACCGGGATCTTCTGCCCCGCCTCGAGGTCGGGCACGCAGTTGCGCACGCGCGCGAACGCGCCCTCGAGTCGCCCGTCCTCCGAGGTCAGGTGCGCGAGCTCGACCTGGGTGGTCTCCGGGGACTCCGCGGGGCTGATCGCGTAGACGTTGGCCCAGGGCGGGTTGTGGACCGGCTCGGTGTCGGGGGCGGCGGTGTCCGCGGCGTCGGGGGCGCCGGTGTCGTCGTCGCCGACGGTGTCGGCCGCGCCGGGCTTGGTGTCGCTCCCGCACGCGGCGAGCGCCGTGACCAGCGCGAGGGCGCAGAGGCTGAGCGGGCGGCGGATCATCGCACCACCTCCAGGCGGCGAACGGGCTGGTCGTTGCTGACGGGGGCCTGGCCGAGGACGGCGCCGCTCGCGGCGTCGACCCAGACGTAGAAGTGAGCCACCCACGGGATGAGGGCGGCCGGGACCCGCCACGCCTGGCGAGCGGGGCCGACCCCGCGCCAGAACGCCACGCGGGTCGCGCGGCCGACCGCGGCGACGCCGAAGCGCTCGCGGACCGCCGCGCCGGCGGCGGCCGGGCCGATGTCCTGCGCGATGGGCGCGAGGGCGGCGGGGGTCGGGTCGACCTGAACGGCGCGGACCGCGCCGCTGGCGTCGAAGGTCAGGACGAGCGCGCTCCCCTCGACGACGAGGCCGTCGAGTCCCGCGGCGAGCTTCACGCTGACGCCGTCGCGAAACGCCGTGACCTCGTCGACCGACAGCGTCAACGCCGGGGACAACCCGAGGAGGTCTCTGTGCGCTGCACAAAACGCCAGCGCGCGGCTGGCGGGGTCGATCCCCGGGGCGGCGACGGCGAGGCGCCGGATCGCCGTCGGCGTGGCGCGCAGCGCGTCCCACGAGAGGCGGGCGTCGGCCCCGAAGCGCGCACGGACGGCGTCCTCCCACCCGGCGCGGTCCGCGGGACGGAGCGGCTGGGGTGAGGAGACCGGGGCCGCCGCCACGGCGGGCGGCGCGAGGGTGAGGAGTGCGGCGCACAGGCCGGCTGCGAGGCGGATCATCTGTTCTCCCGGGCGAAGCGTCCGGGGACGGTACCCGAGTGCCACTCGCGAGGAACAGCGCTTTTCGTCGGCCGCGGGCGCCTACATGAACTTGCCCTCTGCCTTCAGCCGCTCGAAGCGCGCGACATCGCGCGTCTTGAAGACCGTCGCCGGGTTCCCGCCGACGATGGCGCAGCGCGGCACGTCGCGGACGACCACCGCGCCGGCCTGCACGATGGCCCCCTCGCCGATCCGGACGCCGCCGAGCACCAGCACGTTGGAGCCGAACCACACGAAGGGCTCGATGGTCACCGGCTTGTTGATCATCGTGGCGTCGTAGGGGATCGCCTCGCCCTCGTAGTTGTGGACGTGGGTGATGATCTGACACCCGTCCCCGGAGTGGAAGTAGTCGCCGATCTCCACGCGACCGTCCCCGCGGACGCGCATCCCGTTGAAGTTGCAGTGGGAACCGATGACGGTCCGGGGTGAGACCCGCGTCGGCCCCCACACGAGGAGGCGGGGCCCGACGGCCTCGGCCCGCGATCGCACCCGCCATCGGTACCAGGCCCCGACGAGCCGCTTCAGCACGCTCTTTCCCACGGCGTCCCCTCGCGCTGCGCCAGGCCCCTTCCTTCGGGGCTCACCTCGCTGAGCCTCGCTCGCCCCTGGCCACCGTCCGGCCGGCCGCGCGGGCCTCCCGGTCGATCTTTCACGAGGGCAGGTACCACCTGAGCGGCCAGCCGACAACGCCCGCGCCGACACGCGCGCCGCGGCGGCTACGACGCCGGCCGACGCGCCCGTCGGGTGTGCTTGTCGAGGGTGTCGATCAGCTCGCTGGGATCGATCGGCTTGGTGAGGAACGCGTCCATCCCGGCGTCGAAGCACGGGGCCCGATCCTCCTCCATGGCGCTGGCGGTGAGCGCGATGATCGGCGGCCGCCGGCGCCCGGGGCGCACCATCTCGCGGATGCGGCGGGTCGCGGTGTAGCCGTCCATGACGGGCATGTGGACGTCCATCAAGACCGCGTCGAACTCGCGCTCGGCCACGCGCTCGAGGGCGACCGCCCCGTTCTCGACCACGACGCAGGTGTAGCCGGCCCGCTCGACCAGCTTCCTCACGACGAGCTGGTTGATCAGGTTGTCCTCGACGACGAGCACCGTCCCGAGGCTGCTCGCCGAGTCCGACCCGAGGGGCGCGAAGGCCAACGGTGGTGGTGCCGGGTGCCGGAAGGCGCCGCAGCCGCCCTCCCCCTCGAGCACGTCGGCGAGCTGGGTGTGGCGCAGCGGGAGGTGAACGATCCCCTCGGGGGTGAACGGCGGCGGCAGGGGCGCCGGGCGCCACGGGTCGACCAGCTGGATCCAGCGCCGATCACAGCGCGGCCCGTCCGCGCCGGCCTGCCGAGACATCCCTTCGAGGTCACCGAGCACCAGCGAGACCCCCTTCGCATCGCAATATTCCGGATCCGCATTATCATCAACTTCAACAGCCTCAACGTTCATGCGACGCAGCATTGCGCGCAGCGAACGGGCGGTGAGTTGGTCACCGACGGCGACGCCGACCCGGCTCTTGATGCGTTTGGTCGCGGGGGACTGGCGCGTCGGCGTGACCGGGAAGAAGACGGTGAAGCGGGTCCCTTCCCCGGGCCGGGAGTCGACGCTGATGCTGCCCTCGTTGAGCCGGACGAGCTGGCCGACGATCGCGAGGCCGAGGCCCGAGCCGCCGTAGCGTCGGGTCACGGTGGTGTCCGCCTGGGAGAACGGCTCGAAGATCTGGGCGACGCGGTCCGGCGGGATGCCGACCCCGGTGTCGGCCACGACGATCTCGAGCGCCCCGCGCTCGTGGTCCCAGCCGAGCTCGACCGCTACGTGCCCGGACTCGGTGAACTTGATCGCGTTGCTCAGGAGGTTGTTCAGGATCTGGCGCAGGTGGCGCACGCTGCCGCGGACGCGCGCGGGCACCTCCGGACCGACCACCGCCGCGAGCACCATCCCACGGCGGTAGGCGGCGGCCGCCATCAGCACGCACTGCCCCTCGATCAGCTCGTCGACGTCGAACTCGACGGCCTCCGGCTCCATCTGGCCGGCCTCGACCTTGGAGTAGTCGAGCACGTCGTCGAGCAGGCCCAGGAGGTTCCTGGCGGCGGTGAAGGCGGTCTCGAGGTAGTCGCGCTCGGAGTCGTCGAGGGAGGCGTCGCGCAGCAGCTCGAGCATCCCGAGGAGCCCGTTCATCGGCGTGCGGATCTCGTGGCTCATGTTCGCGAGGAAGGCGCTCTTCGCGCGCGCCGCCGCCTCGGCGCGCCCGGCCTGCAGCTGGAGCTGGGCGTGGGCGTCCATGATCAGCTTGCGGTGGCGCTCGGCGCTGGCGCCCGCGCGCGCCGCGAGTTCCTCGACCCGCGCGACGTGACGCCGGGCGTGCCGCAGCTCCTTGTCGAGCTGCGCGACGCGGGCCTCCAACTCGGCGCAGCGCCCGCAGGGCTCGGCCCGCTCGCTGCCCGCGTCGCTGGTGGCGAGATATTCGATCATCAGACGCCTCCGGCCCGGGGGACGCTGCGGACGGCGACGGTCACGCACGTCTCGTTGTGGAAGCGAGGGCTCCCGCCCTCGATCCGCCCGATCTCGCCGTAGCTGTAGAAGCCCACCATCGGGACGTCCGGGAGGCCGCGCGCCGCAAGGCGGGACCGCATCCCGAGCTGCTCGACGCCGCACTCGGTGCCGAGGATGGTCTGGCGCCCCGCGCAGCTGATGACGAGGAGCAGCTCGGGGGGAGCGGCCGCCCCGTCGAGGGCGGCGTCGAGCGAGTCGACCGCGGCGGCGAGGACCTGAGCGGACGTCGCGATGGTCAGGCGGACCGTCGCGTTCAGCGGGACGCTGCCGTACGCCACCGCTGAGCCGTCGTCACCGAGCCGCATCAGAGCACGGAGGTAGAAATCCTTTGGATCCAACGGGTTGGGAAACACGGCAAGCGGGTGATCGAGGAGCTCGTGGATGCCGAAGCCCGGAAAGTGCTGGTCGAGGATCTCCCGCGGGGTGCGCCCGTCGATCCGGCGGACGACGGCGCCATCGGCCGCGGTGACGGTCATCGGCGCGCCGATCGGCTGCCAGCCGGCGGCGACGCCGCTCGTCACCTCGAGCGGGCCGTAGCAAGCCAGCACGACCACGGCGTCGGTCAAGACCTGGTCGCGCGCGAACTGTGAGGTGCCGGTGAACCTCCAGTCATCCGCTGCGCTGCCTCCGAAGATCGGCGGTGGGGAGGGCCCGTAGGCGCCGACGATGGCGTCGACGACCTCGACCATGTCGCCGGCCAGAGCGTCGGGGAAGACGAGCACCAGCGCGGGCCGCTCACCGCGGCGGGCCGCCCCGGTGGCGGCCGCGCGGGCGGCGCCAGCGATGTCCGCGCGGAGCCCGCGCCCGACGCCGATCTCGAAGTCGACGCCGTCGCCGCTGAGGAGCATCAGCAGCACGCCGTCGGTGTGATAGTCGAGGTGACTCAGGGTCCCGTTGGCGGTGCAGCCGGCCAGGGCGATGCCGGGATGGCGCGCGTTGACGGCGGCGACGAGGGCCGCGCTGTCGTAGTCGAGCGACGCGAACAGGACGCCGGCCACGGGCGAGCCGTCGCCACCGGCGCCAGGCGCGAGGAGCTCGGCGATGATGTCCTCGGTGTCGATGGCGTCTGAGTGGATCGTGGTCACAGCGAGCATGCGTCCCCTGTCGGTGGCGGCACCGCCCCCTGAACTACGGTCGCCGCGGGGCTGCGCTTGAGCCATCTCTTGATCTGATGATCTGACGAGATCCGAAAGTCGCGCGCCCCGGCGGCCAAGACCGCGGGAGCCTCCGCTGGCTGACCGGCGGTGGCGACAGCGGGGGACCAGCCTTCGTCCGACCGCGGCGGCACCTGACCAGGTACCTCGCCGGCGTCACCTCCTACGGCGACAACGCCCGCGCGGCCTACGGTGTCAGCACCCGCGTCGACGCCTACGAGGCGTGGATCGCGGACTTCGCCGGTCCCCCCGTGACCTGCGCCGCCGACGGCTACTGCGACCCCGCGTGCGCCGCCGGCGCCGACCCCGACTGCGCCACCCCGAGCTGCGTCGCGGACGGCTACTGCGACCGCGCGTGCGCCGCCGGCGCCGACCCCGACTCCGCCCAGGGCGGCGGGTCCTGCGGCGACGGCACCTGCGACGCGGGCGAGAGCTGCGACGGGCGCTCGGGTACCAGCGCCTGCAGCTCCGACTGTCCCGGCAAGACCACCGGCAAGCCCTCGGGACGCGACTGCGTCGCGGGCGGCGTCTGCGAAGGCCCGGGCTGCTGATCTGCTCCTCGCCTCGCCGCGACGCCGGTGCTATGACCGGGTCGCGCCGGGGCTCCTCGATGCCGCATTGCACCACGGCGCCACCACCCGAACACGGCGTCTCCCATGCGATTGATCGCGATCGAATTTGGCATTGCAGCGTGGCTCCTGCTGGGCGCCTGCGGGGACGATCCCCAGCCGGCCAACGACACGGCGGGCGCCGACAGCGCCGCCGACACCACCGGCGTTGACGCCTCGGACACGGCGTCACCGACCGACACCCTGAGCGCCGACGGGGTGACGCCCGACGTCGAGGCGCTGGACACCGTCGCAGCGGACGCGGTCGCCGACGCGGCCGTGGAGGACACGACGGCGCTCGTCGACACCCGCGACGGCGCGGCCGACGCGGTGGAGGACGCCGAAGACGCCCAGCTCGCCGACACCGCTGACACCGCAGGCCCCTCGGACGTCGACACCGGGGACGCGAGCGTGGGCGACACGAGCGGCGGTGACACGAGCGTGGGCGACACGAGCGTGAGCGACACCAGCGTGGGCGACACGAGCGCCGACGACGCGGTGATCCCGCAGGCGGACAACGTCATCGCCGAGGGCAGCTTCGAGCAGTGGTCCGCGGGCCTCCCGGTCGGCTGGTTCGGCGGGGCGTCGAACCTGGCCAGCGACAGCGTCGTCGAGGACACGAGCGCGGCCCACGACGGGGTCCGAGCGTGTCAGCTCATCAACGCCGGGTCGACCCACAAGCGCTTCACCACCGCGCCCTTCGCGCTCGCGGCCGGCCACTACAGCTGCACCTACTGGGTGCGCGGGGCGGGCGAGATCCGCAACGCGCGCTACGCCGGGGACTACTCGAGCTACTCGAGCTACACGACCATCGACGCCGACACCTGGACCCCGGTGAGCTACGCCTTCAACGCGGCGGCCGACGTCGCGACCTTCGAGCTCATCTTCTCGGTGCGCAACACCGGGGCGACCCGCGGCCACCTCCACCTCGACGACGTGCGCTGCGCACGCACGGACGAGCCCTGCGACGCCGTCACGTGCCAGCCCTACCAGGTGTGCCAGAACGCCACCGCGAGCTGCGTGACGGCGCCGGGCTTCTGCGACGGGGCCGGCGAGTGCGCCAGCTGGCAGGTGTGCGGGGCGGACCACCGCTGCGCGCTCGCGCCCGGTGCGTGCGTGAGCACCGCGGACTGCGACGGGGACACCCCGGTCTGCGACCTCGGAGCCCACGCCTGCGTGGCGGGCGACCCGTGCGCTGGTGTGCAGTGCAGCGAGTGGCAGCAGTGCCGGCCGTCGGACGCCAGCTGCCAGGTGGCGCCTGGCAGATGTGCCGCCCTCGTGGACTGCGATGGCGCGCTCCCGACCTGCGATCTCGCAACGCACACGTGCATCGCGGTGGACGCGCCGGCCAACGTGGTCCCCAACGGCGGCTTCGAGGCGTGGGGGGAATACACCCTCTTCGGCGCGACCAGCTACCTCCTGCCGGACTACTGGTACGGCGTATGCGACGGCTGCTCGCCCTACTACCCGACGACCGAGATCGCGCCCGCCAACGTGCGGCAGTACACGGCGGCGGTCCATGGCGGCAGCTACGCCTGCCAGCTGGTCGACGCGACGGCGCCGGCCGAGCGCTTCGTGACCGAGCCGTTCGCCGTGGTGCCCGGAAGAACCTACCACTGCGCCTACCGCGTCCGCGGCCACGGCACCTACCGCCAGCGCGCCTACTGCGGCGGCTGGGGGCCGGACACGACCTTCACGGCCATCGACAGCGATGACTGGCAGCGGACGAGCTTCACGATGAGCGGCGCCGTCTCGTGGTGCGTGTTGGTCTTCTACGCCAGCAACACCAACGCGGACCGCGACCACATCCAGCTCGACGACGTCGTCTGCATCGCCCCGACCCCCTGACCGCGCCCCTCGACGAGGCGCCTCACTCGTAGGTGAAGGTCCCGGCGCTCCCCGAGCGCGGGTTGTCGGGGTCGTTCGGCTCGCCCCAGCCGTAGTAGACGAGGACGTCGTAGGTCCCGACGGGGTTGGCCGGCGTCTCGAACTCGATCTGGCACGGCCCAAAGTGGACGTCCGGCCCGTACAGCATCTCGGTCGCGGGCGCGGCGCCGAGCTTCATCATCCAGGTCAGCGCCCCGATATGGAACTCCATGCCCTCGGCGACCAGGCGCGTGCCCCCGGCCGCAGGCCCGTGGCGCGGGGAGATGCGCAACGGACCCACGCACGGGTCGGGCGCGACGGTGTCCACGGCGGAGACGGTGTCCACGGCGGCGACGGTGTCCACGGCGGCGACCGTGTCCACGGCGACCGCGGTGTCGGCGTCCCTCGTCTCGGAGGTGTCGGCCACGTCGGCGTCGCCCGCCGCTGCGGTGTCGGCGACCGAGCCGCCGCGGGGATCGAGGCACCCGGCCAGGCCGAGCAGGAGGAACGGGACGAGTCGCGTCATGCCCCCCACCCTACCCATTCATGTCCGCCGGCGCGAAGCTCGTGGGAACTACTTGAAGGTGTCCCAGAGGCGATCGAACTCGGTCTGGAACTGGCGCACCAGCCCCGGATCCGACAGGACGACGGCGTTCTCGAAGTTGTGGTCGTTGGCGCTGCGGGTCCAGTTGTAGCTTCCCGTGAGCACGCGATTTCCGTCGAAGATCGCGAACTTGTGGTGCATGTGGACATCGGAGCGGTCGTCGCGGATCCGCACACCGCGCTGCTCGAGCTTCGCGACGTCCGAGCCGAGGTCGTGGGACTTGTCGTCGTCGGTCACCACCCGCAGCTTCACCCCGCGCTGATGGGCGCGGTTCATCGCCCGCGCGATGCGGTCGTCGGTGATCGTGAAGACGCACACGTCGACCGCGTGGCGCGCCGCGTCGAACATCGCCGCCACCCGCTCGACGATGGCCCCACCCGGGCTGAAGAGCGCCTCCGCGTCCGCCGTGGACCCAGCCGCCGCCTGGCTCGCCGGCCACAGCGCCCGCACCACGTCCTCGAGCCACGCCAGCACCTCCCCCGACGGCGCCTCGGTGAGAAACCCCGTCGCCAGCTCGAACGCGCGCCGCCGGAACCGATGCCGCTCGTCATCCGGACGCCCGGCGTCCTCCACGATCCCCTTCAACGCCTTGCGCTCCGCCCGCGACAGCTGCTGGTCGTCCCACGTCTCGATGAGCACCCGATCGATCTCTGCGTCGTTCATTCCCCACTCCCGTGCTCGGGCTCGGCCGGCGCGTCTTCGCTTCCATCCACGGGCTCGTCCGGCTCCGGAGTCGGCGGCGCCACCTCGGGCTCCGCCTCGTCCACCGCCGCGCCGAGCGCCAGCCCGATGTCCATCGTCATCTCCATCGCGCGGCCCCCGCCGTCGGGCGCCGGCACCGTCATCTTCACCGTCGTCTTGACCTGCGCCGTGCTCGACACCGGCAGGATACGCCCGAGATCGAGGGTCGTCTCGCCGGTCCCGCTCCCGCTGAACCCCTCGAGCCGCGCCCCCGGCGGCAGCGCCTCGCCCGTGTCCGCCCCCGGCTCCGCGGCCTGGACCAGGGTCACCCGCGCCACCACCCGCGAGCCCTCGATGCTCACGACGTCGAACACCGTCGTCTGCCGGATCCGCATCCCGCTCTGCGCGACGACCTGCTCGACCTGCCAGCGCGCCCCGGCCCCGACCGGCTCCTCCGGCAGCGGCACCGCCAGCTGCACCAGCGACTCCCGGAACCCCTCGAGCAGCGTCGCCATCTCGCCCTCGGCCTGCCCCCCGGCGAACCCCGCGAGCGTCGTCACCCCGCGGTCGCTCACCCGCCCGGCGGCCGTCAGCCCCTTCACCGCCGCCAGCCCCTCTTGGAGCCCGCGCGCCCCGGCGAAGCTGGTCTCCCCGTCGGGCGCCGCAGCCCCGCCGGCCGCGTCGTCCACCGCGGCCTCGGTGATGACCACGCTCCACGTCGCCGCCCCGTCGGCCGCGACCGCGTCGATCTTCACGCCCAACCCGAGCCGCGCCCGCGGCATCGCCCGGCCCGGCACCGCCTGCCCGTCGAGGGTCATCGCGACCGCCATCCGCATCGCGATGCGCGTCGCCTCCTCGCTGCCCGCCACCGGCGTCAGCCGCAGCGCGACCCGCGGCTCCACCCCGGCGTCGAGCAGCGTCACCGTCGGCGGCTCGACCGGCGCCAGCGCGGTCCCGACGTCCGGCACCACCGCGGCGGCCGCGTCCTCGGTCGGCGCAGGCGTCTCCCCGTCAGCCGTCGCCGGAGCCGGCGCGGCGGCGGTGTCCGCCTCTTGCGGTGCGGACTTACCGCACCCCCAAAGTCCCATCGCGGCGGCCATCGTCAGCGCGACCACGCGCATACTGCACTGCAACATCAAAGCCTCCGAGCCGCGCTCCGCGACCGCGTTCGCCATACGGCGCCGAGCACGCGCCGTCAAACCGCTCCCGCCCCTGCGCGTCATCCCGCCTCCGGCGCGAGGGTGGCCACCGCCTCGGCGATGGTGATGAGCTTCTTCGGCACGATCACCCCCTTGAACGGGTAGACGCTCGCCGACCCGACTTCCGGATCGCTCCGATCGGCGTTCATCCGCGTCGCCACCGCCACGATCAGGTTCGGCGGCCCCGCCTTCTTCAGCAGCTCGAGGCGCCGGGCGAAGGACTGCTTCTTCCAGAACCACACGATGTCCAAGAACGCCTCGCGCCCGTCGGGGTGGCGCAGCACGTAGTCCGGCGTCAGCACGTCGCGGCCGTCGAGGTCGATGATCCGCGCCTCGCGCTCGAGCCTCCAAGGCGTCTCCGTCGCCGCCCACGTCGCCTCGAGGTGACGCTCCTCCTCGCTGACCCACGTCCCGGTGTCCTTGGCCCGCGACACGAGCCCCTGCGCGTCGTCCACCAGGAAGCGGCACGGCGTGCGCTGCTTGCCCCACACCACGTCCGCCTCGAGCGACCACCGCTCGCACAGCGCCAGCCCGGGCAGGAACTGCGCCATCTGGAGCCCGTAGCGGTTGGTCTGGCGCAGGAGCGACAGCGGCCCGTCGAGCACCAGCCGGAAGCCCTTCTTCGTCCGCTCCGCGCGGTGCATCAGCCCGCGGAACTTGATGAAGCGAAAGAGCTGGCGCGCGCGCGCCGGCGTGATCTTCAGCAGCTCGATCCGGACCTCGCGGGCCTTCAGCAGCACCGCCTGCGCCAGGGCGAGGTTGTAGCGCTCGAGCAGCTCCCGGGCGCTCGGGCGCTCGAACCCCGTCAGCCGGGCCGCGCTCGACAGGTCCGCGAAGAGCCCCTCCTCGACCTCCGCAGCGGTGATCTCCAGCGCCGCGGCCGCCTCCGCCAGGATGCCCTCCCGCGCCGCGAAGCCGCCCTCACCGCCCGGCCGCACCGGCCACACGCCGCGCCGCGCCGCCAGATCGAACACGACCCGCCGGATGTCCTCTGGGGGCCGCGCCGCACGCATCTCGAAGGTCGCGGTGTCCCGCAGCAGCTTCGCCAGCCCCCGCTGGGTCGCGAAGTCGGTCGAGTCCCCGATGTGGTCGGCGATCGCCTCGTCGAGCGCCCCGTCGGCCTCGCCCACGTGGCGCGCGAACAGCCCCACGAGCCGCTCGGCCTCGGCCTCGAGCCCGGGGTCGGTCACGTCGACCCAGCGCGGCCGCACCACCCCGTTGCGCACGCTTGCGCGCGCGAGGTCACCGGTAAGCACCGTGCTCCCTCCGCCGCTCGCTCGAGTACTCCTCGCCGGTCTCCGCCGTCACCACCTCGTAGAGCACCGCCTCCTTCCCCTCCCCCTTGCGCAGGATGCGGCCGAGCCGCTGCACGTGCTCGCGCACGCTCGACGACCCGCTCATCACCACGCCGACGCTCGCCGTCGGGATGTCGACCCCCTCGTTGAGGACGCGCGAGGTCACCACCGCCCGGATCGTCCCCCCCTGCAGCGCCGCCAGGATCTCCTGCCGCTCCCGCGCCGGGGTCTGGTGGGTGATCGCCGGCAGGAGGTAGCGCTGTGCAATGCGGTAGACCGTCTCGTTGTCCGCCGTGAAGATGATCACTTGCTCTTCATGGTGTTGAACGAGCAGGTCCTCGAGGATCGCGAGCTTTCCATTGCACTGCAGCGGGATCCGTCGCTGCTCCCGCCAGGCCCGCCACGCGCTACGCCCCCACGCCGAGCGGCACGTCAGCATGAGGAACTGCCCCCAGCCGTCGGGCCGCGACATGCGGATCCCGTTCTGCTGCACGAAGGCCCGGTACTCGGCCCGCGCCGCGTCGTAGGCCTGCCGCTCCTGCGGGGTCAGCTCGACGCGGATGCGGACGACCTCGTAGTCCGCGAGGTAGTCCCCGGTCAGCTCCTGGATCTCGCGCCGATACACCGTCGGCCCGATGAGGCTGTCGAGCCGCGCGTGCCCGCCGTCCTGCCGCTCGGGGGTCGCCGTCAGCCCCAGCCGATACGGGGCGATGGCGCTCTCGGCGCCGAGGGCGTAGGAGGCGCCGGGCAGGTGGTGGCACTCGTCGAACACGATCAGCCCGAAGCGCGCGCCGAGGTGCTCCATATGGATGTAGGCAGAGTCGTAGGTCGTCGCCGTGAGCGGCCGCACCTCGTAGGTCCCACCCCCGACCGCGCCCACGCGCTCGGCGCCGAAGGCCGCCCCGAGGAGCGCCATCCACTGGTTCATCAGGTCGATGGTCGGCGCCACGATCAGCGTCGACCGCTGCACCTCCGCGATGGCCAGCTCCGCCACGTAGCTCTTGCCCGCGCCGGTCGGCAGCACGACCACCCCGCGGCGGCCGCCCCGCTGCCACGCGGCCAGCGCCTCGGACTGATGCGGGAACGGCTCGCGCCGCCGCCGCGGGATGAGGTCGAGCTCCTCGTAGCCCCGCGCTCGGTCGTCGACCTCGAGTCCCGCGCGCATCAGCAGGGTCAGCGCCCGACGGTACGCCGCCGCGGGTGCGCGCAGCCGCCCCCCCGACCGCTCGTCGACCACGAAGCCGATCGCGGTCAGGGCGGGCAGGTCCAAGCGCTCGGACGGCGCGTCGATGACGAGCGTTCCGCGGTCGAACACCAGCGGGACGGCGCCGCTCATTCGCCAGCGTTCCCCTCGGCCCGCCGCACCGTCGGCGCCTCCACGAGCTTGAGCCGCCCGGTGCGCGCGTTCGCGGCGGCGATGGCCAGCGTCACCTCCTCGCCCGAGCTCACCGGCCGCTTGAACGTCACCGGCACCTGGACCGCCAGCGCGCCGACCTCGACGATCCAGCGGCGGCCGATCTCGCGCACGACGTGGGCGGCGAGGCGGGCGTCGGGGTTCTGCTCGCACCAGCGGGCCGCCCAGTAGCGGCGCGACTCGGTCTCGACCCGCCGCACCAAGGACGACAGCCGCTCGATGTCCGGGAAGCGCTGCGACAGCTGGCCGCTCGTGAACGGGGCCCGCCCGGTCCTGAGCCAGCCCGAGAGCTGCTGGTGCATCACCAGATCGGCGTAGCGCCGGATCGGGCTCGTGAGCTGGCAGTAGGCGTCCACCGCGAGGGTGAAGTGGAGCGCGGGCCGCGTGCTCAGGACCGACGGCTTCAGGCGCCGCAGGAGCTCATACTGCAGCGACGCGCCGTCGACGCGCCCGGAGCGCCCCCCGGCGGAGCCGTCCGGGCGCGCCTGGGTGCGGTAGATGCAGGGGATGTCGCTCTCGGCGCAGAACTGGGCGGTCGCCGCGCAGGTCGCGATCATCAGCTCGCTCACCAGCTGCCGCCCGGGCGCGTAGGGGTCGCCCGGGGTGGCGCGCACGTCTCCCCCGGGGCGCACCTCGAGGGCCACCTCGTTGCGCTGCAGAAAGACCGCCCCGCGGTTACGGCGCATCGCCCGGTGGGCGTCCATCGCCGCCTTCACGGTGCGGAGCAGGTGGGCGGTGGGATCATCCGCGGCGCCGACCTGCAGCAGCTCGTCGACCGCCGCGTAGTCGAGCTGGCGGTCGACGTGGATCCGCGCCCGCGCGACCTCGAAGGCGATGATCTGCCCGTCGTGGCGGACCTCGTAGGAGAACGCCAGCGCCGTCCGGTCGACCCCGGCGCGCAGCGAGGACGCGTCGAAGGCGATGGAGGGCGGCAGCATCGGCACCTTGCCCTCGGGGATGTAGAGGGTGGAGGTGCGGGCGGCCGCCTCGCGGTCGAGCGCTCCGCCCGGGGGGACGAAGGCCGCGACGTCGGCGATGAACACCACGACGCGGTCGCCGTCGAGGGCGAACGCGTCGTCGACCTCGGTGGTGCTCGGGTCGTCGATGGCGACGGTCAGCAGGTGGCGCAGGTCCAGGGTCGGCTGGCGCAGGTCCGCGATGGCGCTCGCGGCGGCGGCCTCGATCTCCGGGGGGAAGGCGACGCGCAGCCCGGCGCGGCGCAGGGCGAGGTTCTCGTCGGGACCGAAGGCGCCGATCTCGACCAGGAGCGTGAAGGCGTCCTCGCGCCGGACGGCGGCGAGGAGCTTGTCGGCCTCGTCCTTGCGCGGCGCGTCGTCGCCGAGGACCGCGCGCTCGCTGAGGAGGTCGACGAACCAGGTCCAGGCGGCGGCGCTCTCGGCGTCCGCCAGAGGGTCGGTCGCGCCGGCCAGCCGGGCCTTCAGGGTGGCGGTGGCGCGCTCTAGGCGGCGCGCGGCGAGGGCCTCCGCCTCGCGCGCGGCGCGGGTGCTGGCGACCGACTCCGAGCTCTCGCGGACGAGCCGGCGCTGGCGCACCCGAAAGCAGGTGTTGTCGTTGAAGGCGGCGACCGCGACGGCGTCGCAGGCGACCGGGGTGGCGTCGCCGAGGGCGTGGAGGGCGACCTCGGCCACGTCCTCCTCGTCCCCCGGCGGGCGGTCCGCGTCGAGGATCAGCCAGGCCCCGTCGAGGTCCATGCGGGACGCCAGGCGCTCGACCTCGGCCCACCGCTCCGCCAGCTCGCCGACGTCGTTGAGGGGCGTGTGCCCGGCCCAGAAGAGGCGCTGCGGAGAGACCGTCCGCTGCTCGCCCGCGACGTCGGCGATGACGAGGCGCCCGCCCTCGCGCCCGAGCACGCACACCGGCTCGAGCGCGCCGTGGACGGCGAGCAGGGCGAGGCGATGGGCGGGCTTGGCGTCGGGGGTCATGCGAGGTCCAGCGCGCCGTCGAGGGCGCGTGCGAGGCGCAGGTCGAGCTGGGTGTTGCGAACCTCGACGCCGCGGTTGCTGACGGCGATCCGCATGGCGCGCTCGGTGCCTACCAGCACGACGAGGCGCTTGCCACGGGTGATGCCCGTATACAAGAGGTTTCGCCGGAGCATCTTGAAGTGGTGGGTGCTCACGGGCAGCACCACCGCGGGGTACTCGCTGCCCTGGCTCTTATGGATGGTGATGGCGTAGGCGAGGACGAGGTCGTCGCGTTGTTCGCGGTCGTAGAGGACCTCGCGGTCGTCGACGACGACCGCGAGGGTGCCGACCTTCGGGTCGACGCGCCGGACGAAACCGAGGTCGCCGTTGAACACGCCGCGGTCGTAGTCGTTGCGGATCTGCATGACCTTGTCACCGACCCGAAAGCCCATCCGCTTGACCGCCTCGGGGGTGTCCGGCGGGAGCGGGTTCAAGAGCGCCTGGAGGCGCTCGTTGAGCGCGTCGATGCCGATGGGCCCGACCCGCATCGGGGACAGCACCTGGACGTCGCGGACCGGGTCGAGGCCGAAGCGCTCGGGGATGCGGCTGGTGACCAGGGTCTCGATGGTCTGACAGATGTGCTCGGGATCTTCGCGGGCGACGAAGTAGAAGTCCTGCAGCGGTGTGCCGGGCGGGGTGGCCGACAGCGGCTCGCCCCGGTTCACCGCGTGGGCGTTGTCGACGATGGCAGAGCCGGCGCCCTGACGGAAGATCTCGGTCAGGCGGGCCACCGGGACGCGCCCGCTGGTGATGAGGTCGGTCAGCGGCGAGCCGGGCCCGACCGGGGGGAGCTGGTCCTGGTCGCCGACGAGGACGAGGTGGGCGCCCGCCGGGATGGCACGGACGAGGGCGTAGAAGAGCGGCAGGTCGACCATCGAGGCCTCGTCCACGATGGCCAGCGCGGTCGCGAGGGGGTTGGACTCGTCGCGCTGGAAGTGGCCGTCGGCGGGGGCGAACTCGAGCAGCCGGTGGATGGTGAGGGCCTCGCGCCCGGTCGCCTCGCTCATGCGCTTGGCGGCGCGGCCGGTGGGGGCGGCGAGCGCGACCTGGTGCGGAGGCAGGCCGCAGGCCTCGATGAGGGTGCGGATGATCGTCGTCTTGCCCGTGCCGGGGCCCCCGGTGACGATGACGGTGCCGCGCTCGAGCGCGAGGCGGACCGCGGCCTCCTGTCCCTGGGCCAGGGCGATGCCGAGCCCGCCGGCGGCGACGGTGACGCGCTCGGCCGCGTCCTCGCCCGCAGGGGCCGCCTGGGACAGCAAGCTCGCGAGGTGGTGGGCGCTCTCCACCTCGGCCTCGTAGAGCGAGGAGAGGTAGACCACCTCGGAGTCGACGGGGTCGGGGCCGTCCGACACCACCACCTTGCCGTCGACGGCGAGGGCGCTGACGGCGCGGTCGATGAGGTCCGTGGCGACGCCGAGGAGCTCTTCGGAGGCGGCGACCAGCGCCCCGCGCGGCAAGAAGCAGTGGCCGTCGTCGCGCGCCACCCGGAGGCAGTGATAGACGCCGGCCCGCAGGCGCCCCGGGTCGTCGAGGGCGATGTCGAGGCCGCGGGCGACCTGGTCGGCCTTCTGGAAGCCGATCCCCATCACCTCCTCGGCGAGCTTGTACGGGGCGCGCTTGACGAAGGCGATAGTGCCCTCGCGGTAGCGCCGATAGATGCGCATGGCGAGGCCGCGGGGGATGCCGAGTCCGAAGAGGAACACCAGGGCGTCCTGGGCGCCGCGGCGCTCCTGGAACGCGTCGATGAGCGCCTGGACGCGCTTCTTTCCGAGGCCGGGGACCTCCGCGAGGCGGTGCGGGCTCTGCATGATCACCTCGACGGCGTCGGTGCCGAAGCGGGCGACGATGCGCTTGGCCATGGCCGGTCCGACGCCGGGGACGAAGCCCGAGGCGAGGTAGCGGTTCTCGTCCCAGCGCCCCTCGACGCGCACGCGCATCCCCTCCTCGACGCCGGGCATCAGGCCAACCACGGCGACGGGCTGAAGCTCGCCCTCCACTTTGAGGCCGGCGACCGTCCAGAAGCTCTCATCGTTGGAGAAGCGGATCTGCTGGACGAGTCCCTCGATGGAGGTTCCCATGGCGCGCAGCTTCGCACGGCCCATGGACCGGCGGCAAGCGGCCACGACGGTCCGCGAGCGGCGTCACACCGAGAGGCGGCGACCGGACGCGGGTCGGCCAGGCCAGCTGTGGCGCGCCGCACGCGGCCCTGGGGGGCGCATGCTTGCCATCACGGGGCGCCGAGAGTACGGTCTCGGCCGCTCCGCGCGGGAAGGTCCGGGCCGCTCCGCGGGTTGGTCGGTCGTGCGAGAGCGCCAGAACGAGCCACGAGCCACGAGCCGCACCGCGAGCGAAGAACGCATGGAACATCTTACCCGCCGCCCCCCGCGCACCTCGTCCACGTGGGGGGCGCTGGCCCTCTCCGTCGCCATACTGGGCGCGGCCGGGATCATCTCCGGGTGCAAGGGCGGCGACGACAAGAAGCCCGACGAGGCGCCGGCGGTCGCGCTGACGACGCCGGAGCCGGGCGAGCTGCCAGCCGCGGGCGACGTCGCAGGAGACTCCAAGTCCGCGAACCCGGGGGCGGGGAAGCGGGACGCGGCGCCGCACATCAAGACCTCCGCCGCCGAGCCTGGCGCGGCGGCCGGCGACGTACCGGTGGCCGGGGCCCCGGCCACGGTGACCGCGCGGACCGCCAAGCAGCTGCCCGGTCGCGCCGCGGCGGCCGGACCGATGGCCCGCACGCCGACGACGATGCGCCGACCGGCGGCGGCGCTCCGCCCCGGGACGCCCGACGGCGCGGCGGCGGCCGAACCGACGACCGGCGCGGCGCTCGTTGGGGACGCGGACGGCGCGGAGGACGACGGCGCTGAGCCGGGCGCGCCGGGGGG
>PHBI01000270.1 GCA_002841945.1 Deltaproteobacteria bacterium HGW-Deltaproteobacteria-14
GGGCCGGTGACGAGCGGTGACGCGGGGGCCGGCGCAACCCCGTCGACGAGCGCCGCGGCGCCGCCGGCGAGGCCCCGGAGGCGGCGCCCGTCGACGAGCCAGACGGCCCCCACGGAGACGTTCGCCTCGCGGTGAGACGCCCCCCCGACGAGCAGGTCGGTCAGCCCGTCGCCGTCGACGTCGGCCGCGGCGAGGTCGGTGCCGGCGCGGTCGTCGTTGGCGGCGCTCGACAGCGTCACGGCGACCGGGGCGGCGCGGGCGCAGGCCGGTCCCCAGCCGAAGACGACGCGCACGGCGCCGCGGTTCGCGCCGCCGAGGTCCTCGAGCCAGGCGCCGACGGCGAGCTCGTCGCAGCCGTCGCCGTCGAGGTCTCCGAGGGGCGCGAGGGCGGAGCCGGCCTGGTCGTTGGCGGCGACGCCGGTCCAGGTGAGCGCGGCGTCGCAGACGACGTTGGTCTTGGCCGGGTCGGCGCGGGGGCGACCGCGGACGACGACGAACCCGCCGGCGTTGGAGCGCCCGCTGGCGTCGAACAGCCGGCTCGCCACGGCGAGGTCGGTGTGGCCGTCCCCGTCAAGGTCGGCGCCGACGACGCGCTCGAGGGTGTCGTCGGCCTGGGGGCCGTAGTAGACGAAGGCCGGGGTAGGCGCGAGGCCGCCGGCGCCGTCGGCGGGGAAGACGTAGACGCCGCCGCCGTTGTTGACCGCGCTGTGGGGGCAGCCGGGCCCCTCGGCGAAGGTGGCCGCGGCGAAGCTCGCCGGGCGGTCCTCGTAGCGGGCCAGGGACGCGAGCTCGGGGGCGCCGTCGCCGTCGAAGTCGGCGAGGCCGGCGAGGCCGTAGCCGAGCCAGTCCGAGCCGCTGTGGCCCGGGAAGTCCTGGAGCGTCTGCGCGGGCGCGTCCGGCACGCCGGCGGCGGCGCCGCGGTAGAGGTGGACGACGCCGCTCAGGAGCAGGTGGCCGCCGCTGCCGCGCTGGGCGTCCTGGTTCGGGGCGCCCACCGCCAGCTCGGCGAGGCCGTCGCCGTCGAGGTCGGCCAGCACGGCGAGGGACTGCCCGACGCGCCAGCCCCCGGGCTCACCCGGGCTCGCGAGGGGCGTCAGGACGTCGTAGGTGGCGGGCTCGTCACTCGGCGCGGATGCGACCCACGGGCGGGGGACGTCGGAGCCGAGCGTGTCGCCGAGCCCGGCGACGACGATGACCTCCGGGCCGCCGTCGCCGTCGACATCGCCGAGCGGGGCCACCGCGCTGCCGATGCGGTCGCCGGCGGCGGCGCCGGGGATGACGCGGGTGGCCGCCGCGTCCGGGAGCCCGCCGGCGACCCCGGCGTAGACGTCGACCCGGCCGCCGTCGCTCGGGCAGCCGTCGCACTCGCCGATCCAGACGCCGATGACGAGGTCCGCGGGGGGCGCGCCGGTCGCCTCGCCGATGGCGACGGAGTAGCCGAAGTAGTCCCCGCCGCGGGTGCCGGTGGCGGTCCAGTCGGCGGCGTCAGGGGACTCGAGGGTGACCGCCGGGCCGGCGAAGGCGGCGCCGCCGAGGAAGAGGCGCGCAGCGCCCCAGCGGTCGTTGCCGGTCCCGTGGTTCCAGTAGGCCTGGCTGACGAGCAGGTCATCGACGGCGTCGCCGTCGACGTCGCCAGCGGCGAGGAACCACCCGAGGCGGCTCCCGCCGGGGGCGTCGCCGGCGAAGGCGCGAGAGGGGATCGGGTCGAGCCCACCGGGGTCGTCGGCGGTGCGGGCGACGCCCCGATAGACGAGGACGAGGCCGTCGTTGGCGGCGCCGTTGTCGAAGGTGTAGCCGCCCGTCGCGAGGTCACACAGCCCGTCGCCGTCGAAGTCGCCGGTGGCCAGCGAGGTCCCAGCGCGGCCGTTCGCGACCCCGGCCCAGCCGCCGGTGGCGTCGGGGGCCAGGCCATAGACCGACTGGTCGGGGACCGGGCCGGGCCAGGCCCCCGGGGCGCCGAGCCAGACGTGGACGGCCCCCTGGTTGCTGAGCAGCGGGGACAGCGCGCGGTCCTCGCCGACCCAGGCGCCGCCTGCGAGATCGACCGCCCCGTCGCCGTTGAAGTCGCAGGCGGCGACCGAGAACCCGAGCTGATCGGAGCTGAACGGCCCGTCGAGGGCGGTGACCGGTGTGTCGGCGAAGAGGCCGCCGGGGAGGCCCGGGTAGACCAGCACCGCGCCGTCGTCCGCCTGGGGCGCGGCGTCGGCGCGTCGGGCGCCGGCCGCGAGGTCGGGGTGGCCGTCGCCGTCGAGATCGGCGACGACCATGGCGCGGCCGAGCTCGTCCTCGCGGGCGAGCCCGGAGATCACCTGGGCCGGCTCGGGATCGAGGCCATCGGGGCCGCCGCGGTAGACGTAAACAGCGCCTGATTGGTAGCGCGCGACGTTGGCCTCGCCCACGCCGACGACGGCGTCGCGGTAGCCGTCGCCGTCGAGGTCGCCCGGGCCGAGGGCGCTGAGCGCGAAGGTGGAGGCGCCGGTGCGGGCGACGGTCAGGCCGACCGGCGCGAGGCCGACGACGCGCTGGGTGGCCTGCTGGCCGGTGAACACGTCGACCAACACGCCCTCGTGGGGGCCGGGGGCGGTGACGCGCCAGGCCCCGGCGACCACCTCGAGCCCCGCGCCGTCGCCGACGAGATCGAGGTGCCCGCTGCCCCCCGCGGCGACGGGCGCGAAGGTCTCACCGAGGGGGACCCCGATGAGCGGGGGGGTGGGGACGAGGTGGGCTCCGGTGCGGACCGCGACCGGGGCGGAGGCGACCTGACCGGTCCCGAGATCGGTCACGGTGACGACGTCGTCGCCCGGTTCGGGTCCGGCGAGGTAGGTCCCGGCCGCGTCGATCGTCGCGCCGCTGGCGTTGCTCGTCACCGCGAAGGCGAGCAGGCCGGAGCCAGCTGCGACCGAGAAGGTGAAGCCCGCGCCCGGGGGGACCGTGGCGGCCGCCGGAGCGAGCTCGAGGGGCGCGACGACGCGCACCTCGAGGGTCGCCTCGCCCACGCACCCGACGTCGGTGAGGCGCACCACGTCGACGCCGGGGTCCGCCCCCGCGAGGTAGGCCCCGGTCAGCGGGTGCAGCAGCGCCCCCGTCGCGTCGTGGTCGAGGGCGAAGCGGTACGCCCCGGTGCCGCCCGCCGGCTCGAGATCGGCGTCACCGAAGGGGAAGAGGTAGAGCCCCGGCGGACCGAGGGTGAGGATCGGATCGCAGCCCGGCGGCCCGGCCGGGGTCGTGTCTGCCGCGACGCTGTCGGCGTCTTCGGTCGTGGAATCAGACGGCGCCACCTCGACCTCGTGCAGCGCGCTATCGGCGGCGTCCGGCGGCTCGGCGGTGTCCGCGGGCGTGGCGGTGTCGAGCGCGCTCGTGTCGGTGGCGTCCGCGGTGCGGACGTCGGGCGCGGGGGTCGCGTCGGCCGGACAGCCGCCGAGCGCCGCGAGCCAAACGAGCACAATCGCACCGGTGCGCATTCATCCACCTCGGGTCGCGGCGCCGCAGAAACGTGATCATAGTCAAAATTGCGCCCGCGCGCGTGACGAATCGCCGTATCATCATGAGGATCTGCGTCCGACACCGCAGGACCGCCGGCGGTCCT
>PHBI01000063.1 GCA_002841945.1 Deltaproteobacteria bacterium HGW-Deltaproteobacteria-14
GCTCGCCCTCGGCGCCCGCGTCGAAGCGGGGACCCCGGCGACGGTCCGGGGCGGCGGGGTCGAGGCGCGCCTCGTCGAGGTCGGCGCGTACGGGGTCGCGACGGCGCGGGCGCGGCTCGGGGTGGCGCTCGCCCTCGGGGCGGAGATCGGGCTCGGGGCGAGCTATCGCTGGACGACCGGCCAGGCCGCCGAGGGGGCCCTCTTCGCGGCGGCGACGGCGCGCCACGACGAGCTGTTGGCCTCGGTCAGCGCCGGGACGTGGCTCTCCTGGGACCTCGGATCCGGTCCGCTGTGGCTGGCGGTCGGGGTCGCCGGCCGGCGCTACCTCGGCGGGAGCGACCTGGCGTCCCAGGCCGGGCGGGCCGACGCGCCGCGGTGGTCGCTCGACGGCGGCGTCCGCGTCGGGGTGCGGCTGTGAGCGGGGCCGGTCAGCTCGACCTGGTGCGCCGCTGCCAGGCGGGGGACGAGCGCGCCTGGGGTGAGCTGTACCGGGCACACGCGCCGCTGGTCGCGCGCTTCGTCGGGCGCATGGTCGGCCCCAGCGGCCCGGTCGACGACCTCGTCCAGGCGGTCTTCGTTCAGGTCTTTCGCGGCATCCGGCGCTTCCGCGGCGACGCCCGCCTGACGACCTGGCTCTACGGCATCGCCCACCGGGTCACCGCCAAGCACATCCGCGCGGACTCACGGCGTCGCCGCCGCGACGACCGCTGGGGCGAGGACCAGGCGACGCGCGCCGCGTCGCCCGAGCCCGCGATGCTCGCCCGCGAGGCGCTCGCGGTGGTGCAGCGCGCCGTGTTGACGCTGCCCGAGCCCCAGCGCGCCGTGTGGGTGATGCGCGAGCTCGAGGGCCTCTCCACCGCGGAGGTGGCCGAGGCGCTCGGGGCGCGCCTCGGCACCGTGCGCTCGCGCCTCTTCGCCGCTCGCCAGCAGGTCCTCGACGCCCTCGCCGCGGCGCCCGAGGCGACGTCACCCCACCCACCGGCGGCCCCCCACGAGGCCGCGCTAAGCGGCGTGCGTCCCAAGCGCGCCCGCGAGGACGTCCCATGAACGAGCCCACCTGCCACGACGCCCGCCGCTGGCTCGCCATGTCCCGGGAGGGCGGCGACGACGCGCCGGTCGGGATCCGCTTCCACCTCGACCGCTGCCCGGCGTGCGCGCGGCTCGCCGCGCGCTACGACGCCGGGGTGAGCGCTCTTGCGCGGGCGACCGCCACCCGGGGCGGCCGGCTGCCCGAGGCGAGCGCCGTCATCGCGGCCGCTCGACGACCCGAGCGGTCACGGCTCGGGCGCTGGGTCTTCGCGGGCGCGGCGGTGGCCAGCGCGGCGGTGATCGTCCTCGTGAGCGCGCCGGGCGGCACCGACCCGGAGGGCGCCGCGCCCGAGGGGATCGCCACGGCGCCGGCCACCGCCGCCGACGGTCAGACGCCCCGCCCACCGAGCGCCGTGGCGCCCTGGGAGGCGACCCGGCTGACGACGGCCGCCGCTCCCCGCGAGCTCCGCGACCCCGTGACGGCGACGCTGCGGGTCGCCCCGGAGACGGATCTGTCGCTGCCGGCGTGGAGCGACGGCGAGGCCGAGGTGGCGCTGACGCGCGGGACGGTGAGCGTGAGCGTCGTCCCCCGGGTCGGCGAGCAGCGGTTCACCGTGCGCACCGAGGAGCTGGCCGCGACCGTGGTCGGGACGGCGTTCAGCGTGACGCGCGCGCCGGACGAGGGGACGCGGGTGGTCGTGCGCGAGGGGGTCGTCTACGTGGAGGTGCGGGCGGGGGGCGCCGTGACCCTCGGCGCCGGCGACGTCATGGTCGTCGCGCCGCCTCGGGAGCCTCGGCCTCCCGAGCGGGCCGCCGAGCCGCCGGAGGTCGCGGCGCCGGCGCTGGTCCCGGCCCCGAGCGAGCTGCGCGCCGAGCCGCTGACCGCGCGTATCCAGGCGGCGCGGCGGCTGCTGGCGCGGGGGCGGTCGGAGGAGGCGATCGCGCTCCTCGGCGCCCTGGTGCCGGGCGATGACGCTGATCGCGCCTCGGTCGCGGCCCTGCTCGGGGACGCGTGGACGGTGGCCGGCGAGCTCGCGCGGGCGCGGGACGCCTACGCCGACGCGGCGCGGTGGGGTAGGGGGCCGGTGGCGCTCGGGGCGGTGGCGGAGCTCGCGCGGACCCAGGCGGCGCTCGGCGAGCGTGAGGCGGCGGCGGCGAGCTGGCGGAGGCTCCTCGACGCGGCGCCGGACGGCCCGCTGGCGCCGCGGGCGTTGGCGGCGCTGGGGGAGGACGCGTCGCTCCTGGCGCGCTTCCCGGAGAGCCGCGAGGCCACCGGGGCGCTGCTGCGGCTGGGCCGGGCGCGTCTCGACGCCGGCCGCTGGGAGGACGCCGCGGCGCTGTTCTCGGCGCACCTCGGGGATCCGCAACCCGAGCGCCGGGAGGTGGCGCTGGTCGGGCTCATGCGGGCTCGCCTCGGCCAGGGACGGCGCGACGCCGTGGCCGCGCTGGTCGCGCGCTACGACGCGGCGTTCCCGGCGGGGGCCCGCCGCGCAGAGGTCGAGCGCGTGCGCGCGGCAGCGGGCCTGTAGGCCGCTCGGCCGGGTCGGTCCCTGGGGGCCGGAGCGCCGCCCCGCGATCGCCGCGCACCGCAACGTGGAGACGCGGTCTGCGCAAAGCGGGTTGCGCTCCCCGCCACGCGGGCGATGCGCCGTCGCGGGGCCGGCGCTCGGCGCGTCGCGCCAGGTCTGCGCTTTTCGATCAGACATGGATCAGACGCGAGGGCGAAGACCGCATACACGGCGGCGCCCGGATGTGTATGATCACAGCATCTTTGGAGGTCTTCAGCCGTCGGGCTGAGCGCGGGATCGGTGGCTGGCGCGGGACGAGAACGCCGGCCCGCTGGCGGGGCGACGCGATCGGGATTGACATCGCGCAAACTAATTGATTAATTAGTTACATGCGCGAAGCGGGATTGTGCAGGCGCGAGAGCCTGTGAGAATAGTGTGAGCGAGTAGCTCGTGCGGGAGCGAAGAAGCTTGTGATTCTTGGAGACGCCAGAGCCGCGGAGCGGCCGGCGCGAGGGTGGGGGCTCGTGCTCTCGCTCGCGCTGGCCGTCGCCGCGTGCGACACGGTCGGCGGCTTGGACGCGGCGACCTGCGCCGTGCGGACGCCGGCCGCGTTCGCGCCCTTCGCGGGAGACGTGCGGCCGAGCGCGGTCCCCGGGGTTCGGACGCCCGGCTACCTGCACGCCGACGGGGCGCGGCTCGTCGACCACCGCGGGCGGACGGTCCGGTTGACCGGCGTGAACTGGTTCGGCTTCGAGACCGACGCGTTCGTCCCGCACGGGCTCGACCGCCGCGGCCTCGGCTCGCTCCTCGATCAGGTGCAGCGCCTCGGCTACAACGCCCTGCGCGTGCCGTTCGCCAACGAGATGCTCGACCCCCGCGTACACCCGGCGGCGGGCGCCATCGACTTTGACCACAACCCCGAGCTCGTCGGGCTGTCCTCGCTCGAGGTGCTCGACCGCCTGATCGCCGAGGCCGGGCAGCGCGGGCTCGCCGTGATCCTCGATCGCCACCGCGCCTACGCCTCCGAGGCGGCCACCGAGGCGCGCGGCTGCACCAAGGACGGCCCCTGGTACGCCGAGGGCTGGGGCGAAGCCCGGTGGGTCCGGGACTGGATGGATCTAGCGGCGCGCTACCTCGGCGACCCGACGGTCGTCGGGGTCGACCTGTCGAACGAGCCCGACGGCAGCTGGGGAGATGACGTGCCGGAGACCGACTGGCGCGCGGCGGCCGAGCGCGCAGGGAACGCCATCCTCGCGGTGAACCCCGAGCTCCTCATCATCGTCGAGGGGGTCGGGCGGCATGCGGACTTCCCCTACGACCACTACTGGACCGGCGGGAACCTCGCCGGGGTCCGCTCGGACCCGGTGCGTCTGGCGATCCCCGAGCAGCTCGTGTATTCGATCCACGACTACCCGGCTTCGGTGACCGACCAGCCCTGGTTCGCCTCAGCCGCCTTCCCCGACGACCTGCCCGACGTGTGGGAGGCCGCCTGGGGGTTCATCGCCCGGGACGAGCTCGCGCCCATCCTCATCGGCGAGTTCGGCTCGCGCCTCGAGAGCAGCCAGGATCGGCTCTGGCTCGAGCACCTCATGGATTACGCCGACGAGCTCGGCGCGAGCTTCACCGTCTGGAGCCTCAACCCGGACTCCGTCGACACCGGCGGCCTCCTCGAGGACGACTGGCGGACCGTCCGCCGCGCCCTCCAGGACGAGCTGGCCGGGCACCTCGAGCCCTCCGCAATCCGCTGATGTGTCGCGCGCCGTCGCGATCCCAACCACGCAGAAGAACTAAACAAACAGTCCGAAAGAACGCGGTTCACGCCCGGCGGCGCCGAAAATGAATGAACGGCCGCGACCAGACCGGCGGCCATCCACCTCGGAGGTTACTTTGGATTCCAGGACACGAGACGAGCTGACCACAGCGGGCGTCGACTACCCGTACCTCGAGGTGGGGCGTGGCGCGCGGCAGGACCAGGCCGTGTCGCGTTGGGCGCTGATGCGCTCGGCGGAGCGCTTCCTCCAGAGCGAGCGCTGGCGCCGCAACGCCGAGCGCGAGCGCGCCGCGATGGAGGCCGATCAGGGCAAGATCGCCCACCTCGACACCCGCCGCGCCGCGCGCCCGGTCGCGCCCGCCGCGGACTGGTACCTCGACGGCGCACCAGAGGCCGCGGAGGAGAGCCGTTGAAGCGCGTCGCGCTGATCTCTCTCAACGGGGGCGTCGGTCGCACGACCATCGCCGCCGCCCTCGCGCGCGTGACCGCCGAGCGGGTGCGCAGCGTCGCCATCGACTTCGATCCGCAGAACACCCTGGGGTTGCACCTCGGGGTGCCGGTGGGCGAGCCGCGCGGGCTGTCCGACCCCAAGTTCGGCGGGCCGGATCTGGTGGAGCTCCTCCGCGCGCTGCAGCCCGACGTCCCGTTCGTCCCGTTCGGCCGCGCCACCCGCGCCCAGGTCTCCGAGCTCACGCGCACGGTGCAGAACGATCCGCGCTGGCTGAGCGCCCGCCTCGAGGGCCTCCTCCCGAGCGGCAGCGAGCTCCTCGTCATCGACACCCCGGCGGGGCGCAACCCGTGGTCCGATCAGGTCGCCGACCTCGCCGACGCGGTCCTCGTCGTCCTGGGCGCCGACGCGCTGTCGTACGCCAACCTGGCCGACACCGAGAACCTCCTCGAGGAGCTCTCCGCGACCCGCGCCGGCTCGCAGCGCGCCGTGGGCTTCCTCATCAACCGCCTCGATCCCCGCCGTCCCCTGAGCCGCGACGTCCGCGCCGCCTTTGGCCAGGCCCTCGGGGATCGCCTGCTCAGCGTCGCCCTCTACGAGGACGAGTCGGTGCGCGAGGCCGTGGCCGAGCGCCAGACCGCCGTCCGCTATGCGCCCCACTCCCAGTTCGTCGCCGGGCTACACGAAGTCTCCGCCTGGCTCATCGAGGCCCTCGCATGAACCGCCGCTCGCCAGCGATGGATCCCACCGCTGCCCTCGCGCCGTGGGCCAGGAAGAACGTCTTCGCGCCCATCCGCTGGCTCGTCTGGCTCGTCGTCCTCGCGCTGCTCTCCACCGTCGTGGCGACCCCCCTCGGCGTCCACGCCCAGACCCTCTTCGGCGCCGCCGTCTTCGTCATGGCCCTCACCTTGAGCCGCGGCCGCGGGCGCTACGTGACCCTCGTGATGATGCTCGTCTCGGTGGCGGTCTCCTCGCGCTACATCTTCTGGCGCCTCAGCACCACCGTCGGAGCCGAGCGCACCACCGACACCACCCTCAGCATCATCCTCCTCGTCGCCGAGTGCTACGCCTTCCTGGTGCTGCTGTTCGGCTACATCCAGACCGCCTGGCCGCTACGCCGCCGCCCTGTCGCGCTGCCCTCCGACCCCTCGACCTGGCCCTCGGTCGACGTCTTCATCCCGACCTACAACGAGCCCCTCTCGGTCGTGCGCGCCACCATCTTGGCCGCCTCCGCCCTCGACTGGCCCGCGGACAAGCTCAACGTCTACGTCCTCGACGACGGCAAGCGCGACGAGTTCCGCGCCTACTGCGCCCAGGCGGGCGTCCGCTACCTCACCCGGCCGAACAACCGCCACGCGAAGGCCGGCAACATCAACCACGCCATGACCACCACCCACGGCGACTACATCGCCATCTTCGACTGCGACCACGTCCCGACCCGCTCGTTTCTCCAGCTCGCCATGGGCTGGCTGGTGCGCGACCGCAACCTCGCGATGGTCCAGACCCCGCACCACTTCTACTCCCCCGATCCCTTCGAGCGGAACCTCGGCACCTTCCGCAAGGTCCCCAACGAGGGCGAGCTCTTCTACGGCGTCATCCAGAAGGGCAACGATCTGTGGGACGCGACCTTCTTCTGCGGCTCCTGCGCCGTCATCAAGCGCGGCCCCCTCGAGGAGATCGGCGGCATCGCCCCCGAGACGGTCACCGAGGACGCCCACACGATGCTCAAGCTGCACCGGCGCGGCTACTCGTCGGCGTACCTCAACCTGCCGCTCTCCGGCGGCCTCGCCACCGAGAGCCTCTCCGCCCACGTCGGCCAGCGCATCCGCTGGGCCCGCGGGATGGCCCAGATCTTCCGCATCGACAACCCCTTCTTCGGCCGCGGCCTGCGCCTCTTTCAGCGCTTCTGCTACGCCGCCGCGATGCTCCACTTCTTCTACGGCATCCCGCGCATCATCTTCCTGACGGCGCCGCTGGCCTACCTGCTCTTCGACGCCCACATCTTCAACGCGCCCGCCGCGCTGATCCTGGCCTACGCGCTGCCCCACCTCGCGCACTCGATCCTCACCAACTCGCGCATCCAGGGGCAGTTCCGGCACTCGTTCTGGGCCGAGGTCTACGAGGCGGTCCTCGCCTACTACATCACCATCCCGACGACCCTCGCGATCATCAGCCCGCGCCTCGGCAGCTTCAACGTCACCGCGAAGGGCGGCGTCATCGACGGCACCTACTTCGACAAGAAGATCGCCCGCCCCTACATCTTGCTCATCCTGCTCAACCTCGTCGGCGTCGCCTTCGGCATCCAGCGCATCATCAGCGGCCAGGCCGAGCCCGAGGTCGTCGGCATCAACCTCACGTGGACGGTCTACAACCTCACCATCCTCTCCGCCGCCCTCGCCGTGGCGTGGGAGAAGCGGCAACGCCGGACCTTCCCCCGGGTCGTCCGCCGCCTCCCGGCCGTCCTCTGGCTCGGCGACGGCAAGACCTGTGTCGGCCACACGCTGAACGTCTCGATGGACGGCATGGCCATCGCGACCCCCACCCGGGTCGAGGTCGAGATCGGCGACACCCTCCACGTCGCCCTCCTCGACGGCGAGGAGACGCCGCTCCCGGTCGAGGTCGTCCGCCGCCGCGACACCGTCCTGCACGTGCGCTTCGTGCAGCCCCTCGCCATCCCCGAGGAGTCGGCCCTCGTCCGCACCGTGTTCAGCCCCCCCACGACCTGGCTCGACTGGACCGAGGGGCGCCGCCGCGACAGCCCCGGGCGCGCCATCGCCACCATCGGGGCCCACGCCCTCCGCGGCGCCGTCCGCCTGCCCGCGGGCCTGCTCGCGCGCCGCAAGGGCGCCACCAAGCTCGGCGCCCTGCTCCTCGCCTGCGCCTCCCTCGCGCTCCCCTCGGGCGACGCCCACGCCGAGGCCACGCGCACCGGCGACGGCTGGGTCGTCCGCTCCTTCGAGGACCTCGGCCTGACCGCCGGCCGCCGCCGCTACAGCACCCAGACGACCATGACGCTGCCGTTCTACGCCCGCGGCGACGAGGTCCTGACCGAGGCCCGCCTCGCCGTGCGCCTCGACCCCGCGGCGCCCGTGCCCCCCGGGGTCGCGACCATCGCCGTGCACATCAACGGCGAGAAGGTCGGCGTGCTGCCCCTCGACGCGGCGCGCGCCACCACCGAGGCCGCCGAGCTCCCGGTCGACTCCCGCCTCCTCGGCGAGAAGAACACCCTCACCTTCGCCTTCGACCTCCCCCCCGAGGCCTGCGCCACCCTGGTCGACCCGGGGAGCTGGCTCGTCCTCGTCGGCGGCGAGCTCGCCACCCGCAGCGCCCCGCTGCCGCTGCCGTCGGACCTCTCCGTGCTGCCGCTGCCCTTCTACGACGCGGTCGCCGACGCGGCCGTCACCATCCCGATCGCCGTCCTCCCCCCCGCCGACCTGCGCGTGAGCCGCGTCGCCAGCCTCGTCGCGTCCTGGTTCGGGCTGCGCGCCGGCGAGCGCCTGCGCTTCCCGACGACGCTGGGGGCGCTCCCAGCGACGAGCGCGGTCGTGCTCGTGACCAACGCCGAGCGCGCCCTCATCCCCGGCTTCGAGGCCGTCGACGGGCCCACGGTCACGCTGATCGACCACCCCGCCGTCGCCGGCGGGCACACCAAGCTGCTCGTCGTCGCCGGCCGGGACGTGGCCGACCTCGAGGTCGCCGCCCGCCGCATGGTGCTCGACTACGAGGCGCTGACCGAGGGCGCGGTCGCCCACCTCGTCGCGCTTCCCGAGCCGCCGCCCCGCGTCCCCTACGACGCCCCGCGCTGGATCGACGCCGGCGCGCCGGTCAAGCTGTCGTCCCTCGCGCCCGCGGAGAAGCTCCGCGCCGAGGGCGCCATCGGCGGCACCATCGCCGTCCAGTGGCGGATGCCCCCCGACGTCTTCACCTGGCCCGATGACTACGTCGAGCTCGACCTCGCGTGGGCCCAGGACGGCCCCCCCGGCGTGCCGCTGCCGAGCCTCGAGGTCGAGCTCAACGGCCGCTACATCACGCGGCTGCCCGCGGCGCGCTCCGCCGCCCAGCGCCAACGCCAGAGCCGGCGCATCCGCCTCCCCATCGCCGCCCTCGCCGGCTACGACGAGCTCGCGGTCCACGTCGTCCCCCCCGGCGACGGCTTCTGCCCGAACCTCGAGCGCGACGGCGTGACGACCACGCTCCTCGGCGACTCCGCGCTGCACTTCGAGGGCTACCCGCACTTCGCCGAGCTCCCCGACATGCAGCGCTTCGTCGACGACGGCTACCCCTTCACCCGGCTGGCCGACCTCTCGGGCACGGCCATCGTCCTGCCCGAGCACCCGAGCGCGGCGGACCTCGCGACCACGCTGTCCTTCGCCGCCCACGCCGCCGCCGTCACGGGTTACCCGCCGCTCGGCGCGCGCTTCGTCGCTCCGGACGCGGTCGACACCGCCGCCGACCGCGATCTGGTCGTGATCGGCGAGGCCCACGACCAGCCCCTCGTCGGCCGCTGGAGCGCCTCGCTCCCGATCCGCGGGCTGCCGGGGCGGCCCATCGTCCCCGACCTCGGCGTGCTCGCCCAGGTCGAGTCCTTCGTCGCCGGCACCGAGCTCGGCACCGAGGTCGACCGGGCCCGCGAGGCGATCGCCCAGCTCGACACCGAGGCGGCCTTCGTCATGGGCCTCCCGTCGCCCTACGGCGGGGGCAAGAGCGCGGTCGTCATCACCGCCACCGCCCCGACCGCGATGCCCGACTTCATCGACATCCGCGCCTTCTCCGAGGCGACCAGCGTCCGCTCGGACGCCCTGATCCAGGCGGGCGACCGCCGGATGCTGTTCCGCCTGGCCTCGGCCTACAGCGTCGGCAGCCTGCCCCCGGCCCGCGAGGCGCAGCTCTTCCTCGCCCGCCACTGGCTGCTGCTCATCCCGGCGCTGCTCCTCGCCGCCCTCATCGGCGCGTGGGTCGGCCGCCGCCGCCTGGCCTACGTCGAGTACCGCCGCCTCGCGGCCGGCGGCGAGGGATGAGCGTCAGCGCCGCCCCGCACCTGTGTCGCCGGCGAGGCGCCGTGTCACCCGCGGGCACCCTCATCGGCGCCGTCCTGCTCGCCGCGGCCCTGGGCGGCCCGGCCGCCTGCGCGACCCGCCCGCCGGGTCCGGCCGGCGCCGGCTGCGACCGCGACTGGCCGCTGTGGGAGGCCTACGCGGCGCACTTCATCAGCCCCGAGGGGCGGGTGATCGACTCCGCGGCCGCGGACCACAGCACCTCCGAGGGCCAGTCCTACGCGCTCTTCTTCGCGCTCGTCGCCAACGACCGCGCCCGCTTCGACGCGCTGCTCGCCTGGACCCGCGCGAACCTCGCCCAGGGCGACCTCGCCGCGCACCTCCCGGCCTGGCGCTGGGGCCGCCGTGACGACGGGAGCTGGGGCGTGCTGGATCCCAACGCCGCCAGCGACGCGGACCTGTGGCTCGCCTACGCCCTCATCGAGGGCGGGCGGATCTGGCGCGATCCGGCGCTCGGCGCGCTCGGCCGGTCCCTCGCCTCCCGGATCGTCGCCGACGAGGTCCGCGCGCTGCCGGAGCTCGGGCCGACGCTGCTCCCCGGCCCGGTGGGCTTCGACGACGGCGCCGGGACCTGGCGCCTCAACCCGAGCTACCTCCCGGTGCAGCTCCTGCGCCGCTTCGCCGCGCTCCGCCTCCCCGGCCCCTGGGACGCGCTGCTCGCGAGCACCGCCCGCATGGCCCGCGAGGTCGCCCCCCACGGGCTCTTCCCGGACTGGGTGGCGTGGCGCGAGGGCGGCTTCGCCCCGGACCCGGTGCACGGCAGCAAGGGCAGCTACGACGCCGTGCGCGTCTACCTCTGGAACGGCATGCTCGCCCCGGGCGACGCGCTCGCCGCCCCCCTCGCCGCCGCCGGCCGCGGGATGCTCGCGCTCACCAAGGCCCGCGGCGCCGTCCCCGAGGTCGTCGACAGCGCCGCCCGCGACGGCGCCGTGACCAACTCCGGGCCGGTCGGCTTCTCCGGGGCGCTGCTCCCGGCCGCGCTGCGCGCCGGCGACGAGGCCCTCGGCGCGGCGCTGTCGGCGCGGATCGCCGCCGCGGCGCGCGGCCCCCTCTACGGCGAGCCGCCGCGCTACTTCGATCACAACCTCTTGCTCTTCGGGCTCGGTTTCGCGGAGGGGCGCTATCGCTTCGCCGCCGACGGGGCCCTGGAGCCGCGCTGGAGCTCACCGTGCGCCGAACACTGAGCGTGGTGGCCCTCTTGTTTACGTGCGCGGCGCTCGCCGCGGCGACGCCTGGGCCGGACCGACCCGACGAGCAGGACGCCATCGAGCAGCTGCGGGCCAACGTCCGCTATTGGGAGGGCCGCGGCCGGACCGACAAGGCCGTCGAGGTCTGGGAGAAGATCCTGCGCAGCGATCCCAACGACGCCGACGCCCTCTCCGGCCTGGCGCTGGCCGGGGCCCGGGCCGGCCACACGGTCAAGGCGCGCGCCTACCTCGAGCGCCTCGAGCGCGCCCACCCCCAGCACCCGGGCGTCGCCGTCGTGCGCCAGGCCCTCGGCCTCGGCGCCCGCTACGGCGAGATCCTGGAGGACGCCCGGCGCCTCGCCCGCGAGGGCAAGGTCGCCGAGGCGGTCGCGACCTACCGCAAGCTCTTCGGCTCCGACCCGGCCACCGGCGCGGTCGGGCTCGAGTTCTACCAGACCCTCGGCGGCACCCCGGAGGGTTGGCAGGAGGCGCTGACCGGCCTCGAGCGCCTGGCCGCGGCCGACCCCGGCTCCGCCCGCTACGGCCTCGCTTTGGCGCGGCACCTGACCTACCGGGAGGACTCCCGGCGCGCCGGCATCACCCGCCTCGCCGAGCTCGCCGAGCGCGGCAACGCCGAGGCCGCCCGCGCGTGGCACCAGGCCCTGCTGTGGCTCGACGTCGGGCCCAGGGACGTCCCCATGCTGCGCGCCTACCTCGGCGCGCACCCCGAGGACGGCGAGGTCCGCGCCCGGCTCGCGGCGCTGGAGGCGTCGACCCAGCCCCGCCCGGTCGACGTGCGCGGCGAGCGCATCGCGTCGGCCTACGAGGCCCTCGGCAAGAAGGACAGCGCCCAGGCGGAGGCGCTGTTCAACCGGGCGCTCGCCGCCAAGAAGAACGACGTCGACGCCCTCGTCGGCCTCGCCAGCCTGGCGCTGCAGGCCGAGAACTTCGACCGCGCGCGCGAGCTGCTGCAGCGCGTCCGCAAGCTCGCTCCCCGGCGCCGCGACCTGTGGGAGCGCTCGCTCGAGTCCGCCGAGTTCTGGGCCTTCGTGAACGAGGCGAAGGCCGCCGCCCAGGCCGGGCGTCACGACGAGGCCGAGGCCCAGCTCGACCGGGCGATGAAGCGCTCGGCGGCCCACGCCGACGACGCGCGCCTGGTCCTCGCCGGGGTCTACGCCGTAGAGCGCCGCTACCCCGAGGCCGAGGCGCTCTACAGCCGCGTGCTCGAGCAGCAACCCGGCAAGGTCGCGGCCCTGCGCGGGCTGGTCGAGGTCTACCTCGCGACCGATCGCGCGGAGAAGGCGCTCCAGACCAACGAGACCCTGACCGCCGCCTCGGCCGCCGACGCCTACGACGTGGACTTCCTCGAGAGCGAGGTGCTGCGCCACCAGGCGGCGGTGAAGCGCGCGGCCGGCGAGACCCAGGCGGCGCGCACCATGCTCGACGCGGCCCACGCCCGCGCGCCGAAGAACCGCCGGGTCGGCTTCGATCTGGCCTACGCCGACCTCGAGCTCGGCGACGCCGAGGGCGCGCGCCGGGTCGCCGACGAGCTCAGGCAGGACGCCCCGACCGGTGACCGCGACGTCCTGCGCCTGCGGGTCTGGCTCCTCAACGCCGAGGGGCGCTACGGCGACGCCCTCGAGGCCCTCGGGCGCATCAAGGAGGCCGACCGTGACCCGCCGCTCAAGGCGCTGGCGCGCAAGCTCGAGGTCCAGACCGAGGCCCTGGTGGCGGTGCGCCAGGCCCAGCACGGCAAGGGGCTGGCCGCGCGCCACAAGCTCGCCGAGCTGCAGCGGCGCTTCGGCACCGAGCCCGATCTGCTCGCGCTCGTCGCCATCGCCTTCGCCGATCTCGGCGCCTTCGACCAGTCCCTCGCGCTGATGTACGAGGCGCTCGCCGCCGCCCCCGAGGAGACCCCGACGCTCAAGCTCCAGCTGGCGTCCATCCTGCACCGCGCGCGCCGCGACGACGAGCTGCTGCCGGTGCTGCGCGAGCTCGGCGGCGAGAGCGACCTCAGCCCGTCGGAGCGCCGCGGCCTCGCCGACCTGCAGATCGCCTACGCCGTGCGCCGCGCCGACGACGTGCGCGAGCGCGGCAGCCACACGACCGCCTACAACATCCTCGCGATGCCGCTCGAGCGCTACCCGGACGACGCGCGCCTGCTCAACGCCCTCGGCCGCCTCTACGTGAGCGCCGGGGACTTCGCCGAGGCCTCCAAGGTGTTCGAGCGCGTGCTGAGCGCCCACCCCGACAGCGTCGAGGCCCGCGAGGGCGCCATCCGGACCGCGGTCGAGACCGACCGCCCGCAGCTCGCCGCGAAGCTCCGCGACGAGGGCCTCGCGCGCCTCCCGAACGAGCCGCGGATGCACCTCGCCGCGGCGCGCATGGCGGTGCTCCTCGGCGAAGACGGCCAGGCGATGGACGCGTACGAGCGGGCGCTCGCCCTCGAGGTCGGTCAGACCGGCGTCACCGGGGAGATGACCGGGCCGCAGGCCGATCGCGCGCTGATCAGCAAGGCCGCCAGCCGCTTCGGCGACCGCGCGGCCGCCTCGGGCAAGGCCGACGTGACGCTCCACGACGAGATCAGCGCCGAGATCGCCGCCCTCGAGGCGCGCCACACGGTGCGCTTCGGGGTCGGCTTCGACGTCCGCTCGCGCCAGGGCGAGCCGGGACTCGGCCAGCTGATCGAGCTGCGGGCCCCGATCACCCTCGCCATCCCCGCCGGCTACAAGGTGCGCCTGACCTTCGCGGCGACCCCGGTGACCCTGCTCGCGGGCGAGCTCGACCTCGACGCGGCGCGCTTCGCGAACCTCTTCGGCACCAGCGGCGTCACCCCCGACCTCGCCGGGGGCGCCTACGAGCAGTCCGCCGCCGGCGTGCGCCTCGACGCCACGCTGAGCTACGAGTCGCTCACGCTCATGGCCGGCGCGAGCCCCCTCGGCTTCGCCCGCCAGACCGCCGTCGGCCGCCTCGACTGGCGCGACCGCTTCGGCGACGTCGGCCTCGCCCTGACGCTGTCGCGCGACACCGTCGCCGACTCGCTGCTGTCCTACGCCGGCGCCCAGGACGTGCTCACCGGCGCCGTCTGGGGCGGCGTCACCAAGAACGGCGGCCGCGTCGACCTCGGCGTCATCATCGACGACGCCAGCCTCTTCCTCTTCGGCGGCGCCGCGGTGTGGCTCGGCCAGGACGTCCCGCTGAACTGGTCGGTCGAGACCGGCCTCGGCATGGACTGGCGCCTCTACGACTGGGGCGGCACCACCGCCTCGACCGGCCTCGCGGTGAGCGGCCTCCTGTTCGACCAGAACCTGCGCCACTTCACCTACGGCCAGGGCGGCTACTTCAGCCCCCAGCGCTTCCTCAACGTGAGCGTGCCGGTCCGCTGGCGCCGCACCGACGGGGACCTGACCTGGGCGCTGAGCGCCGACCTCGGCGTGAACTGGTTCAGCGAGGAGGCCACCCCCTACTTCCCCACCGACCCCGCCCGGCAGGCCGCCCGCGCCGAGCTCCTCGACCCCGACACCGAGGAGCCGCTCGGCGCCTACCACGCGAGCCAGTCGAGCTTCGCCTTCGCCTTCGCCGCGAGCGGCACCCTCGGCTACAAGCTCAGCGACGCCTTCGCCCTCGGCCTGCGCGCCGACGTCCACACCGGCCACGACTACGTCGAGTTCGTCGGCGGCCTGTGGGCCAGCTACACCTTCGACCGCAAGGTGAAGCCCGCCGACAGCGAGCTCAGCCCCTTCGGAGGGCAGTAGCCGTGCGCGCCCTCGCCCCGGCTCGGCCCTGGCTCATCGTCCCGAGCGTCGCCCTCGCCCTCGCCGCGCTCGCCGGCTGCGACGCTGCCGGCGGTGGCCTGCCGCCCCTCGACGCCGACGTCAAGACGGGCGACACGACCTCCGGCCGCCCCTCCGTCGACGGCGAGCTCTTCGCCGGCACCGCGAGCCTGACCTCGAAGGCCGACGAGGCGCGCTTCGCCGGCGTCACGACCATCGACGGCGACCTCGTGGTCACCGCCCAGGACTCCGCGGGGATCCGCCTCGACGACCTCGAGGTCGTCACCGGCTCGATCCGCGTCGTCGGCAAGGTCGGCACCGAGGCCTCGGGCAACCTCACGCTGCCGCGGCTCACCCGCGTCGGCGGCAATATCGTCTTCGCCTACACCCACTCGGTCGGGACCATCGATCTCCCGAACCTGCGCACCGTCGGCGGCCACGTCGACCTCGGCCACGGCATCTTCGACCTCGAGGCGGGCCGCCTCGAGACGATCAACGGCGACCTGCGCCTGCGCGACGTCGGCCTCGTCGCCGTCGACCTCAGCGCCCTGACCAGCCTCGGCGGCGCGCTGCGGGCCACCCGCTACTCCACCTCCGCCGCGGGCGGCAGCCTGTCGCTGACCTTCCCCTCGCTGCGCGCGATCGGCGGCGACATCGACCTCAGCGCCGGCGCTACGACCTACCTCGTCGCCCGCCGCCTCGCCACCCTGGCCGGTGACATCGATCTCACCGACCTCGCGGTGGGCGTCGATCTCCCCAACCTCGTCAGCGTCGACGGCGAGGTGCGCCTCACCCGCCTCGACGCCTTCACGCTGAGCCTCGACTCCCTCGTGGAGGTCTCGGGCGACGTCAGCGTGACCGGCTCGGGCGGCGTCGGCATCGTCAGCCTCGCGCTGCCGCGGCTGGCCGCCGTCGGCGGGCGCGTCACCTTCACGGACCTCGCCGACACCGAGGCGATCCGCCTGCCGGCCCTCACCGACCTCGGCGCCGCCCTCACCGTCACCCTCGACTCGCGCCTGACCACGCTCAGCGTGACCTCCCTGCCGATCCTCCACTCGGACCTCATCGTGACCGACAACGGTCAGGCGCTCCTGGTCGATCTGCCGGCCCTCTCCTCGGTCGGCGGCAACCTCGAGCTGCAGCGCACCGGCGGCGTCGACGCGCGCCTCGGCGCCCTCGCCACCGTCACCGGCGACCTGCGCGTCGCCGCGACCCCCATCAACCGCCTCGGCCTGCCGGCGCTGACCGCCGTCGGCCGCCACCTCGTCATCTCCGACGTCACCTGCAACGACGGCGTCGTCGCGTTCCCGCTCCTGGCCACCATCGGCGGCGACCTCGAGGTGGTCCGCGCCACCTGGCTGTCCTCGCTGCTCGCGCCGGCGCTGACCCACGTCGGCAGCGTCGCCGGCGGCTTCCCCTTCGGCGACCTGCGGGTCGAGTCCAACCCCGACCTGGCCGCCCTGACCCTGCCCGCGCTCGAGGCGGTCGAGGGTCACGTCAGCGTCCGCCACAACGCGCTGCTCGAGAGCGAGGACGTCGCCGCGACCTTCGCCACCGTCACCGTGGGGGGGGAGGTCACCCTGTGCGGCAACCTCGAAGGCGAGGTCTGCCCATGACGACCCCACGCGGGCTCGCCGCCCTGCCGCCGCTCCTCGCCCTGCTCCTCGCGAGCCTGCCCGCCCCGGCGCGCGCCGCCGTGCCGCCCAACGCGGTCCTCCTCGGCGGCACCGAGGTCGACGAGAACCTCCCGGTCGGCAGCCCGGTCGGGGTGCTGACCGCCCTCGACGCCGACCCGGACGACACCCACACCTTCCTGCTCGTCGACAACCCCGGCAACGCCTTCCGCGTCGGCGCCGACGGCGTCACCCTCGAGACCGCCAAGGTCCTCGACTACGAGGTGCGCAGCAGCTACGGGATCCGCGTCCGCGCCACCGACTCCTTCGGCCTCTTCCTCGAGCAGTCCTTCTACCTCTCGGTCCGCGACGTCAACGACCCGCCCCTCGGCGTGTTCCTCTCCCCCACCGGGATCGCCGAGGACCGCCCCCTCCACAGCGTCGTCGGGACCCTGTCCGCCATCGCGGACCAGGACCAGAACGAGCGCCACACCTTCACCCTGCTCGACGACGCCGGCGGCGCCTTCGCCATCGAGGGGGCGCTGCTCACCAGCGCCGCGCCGCTCGACCACGAGGCGGCCGACACCCTCGAGGTGCTGGTCCGCGTCAGCGATCGCGGCGGGCTCGTCGCCGAGGACTGGATCACCGTCTACATCTTCGACCGCAACGAGCCTCCGACCGGGGTCGCCCTCGACCTCGCGCCGCTGCCGGAGAGCGCGCCGCCCGGCAGCCTCGTCGCGACCCTCGCGCCGCTCGGCGACCCCGACGCCGTCGACGCCCACACCTTCAGCCTCGTCGACCTCGGCGCCGCCCCCTTCGTCATCATCGGCACGGCGCTGCGCACCACGGGCCCCCTCGACTTCGAGTCCCACCCGACGTGGACGCTGACCGTCCGCGTCACCGACATCGGCGGCCTCTACGCCGACCAGGCCGCGCTCGTCGTCGTGACCGACGTCAACGAGGCGCCCAGCGGCGTCGCCGTGGCCCCCTCCAGCGTCCACGAGTCGGCGGCCATCGGGACCTTCGTCGGCGCGCTGAGCGCCCTCGACCCGGACGCCGGCGACACGCACCAGTACGCGATCATCGGCCCCGGCGCGCGCTTCGCCATCGTCGGCGGCTTCGTCGTCACCGCGGCCGCCCTCGACCACGAGGCGGACCCCGTCGCCTACCTCCCGGTCCGCGTGACCGACCGCGCCGGCCTCAGCGCCGACGCCCTGGTGCCGATCACCGTGCTCGACGACAACGAGGCGCCGACCGACGTCACCCTCGGCGGCGCCGCGGTGTTCGAGGACGCCAACATCGGCGCCACCATCGGCGCCTTCGCCGCGGTCGACCCGGACCGCGGCGACACCCACCGCTTCACCCTCGTCAGCGATCCGACCGGGACGTTCGCGGTCCAGGACGCCTCCCTGCGCCTCGCGCGCAAGGTCGACTTCGAGCTCGCCGCGAGCTACCCGCTCCGCGTCCGGGCGACCGACAGCGGCGGGCTGTGGGTCGAGCGCGACGTGACCGTCAGCGTCCGCGACGTCGCCGAGCCGCCCACCGGCGTCACCCTCGACGCGACCGAGGTCGCCGAGAACCGCCCCGCCGGCACCCTGGTCGGTCACCTGGCCGCCGCCGGCGACCCCGACGCTGGCGACTCCCACAGCTTCACGCTGCTGCAGAACCCGGGCGGGGCCTTCCGGATCGCGGCCGATCGCCTCGAGACCGCCGCCCCCCTCGACGCCGAGGCCGGTGACCGCCGCTACATCCGCGTCCGCGTGGTGGACTCCGCCGGCCTCTCCGCCGAGGCGTCCTTCGAGATCACCGTCACCGACCTCGCCGAGCCGCCCACCGGCGTCACGCTGTCGGGGTCGGGGGTCGCCGAGGGGCGTCCGGCCGGAGAGTGGATCGGGCAGCTCGCGGCGGTGGGCGATCCCGACCCCAACGAATCCTTCACCTTCGCGCTGGTCGCCAACCCCGACGGGGCCGTGGCCCTCGCCGGGAACACCGTGACGTCGGCCCGCAGCTTCGACTTCGAGTCCGAGGCGAGCGTGTCGTTCACCGTCCGCGCCACCGACAAGAGCGGGCTGAGCGTCGATCAGCTTTTCACCCTGGCGGTGCTCGACCGCAACGAGGCGCCCACGTCGCTGTCCTTGAGCAACGCCGCGATCGCCGAGGGGTTGCCGGCGGGGACGGTCGTCGGGGTGCTGACCGCGCTCGGCGACCCCGACGCCAACGACACCCACACCTTCACCCTGTGGGACAGCGCCGGCGGGCGCTTCAGCGTCGACGGCGCCGACCTCGTGACCGACGCGGTCCTCGACTTCGAGCGCGATCCTTCGACCTTCAGGCTCCAGGTCGAGGCCCGCGACCGCGGCGGGCTCTCGGTCCAGCGGACCCTTAATGTCAATCTTGTTGACATCAACGAGCCGCCCACCGGGCTCACCCTCACCCCGCTGGCGGTGCCCGAGGGCATCGCCCCGGGGGGCCTGGTCGGCCAGCTCGCCGTCGTGGGCGACCCCGACCTGAGCGATCACTGGGTCTTCGCCTTCGTGGGCGAGCTCGATCCGGCCTTCGTCATCGCCGGGGACCGGCTGCTGGCCCGCGCGACCCTCGATCACGAGGCGCGGGCCGAGCACCACCTCCAGATCGCCGTCACCGACAGCGCGGGACACGCCGCCAGCGCGAGCTTCGTGCTTACCGTCGGCGACCTCCCCGAGCCCCCCCTCGGCGTCGCGCTGTCCCCCGACCACCTCGCCGAGAACCTGCGTCCGGGCGCCGTCGTCGGCCAGCTCACCGCGTTCGGCGACCCCGACGCCGGCGACGCGCAGACCCTCGCGATCGTCGACGATCCCGACGCCATCTTCGCCATCGACCCCCGCGGTCGCTTGATCGTCGGCCGCAGCCTCGACTTCGAGGTCGCCGACCACCACGAGGTCACCGTGCGCGCCACCGACACGACCGGCTTGTACGTCGAGACCGCGCTCACGGTCTGGGTCGACGACGTGGACGACGCGCCGGTCCTGGTCCCGGTCGACGTGGCGCTGACCGCGGTCGACGAGGACGGCGCGGACCCGCTGGGGGACGCCGTCGCCGACATCGTCGCGGGGCTCGAGGTGAGCGACCAGGACCCCGGGGAGACCTCGGGGATCCTGGTGATCTACGCCGACGCCACCCACGGGCGCTGGGAGTGGGACGGCGGCGAGGGGACGTGGGCCGAGCTGGGCGAGGCCCCGCGGGTGCTGGCCGCGACCCTCGGCAGCCGCGTGCGCTTCGTGCCCGAGCCGGACTTCGCCGGGGCGCTCGCGCCCGCGCTGGTCCTGCGGGCCTGGGACGGGGTGGGGCACGTGGGCGGCGAGGTCGTGCCGGCGCTCGCGATCCCTGGCGATCCGAGCTTCAGCGTCGACACCGCGACCGCCGGCCTGACCGTCATCGCGCACAACGACGCGCCGGTGGTGACGGCGTCGGAGGTCGTCGTCGCGGCGGCCGAGCACGCGCCGGTGAAGCTCTCGTCGGCCGGGCCGCTGACGGTCGCGGACGTCGACGCGACCACCCTCGACGTCGAGGTGTCCGCCCCCGACGGTGGCGTCCGGCTGCCCGCGGCGAGCGGCGTGACGCTGGTCGGCGGGACGCCGGGGGGGCCGCTGCTGGCGTTCAGCGGCGCGGTCGCGGCGGTGAACGAGGCGCTGGCGGGCATGACGTTCACGGCCCGCACCGGCTTCGTCGGCGCGGCGGAGGTGACGGTGACGGCGCGGGACCGGGGGCAGACCGGGCTCGGCGGCCCCCAGAGCGGCTTCGCGACGGTCGTGGTCGAGGTCGCCGCGGCGCCGGACCTCGAGCTGCAGCGCGGCCAGGCGGTCGTGCAGGGCGGGGGCGTGGACGCCCTCGGCACGGTGGGCGCGGGGGCGGCGCTGCAGCTGGCCTACGTCGTCAAGAACCGCGGGACGCTGGCGCTGAACTTCGGCGACGATCCGCCGTTCGCCAGGACGAGCAGCGTCAACGCGGTCGCGCGGGTCACGGTGGTGCCGCCGGGCATCCTGCCGGCCGGCGCGGGCGCGCTGTTGGTGGTGACCCTGACGCCGGTGGCGCCGGGGGACTTCCAGGCGTCCCTGATCGCGGCGACCGACGACCCGGACGAGGGGCCGTTCAGCTTCACGATCCGCGGGGACGCGGTGGCGGCGCCGAGTCTGGGATTCCAGCTCGACGACGTCGATCTGCCCGAGGGCGTCCCGGTGGATCTCGGCGCGCTGCCGGTCGGCGAGGTGACGGCCATCCCGGTCCGCGTGGTCAACGCCGGCTCGGTCTTGCTCCACGTCGGCGCCTCGCAGCTCGCCAGCCGCGAGGCGTGCGAGGTACACGTCGAGGACCCGTTCCCGGACATCGCACCCGGGGCGAGCGAGCTGATGCGGCTCTACATCCAGCCCTCGGCGACCGGGGCCTTCGAGGCGCGGCTGGTGGTCGCGAGCGACGACCCGGCGGGGCCGCGGCTCTTGTGGCTGCGCGGGCGCGGAGCGGCGGCGGGGGCGAGCGGGCTGACGGTCCAGCGGATCCCCGGGGTGCCGCTGTCGGACGGCGAGCAGGACGACCTCGGCGAGATCCTGATCGTGGGCGAGGGCAGCTACCGCTGGAGCGTGCGCAACGTCGGCCGGCGCGCGGCGACCTTGAACGCCATCGAGGTCGTCGCGGCGGACGGGGTCGAGGTCGAGGCGCACGTCGTCGACGGGGCGCTGCCGGTCGGGGCGACGGGGAGCGTGCTGGCGCGCCTCGTCCCGACGACCTCGGGGCCCTTCTCGGTGACGCTGCGGCTCGAGAGCGCCGCGGCGGTCGGCGGGTCCTTCACCTGGGAGCTGGTGGGTGACGCCGTCGCGGCGGCGCGCCCGCTGCCGCGCTGGTGGCGCTGGGACGAGGGGCTGCGCGGCGAGGAGGACGACATCGGCGCGGTCGCGGTCGGGTCGCCGCGGCGGCTGGTGTATCTGCTCGAGAACGGCGGCACGGCGGCCTACTGGCTCGACGGCGCGGTCTTCGCGCGCGAGCTCGCCAACGTCGACGTGCGCCTCGTGCGGCAGCCGGCCCCGGTGCTCGGGCCGGCGGGGGACGCGGCCTACGTCGTGGTCGAGCTCGATCCGCTCGGGCCCGGGCCGCTGTCGGCCACCCTGGTGGCCCGCGGGCTGCATCAGGGCGAGGTGGTCGAGCGGACGCTGACGCTCCGCTCCGCGGGGCAGGCGCCGGCGGTGCGCTTGCGGGACGGCGACCGGATCCTGGCCTACGGCGACAGCGTGAGCCTGCCGCTGAGCGCCCCGGGGAAGCGGGTGGCGGTGACGCTCACGGTGTCGAGCGCCGGGACGGCCCCGCTGACCTTCAACGCTCCCCCGCGGCTCATTGGGGGCGAGGCGTGCCTCGGGGTGGACGCGCCGGCCTTCGAGGAGCTCGGCCCCGGAGACGAGACGGCGCTGGTGGCGCACCTCGCGGTCGCGTCGGGCCCGTTCACGTGTCGGCTCGAGGTCTATACGACCGCGCCGGAGCACGACGGCGCCTTCGTCGTCGAGCTCCGCGGCTACGGGCGCGGGGCCGCGAGCGGCGGCGGCTGCGCCGGCGGCGGCGGCGCGGTCCCGCTCGGCGCCGCCCTGCTCGCCCTCGCGCTGTTCGTGCTGCGCTGCCGCAAGCGCGCGCGTCCCTCGGCGTAGCTCGCGAGCGCCCCGCCGATGGCTCGCTGGTGAGCTGGGAATCAATCCTTTGTAGGCAAGGGCGGGGATGTTACGCTGCGTCGCAGCGGAGTTCTCCGCGGTCCTCTCGACAGCGAAATGGCGGTTTCAGCATGCCTCGGTTGCGCTTTTCGGCATTGGCCGCTCTGGCGGCGTTCGGCGTCGCGGGATGCGTCGCGCCGGCCGTGGGCGACGACGGCGGCGCGCGGGTCGCGATCGACGTCGCGCCCTTGACCCTCGACGACATCTCGAACGCGACCTACACGCTGACCGTGCTGAACGGCGCCGGCGCCCTGGTCTGGTCGCGTCAGGTGACGTCGTCCGCGTACGGTGACGGCGGCGGCTCGGTCAGCTACGTCGGGCCGTGCGACGCGGACCCGGACGCCAGCTCGAACAAGGTCCAGGTGGTCCTCGACAAGCTCACCGGGCCGAGCGGGGACCTCGTCTCCGGGGTCGACTATATCAACCCCGCCCCGGCCGGCGCGGCGCTCGAGAAGACCGTCGTCTGCCAGCCCAACCAGGACGCCGCGGTGACCTTCGACATCACCTTCGCGCGCGCCGCACAGCAGGGCTTCTTCGACGTCGCGGTCCAGTTCGAGGACATCTTCTGCTCGGCCAAGCTCGACTGCCAGGACGACCAGGGGCAGCCGATCAAGCTCCTCTTCGACGACGGCGGGCAGCGCGCCGCGACGGCCATCTTCGCGTTCGCCTGCACCGGCGGGGCGGGCGCCGACACCTGGCTCTACCTGTCGGATCTCAGCCTGGACTGCGGCGGCACCACCGTCACCGTCGATCCGTCGCAGGGTCCCGGCCTGCTGAGCCTGGTGTCGGGCTCGGACCTGCCGAACGCCCACCTCTTCGACGCGCTCGTGTCGCGCGGCTCCGAGCAGCTCGGCGCCTACGCCAAGCGCTACTGGAACGTCGCCCTCGGCCTCACCGACGTCGCCGGCTGCACGCTCCACGCGACCGGCACGGCGTCCGACGGCGAGCTCGCCCAGAACGCCACCCCCGCGGGCTCGATCTGGCCCTACGTCGACTGGACCGGCTCCCTCGCGAGCTGCACCCGCCACGCGGTCAACGGCTCGGACGGCGTCGTCTCGACGCAATACACCGGCTTCGCCGGCGCCACCTTCGCCCACGCTTATCACGGCGAGCAGATCACCATCGCCGGCGCGGCGACGCTGGGCGCCCCTTCGCACTGGGCCGACGGCGCCTTCGCGCGCTCGTGCGACGGCTACCGTCACCCGACCGGGAACCGCGTCTACGGTGGCCAGGGTGACGGCTACTACACCATCGACCCAGCTCAGGACGGCAACACCCTCGTCGTCTCCTGCGACATGACCACCGACGGCGGCGGCTGGACGCTGCTGACCGACGTCGTCGCCGCCACGCTGGACGGCTCGTCGCGCGTCTACCTCTACCGCTACGGCACCCGCTGGTACCAGTCGCCCGCGACGACCCTCGCGTGGACCTGGAGCGGGGGGCAGGAGCTCACCGGCACCTACGCGTACTTCGACGGGACCAGCGCCGGCACGGTCGACTGCACCGGCTCCTCCGAGAAGCCGGGGTACGGCGTCGGATGCAGCAGCGGCGGCGGCAACACCGTCAAGGTCCTCCCCTCGTACACGTCGAACGCGGCGGCGGCGCTGTGCGACATCTGCCAGGATACGCCGAACGCCTTCGGCGGCGGCGTCTGCCAGACCGGCGTGGCCATCTCCTTTCGCTGACGCGACCAGCGCCGCGTCAGCGCGCCCCGCCCCGACGAGGTGGCCTCCCGGTGTGAACGGGCGGGCCCCGACGCGCGGCGGGGCGGGGGGCGGTGTTGCTACAGACGGCCACGCCGCGGTCGGCGTAGCACGCGGCGACGCCGGGGTGCTGGCGAACGCCGGTCGCGGCGGGTGACGAGCGCGGCGCCGCAGGCCCGTTTCTGCTCCCACCCGCGCCGCCGGGTGTGATACGTGACGACCTGCGACCGGGTCGAGACTCAGGGAGGAGACATGTCGAAGCTATGTTGCGGCGTGATGATCCTGGCGTGCGCGGCGTGGACGCTCGCCGCGTGCGGCTCTGACGCTGGCGGAACCTCCGGGACTGACGTCTCGGGCAGCGACGGTGACACGAGCGCTTCGGTGACGCCGCCGACCCTCGAGACCGTGAGCCTCGCGGCGGGCTGCTTCCAGATGGGCTGCGCCACCGGAGACGCCGACTGCGAGGACGACGAGAAGCCGGCCCACGAGGTCTGCGTCGGGGCGTTCGAGCTCGGCAAGACCGAGGTCACCGCGGCGCAGTTCGAGGCGTGCGTCGCCGACGGTGGCTGCACCCCCGACCTCTACGTCGCCTGGGAGGACTCCGGGGTGCGACGCAACTGCAACGCGGGGAACGCTGGGCGGGCGACCCACCCGGCCAACTGCGTGAGCTGGAACGCCGCGACCGAGTTCGCGGCCTGGCTCGCCGGCCGCACCGGAGACGCGTGGCGCCTCCCGACCGAGGCCGAGTGGGAGTACGCGGCGCGCGGTGAGGGCCGCGACGTCATCTACCCGTGGGGCGACGACCCGGCCGACTGTGACCACGCCGTCCTCGACGACGGGGGCTACGGATGCGGCACCGTGCCCACCTGGCCGGTGTGCTCGAAGGCCGCCGGCAATACGCTCCAGGGCGCGTGCGACATGAGCGGCAACGTCAAGGAGTGGGTGAGCGATCGCTACGGCGCCACCTGGTACACCGAGAGCCCCAAGGACGACCCCGCAGGCCCGGTGACCGGCGACGAGCGCGTCCTCAAGGGAGGCTCCTGGGACGCCGCCGGTGTCCTCTTGCGGATCAGCAACCGCCTCGCCGGCGACCCGACGATCCGCGCCAACAGCGGCGGCTTCCGGCTCGTGAAGTAGCCGCGCCGCGCCCGGGAACCGGATTGCAGGGGGCGCTGAGCCTCACGCTCCTCGGGCCCGACAGCGAGCGCGGTACCCCTTGCACCCCGCGGCCCGAGGGGCTATGAGCCGCCTCTGACGGAGGAGGAGAGCCCGATGCGCGAAACGACCGCCTTGCTGGCAGCGACGCTCTTGGTTTTCTCGATCGCCGCGGGGTGCGCCGACGATGTGCCCCCCGTGTGCCCCGGCTATACCGTGAAGGACACCGCGCTGACGGTGAACGACCTCGCGCGGGATGTCAGCTGCGTGCAGCCGGCCTATTCGGGCCCGGGGAACGCCGACTCGGCCTTCGTCCAGTTCGTCGACTTCGGCGCGAACCTGCGACTGGTCGTCTTCTTCCCCGACTTCAACCCCGCGGCGCCGGCCTCGAGCTTTCCGATCCACCACGAGATCACCAAGGCGGCGGTGGAGCGGCTCCCGGCGACGGGCGGCGACTGGCAGGTCGTCTGCAACACGGTCGAAGAGGGCTCGGAGCTGAGGATCGACGCCTTCGCGGTGGACGACACCGAGCGCCTCGACGACGGCACCCCGAACCCGTTCACCTGGTTCAGCGCCTTCGAGGGCGAGCTCGACCTGACGATCTCGGGCTGCACCGTGCCCGAGTGGGGCGTCAGCGGTCAGCCAGTGCGGTTCACCGGCCCGCTGGTCTGGCACGCCGATTGACGTAGGACACGCGCGGGGCGGCGTCAGGGCAGGGTCAGGATCGCGCCGGCGACGAGCAGGGCGCCGAACACGGCGAGCTGAAAGGTGCGCGGGGCGATCCGGTGGTGGAGCCACTCGCCGACGACCAGGCCGGCGACGAGCGGCGCCGCCAGGAGCAGGGTCGTGCCCGCGCTGTCGGCGCCGACGAGGCCGCTCGAGACGTAGCCGATGACGAGGACGGCGTTGAGGATGAGCCAAAGGACGCTGAGCGTGGCGCGAAAGCGCGTCTTGTCGTCGACCTCGCGCCCGGCGACGTAGACGACCGCTGGGCCGCCGGTGGCGAAGAGGCCGTGGACGAAGCCGCCGGCGATGAGGAGCAGCGCGCGGGGCGCGGGGGCGATCTGGGCGTCCGGGGCGTCGTCGGGGCGGGCGCGGAGCAGGCGGGCGAGCTCGAGCGCGGAGAGGAGCACGACCGAGGCGCCGAAGACGCGGCGCGCGACCTCGGGGTCGAGGTGATCGAGGGCGAGCAGGCCGAAGGGCAGGCCGAGCGCCATCCATGGCAGGATGCGGCGCAGCAGGAAGGCCCAGGCGATGTGGCGGCGGTAGCGCACCGCGAGCCAGGTCGAGAGCACCAGGTTGAGGGGCACGAAGGCCGCCAGCATGGCGTCGATCGGGACGAGGAACGCGCCCAGCGTGACGGCGACAACGGTGGCGCCGAAGCCGAGCGTCGCCTCGACCGTGAAGGCCAGCAGCACCACCGCCATGAGCAGGACGTCCGTCATGGCGCGGCATCCTGCGCGCCGCCGGGCCGGTTGCCAAGGGCGTCGGCGCGCGGCCGCGACCTCTCGCGCTTCGGGGGGCCGCGGCTCCTGTGACCTCGCCACCCACGCGCCCAGTTCCCATCGTATCGGTCGAGGACCTGCGTCTTCCGCGGCCGGGGGTAGGCGCGACCGCGTCGCGCCTACCCCCACCAGCTGCGGACTCCGGTCCTCGACCTGCCGTTGCCTGGCTCAGTCGTCCTTGCGGGCGGCGATGCGGCGCAGCACGTCGGCCTGCAGCTCGGCGAGCGGCATCGTCAGCTGCTCCTCCCGGCCGTAGCGGCGCAGGGTCACCGTGCCGTCCTCGGCCTCGCGCTCGCCGACGATGAGGATGTTGGGGATCTTGGAGGTCACGGCGTTGCGGATCTTCTTGCCCATCGTGTCCGAGCTCTTGTCGCGCTCGGCGCGGATGAACTGCCCGCGCAGCTGCGCGACGACCTCCTCGGCGTAGTCGTCGAAGCGCTCGCCGACGGTGACGACCCGCACCTGCACCGGCGCGAGCCACGTCGGGAAGGCCCCGCCGTAGTGCTCGATGAGGAACGCCACGAAGCGCTCGTGGGTCCCGAGCGGCGCCCGGTGGATGATGTAGGGCCGGTGCATCTTGTTGTCCGGCCCGACGTACTCGAGGTCGAGGCGCTCCGCGATGCCGAAGTCGAGCTGGTTGGTGCTCGCCGTCTCCTCGCGCCCGGTCACCGTCTTGAACTGCACGTCGATCTTCGGCCCGTAGAACGCCGCCTCGCCCTTGCCGATGACGAACTTGGCGCCGCTCTCGACCATCGCCTCGTGCACCAGGCGCTGGGTCGTCTCCCAGCCCTGGGGGTCGTCGATGTACTTCTGCTTGCCCTTGGGGTCTTCGGGATCCCAGGTCGAGAAGCGGAAGTAGTAGTCGGTCAACCCGAGGATGTCGTAGGCCTCCTGGTGCATCTTCATGACCGCGAGGAACTCGTCTTTGACCTGCTCCTCGGTGCAGTAGATGTGCGCGTCGTTCATCGCCATGCCGCGCACGCGCAGGAGCCCCGAGAGCGCCCCCGAGTCCTCGAAGCGGTAGACCTGGCCGTACTCGGCGAGCCGCAGCGGGAGATCCCGGTAGCTGCGCGGGCGCGACGCGAAGACCTTGTGGTGGTGCGGGCAGTTCATCGGCCGCAGGCAATACGTCTCGCGCACCTCCTCCTCGGTCCCGTGCTCGCCCTCGCGGGTCTCCTTGAGCTCCATGAACGGGTACATGTGCGACGCGTAGTACGGCAGGTGCCCGGTCTTGTAGTAGAGCGAGGTCTTCGCGATGTGCGGCGTCGCCACGCGCACGTAGCCGGCCTTGAACTCGAGCTCCTTGGCGAGCTTCTCGAGCTCGTCGCGGATGATCGTCCCGTTGGGCAGCCACAGCGGCAGGCCCTTGCCGATCTCCTCGTCGATGACGAAGAGATCGAGCTCTTTACCGAGCTTCTTGTGGTCGCGCGCCTGCGCCTCCTTCCACGCCTTCACGTAGGCGTCGAGCTCCACGCGGGTCTCGAAGGCCCAGGCGTAGAGGCGCGTCATCATCTGGTTGCGCGAGTCCCCGCGCCAGTACGCCCCGGCGACGCTGCGCAGCTTGAAGCCGACCTTGCTGAGCGCCCGCGTGCTCTCGACGTGCGGCCCCTCGCACATGTCGAGGAAGGGCCCGTTGGTGTAGAAGCCGAGCTTCGCGATGCCCTTCTTCTCGAACAGCTCCTCGGCGTACTCGCGCTTGTAGGGCTCGCCCATCGCGGCGAGGCGGGCGAACGCGGCGTCGCGCTCGAGCTCCTCCTGCTCGAAGGGCTGCCCCTCCTTGATGATCTGCTTCATCCGCTTCTCGATCTCCGGGAAGTCCTCCTCGGTGAGCGGCTCGGTAAGGACGAAGTCGTAGTAGAAGCCGTCGGCGATCGGCGGGCCGAAGCCCAGCGTCGACCCCGGCCGCAGCTGCAGGACGGCCTGCGCCATCACGTGCGACAGGCTGTGGCGGATTCGGTAGAGCTGCTCGTCGGCCTCGGTCATCTCGTCGTGCATCGGGTCCTCACAAGGTGGCGCCACCGGCCAAACAGCGGCCGCAGGCGGAGCCAACCCTTACGCCATCCACCCGCCCGGTTCAACTGCGCCGCGCGCTCCCCACGCCGTGACTCCGCTCCGGTCGACGGCGCTCGGGCACCACGCTCTGTGCGGATTTCGCAAACGCGGTAACTGTGGCCTCGCGACCCGGCCGGGGGCGCTCGACCGCACCTGGCCGCGCGCCCTTCGGGGTCAACGGACCCCGCGGAGAGGCCAGGCTCCACTGATTTCAAGTGATTCACCGCACGCCGGCGGCGGCTCGGCCGCGCCTCCCCGACGGCTCGTGCGGGTTGGCCCGATCCTTGTAAGCCATGAAAACGCACACCGTTTCCCCACGCAGGTCAGGACCGTGGCCAACGCCGAGACCATCCGAATCGCCTCCCCGGCGGACGCCTCCCTCGCCGACATCGTCGAGGAGTGCGCGCCCGGCACCGTCATCGAGCTCGGGCTGGGGCGCTGGCCGGGCGACCTCTTCATCACCAAGCCGCTGCGGCTCGTGGGCCTGCGCGGCGCGGCGGAGACGGTGCTGGTCGGCAGCGGCCGCGGGCCGGTCGTCGAGGTCGAGGGCGAGCGCATCGCGGTCAGCCTCGCGGGGTTGACCCTCACCGGCGGCGGCGGGCGCAGCGGCGCCGGGGTGAGCCTGGGCGGCTACGTCGAGCTCTCGCTCGTCGACTGCGTGATCGCCGACAACCGCGCCACCGCGAGCGGCGGTGGTCTCATCGCGGCGTGGGGGCGGATCCGCGCCGAGCGCTGCGTGTTCGCCGGCAACGCCGCCCACGCTGGCGGCGCCTTGGTGTTGACCGAGGCGGCGGTGGCGGAGCTCGTGGGCTGTCGCTTCGAGGGCAACGCCGCGACGGTCGGGGCGGCGTGCGCCGTCTCCGGCCGGGCGGACGCGCGGTTCGTGCGCTGCCGCTTCACCGCGAACACCTGCGCCACCCGCTCCGACGGACCCTGGGGGGGCACCGCCATCTTCGCGGCGGGCACCGAACGCCACCGCTCCAGCGTCGCGCTGGACCACTGCGACCTCCCCGACGAGGAGCGCGCGGTGTGGCTCGCCGAGCCGTGGCCCGGCCAAGTCGAGCGGGTCGAATGACGCCCCGCAGGGAAGGATAGACCGATGCAGAGCCGAACCGAGCAGCGCCAGACCTCCGGCCCATCCGACCGCCAGGCGCCTGAAACGCGCACGAGCGCCGCTCCGCGCGGTGGCGCGGCCGGCCTCCGCGGGGCCTCCTATGCCGACGGCGAGCGGGCCCTGTCCCCCGAGGGCAAGGGCTTCGACGCCCAGGCGTCGGCCATGGCCCCGGTGCAGCTCGAGGGCGACCCCAAGGCCGAGGGTGGGCGCCGCGAGAACCACTACCTCGACCCCGCGGTCCTCACCGGCGACAAGGGCAAGGAGACGGTCAAGAACAAGAACTGGGCCGGCAAGGGCACGCTCTTCGCCAACGGCGTCAAGGCCACCGACGTCATCCAGACCAACATCAACGACTGCTACTTCGTGGCCGTGCTGTCGGCCATCGCCAACAGCCAGCCCGGCTACATCAAGAGCATCATCCGCGAGGACGGGCCCGGGAAGTACTCGGTCCGCTTCTTCGAGAAGAGCAAGGACGGCGCGAGCTACGCGCAGGTCTGGATCGCGGTCGACAGCTACCTGCCCACGACGGTGCCGGCCGAGGGCGAGGGCGGCGAGGACCAGATCCGCTACGGCCACTCGAACGAGAAGGACGCGTCGGGCAAGCGCGAGATGTGGCCGAGCATCATGGAGAAGGCCTACGCGAAGCTCAAAGGCAACTACTCCGACATCGACTGGGGCAACACGACCTTCGCCTACGAGGCCCTCTTCGGGACCCAGGGCACCAAGCAGGTGACGTCGGCCACGGACGTCGGCCAGGAGAAGGTCTGGAAGCAGGTGACCGAGGCCCTCGACGCCGGCAAGCCCCTGGTCGCGAGCACCGGCTCCCACGTGATCACGGTGCTGCGCTACAGCGAGGCGGGCGGCAAGAAGATCACCGTCCGCGACCAGGCGGCCACCAAGGACGGCACGGAGTCGGGCGAGACCACCTACGATCTGGCCGCCTTCAACGCGAAGTTCACCTACGTCCGAACCGCCAAGGTCGACGAGGTCGCGCGCCACTCCGAGGGCATCCACCTCGCCGGCGACTGGGACACGAACTACGGGCCGCTGAGCCTCGTGAGCCAATCGGCCAACAAGTTCATCGGGACCTACGGCGGCGACAGCCCCGGCAAGCTCCCCTACGCCTTCGAGGGCGGCGACTCGATGGTCGGCAAGTGGCAGGGCGACGACGGCGACGAGGGCAACTTCAAGTTCGACATCGCCGACAAGCGCAAGGCGTTCAACGGGACCTGGGGCAGCAAGGGCAGCGACTCGGACGGCGGCGCCTGGACCGGCAAGCGCAAGTAGCGCGGCGCTCGCTCGACTAACCTGAAACGGCAGGGCGCGGACCGGAGTCCGTAGCTGGCGACCGGCCGGGACACACCGTGGCCCCGCCGGTCGGCCGCGGAGGACGCAGGTCCGCGCCCGATACCCGGGCGCCGCCTGGCCAAACGCGAAGCGGGCCAGGCGGTGGCGAAACTAGCCCTCGACCGGGTTGTCCGTCGGCGGGTCCTCGGGTGTGGCGCGGAAGGCCACGACCAGGAAGCCGCCGGCGGGGGCCCGGGTCAGCTCGAGCCACAGCGCTTGGCTATCGCCGCTCGCCCGCCGGATCAGCGCGGCGATGTGGCGCTCGTCGATGAAGTAGAGCTCCGAGGCGGCGTCGCCGGGCTTCAGCGCGCCGGCGTGCGCGAAGATCACCTCGGGGGTCGCGCCGGCGGCGGGCGGCTCGACGAGCAGCGGGCGCCACGCGGCGAGGTCGCGCGCGCGGTAGGCGTCGAGCGCGGCGCTCGCGAGCTTGAACGGGTTCGACATGGGGGTCACGCGCGTCTCCTCGGCGGGGCTCGTCCTCACGGGCGGGGGCTGGGCGTCCGGCGGCGTCGCGCCTCCCCGGGCGCACCCGGCGAGCGCCACGAGCGCACCGATCAACCCGCAAAGACCTAGCCCTCCGGCCCACGGGCCGGGCTCGCACGGCGCTGTCGTTCGGTTCATCGCCCACCTCCGCTGCCGGGGAGTGTACCAGCGGCGTGGCCCGCGCGCGACCGCCCCGCCGGGCGGTGACCGACGTCGATAGGGTGGCGCGCCCCGCCGCGTCGACCGCCGCCTGAGTCGCGCCGCCGCGCACGAAACGCTCCTCGGCCTCGCTCGAGGCCCCGGTCGCGCCGGCGGGGCGCCCGCTGATGGCGATCCTCCTTCGCCCCCCGCCAACCGTGGGGACCCGCTGGAGAGGGGCGTCGAGGCCAAACGAATCACCGCCCGGATCGCGCCGGATAGACGCCTGCGCTCAACGCGCCCTCCGCGCGTCGAGGCTCCCGTGGCGGCCTCCTCACAGCCCCCGCGACCACTCCGGGCGCAGGGCGATCTCCCCGCTCAGGGCGCGGTCGATGACCTCCACGATGCGGTCACGGTCGCGCGGCAGGTGACCGGCGAGCGGCAGGTAGTTCGAGGCGTGGTTGGTCCGGAACACCGCGTCGGTCGGGTCGGCGGTGGCGACCATCGTGCGGAGCTCGCTCAGCATCCGCGGCACCGACGGCAGCTCGAAGCGCCCGGCCTCGGCGAGCTTGGCGATGGGCGTACCGGGCACGAGCGTCAGCGTCAGCGCCGACACGAAGGCGGGGTCCATCGCGGTGATCAGCCGGCCCGAGGCCTCGGCGTGCTCGGCGCTCCGATCGGTCCCGCCCGCGCCCAGCAGGAAGATGGTCGACAGCGCGATGCCCGCGTCGCGCGCCTTCACCGCCGCCGCGACGTGCGCGGCGAAGTCGGCGCCCTTGGCGATGCGCTTGAAGGTCGCGTCGTCGCCCGTCTCCGGGCCGACGTAGAGCAGCGTCAGCCCCAGCGCTCGCAGCCGCTGAAGCTCGGCGGCGGGCTTTTCGAAGAGGTTCATGGCCGTCGCGTAGGCGCTGACCCGCCGGAGGTTCGGGAACGCCCGCCGACACGCCGCCAGGATGGCCTCCCAGCGGCCGAGGTCCATCACGAGGGCGTCGCCGTCCGCCACGAACACCTTCTCGACGCGATCGCCGAAGGCCGCGCCGGCGGCGGCGACGTCCTCGAGGGTCGCCGCGAGGTCGCGGAGGCGAAACCGCTTGTCCCGGTACATGTCGCAGTAGGTGCAGTGGTTCCAGGAGCAGCCGATCGTGGCCTGCAGGATGTACGATCCCGCCTCGCTCGGCGGCCGGTAGAGCTGGCCCTCGTATCGCATCGTCGGTCCTGCGCTGGAGATCAGTCGAGCTGGCCGATGAAGACCGTCTGGCTGCGCTTGCCGTGGAAGGCGTCGATGGGGATGTCGTGCTCGGAGGCTCGAAAACCCGCCGAGCGCAGGCGGTTGACGAAGTGCCGATCGGGCCCGGCCGACCAGAGGGCGTAGGTGCCGCCTGGGCGCAGGGCCCGCTTGGCGCTCGCGAGCCCGCGGGGACCGTAGAGGCCGACGTTCGGGTCGCGGGGCATGGCGCTCGGGCCGTTGTCGACGTCGAGGAGCATCGCGTCGAAGGCGCCCTTGCTGCGGGCGATGTGCGCCTGGACGTCGCCGAGCGCGATCTCGACCCGGGGATCGTCGAGCGGGCGCCCGGCGAGGTGTGCCAGCGGCCCGCGGTTCCACTCGACCACCGCCGGCATCAGCTCGGACACGACGACCCTGGCCGTGGCCGGCAGGATGTCGAGGGCCGCGCGCAGCGTGTAGCCCATGCCGAGGCCGCCGATCAGGACGACCGGGGCCGGGCGCGTGCGGGCGTGCTCGCAGCCGAGGCGCGAGAGCGCCTCCTCGCTGCCGTGGGCGACGCTCTCCATCAGGCTCTGCCCGCCGGCGCGGATGATGAAGCGCTCGCCGCTCTGGCTCAGCACGAGCGGCCTCCCGTCGGGCATGACGGCGCGCTCGAGGGGCTTCCAGATCTCCATGTCGACCTCTCCGAGAGGGACACCGTCGCGGCCCCCCGTCGGCGCGGAGGTCACCACACTCCGGCGCGGGATGCTCCAAGAAAAAGGGATCCGGGCTTGACCGGCGGTGCGTCGTCGTCGATATACAACCACATGGTTTTACATCAGGCGCAGACCGACGCGCTGTTCCGCGCGCTCGCCGACGCCACCCGCCGCGACATCGTCGCCCGGGTGCTCGTCGCGGAGCAGACGGTGAGCGCGCTGGCCGCCCGCTACGCGATGTCCTTCGCCGCCGTTCAGAAGCACGTCGCGGTGCTCGAGCGCGCGGAGCTGGTCAGCAAGCACCGGGTGGGACGCGAGGCGCGGGTGCGCGGCAACGTCGCGACCCTGAAGCGCGCCAGCGCGTTGCTCGCCCAGCTCGAGCGGGTCTGGCGCGACCGATTTGCGCAGATAGATGACCTCATCCCCCCCCTCGACCCCGGAGAAGGCTGATGCCCGTTCAAGACGTCATCCAGGACCCCGCCTCGCTCACGTTGACCGTCATCGCGACCTACCCGGCCCCGGTGGCCCGCGTGTTTCGCGTGTGGGCCGAGCCTGCGCTGCTGGGCAAGTGGTGGGGCCCCCCCGGGTGGCCCGCGACGTTTCTGTCCTACACCTTGGAGGTAGGCGGGCGCGCCCACTACTTCATGCAGGGGCCCGACGGCACGCGCCACTACGGCGGCTGGGCCTTCACCGCGGTCGACGCGCCCCACGCCCTGGCGTTCGACGACTACTTCGCGGACGCGGAGGGGACGCCCAACCGCGACCTGCCGGGCACCTCGGTCGGCGTGACCCTGGTCGCGCGCGACGGCGGGACCACGATGACGCTGGTGAGCCGCTTCGGGTCCCTCGAGCAGATGGAGCAGCTGGTCGCGATGGGCATGGTCGACGGCATCCGCGCCGCCGCGGGCCAGATCGACGCGCTGCTCTGATCGGCGAGCGACGCGAGCGCGAGGGCGGCGATGGCCAAACGGCCGGAGATATCGTTGCCCTGGGAGCGTCGCCGGTCGCGGTCCGCCCCTGGGTGACCGCGATCCTGCAGCTCGCTTCCCCGAGCGAGCGACGCTCCTCGCCGCGCTACGCGTCGTCGTCGCTGGCCGGCGGTAGTCCTCGTCCCCGTGGGGGGCCGGCCGCCTCGAACTGGGCGCGCAGGTCGGCGCGGTCGTCGGCGAGGTCGGCGGGGTCGAGGCCGCCGGCTCGGAGGTCGTCGGGCTCGAGATCCGCCAGGCGGTCGTAGAACGGCTCGCCCCAGGTCAGGGCGTCGGGCCAGCCGTCGTTGGCGAGGTCGAAGAGCAGATCCTCGACGACGCTGAAGCGACCTGCCTCCTCGGCCCGTCGCATGACGGCCGCGCGCGCTTCGGCGTCGACCTCTGCCGAGCGCAGCGCCAGCGCCAGCGCGTCGACGTGGGCGGCGACCCGGGTCGCCGCCGGGCCGAGGTCCCCCCGCATCGCCCAGTCGAGGCACACGGCCGCCCGCTCGAACAGGAACGCCGCCGCCAGCGTCCGCTCCTCGGCCAGCCGCACGTGCCCCACGGAGAGCGCCAGCTCGCTCGCCATCAGCGCGCGCCACGGGTCGACCTCGTCGGCCGTCGAGAGCCGGCTCTTCAGCCACTCGTCCGACAGGTCCTCGAGCTCCTCGAGGCGCAGCTGCAGTGCGGCCGCGATCTCTTCGTCGAGTTCACCGTCTTGCTTGCCGTACGCCCGCCGCCGGAGGTAGTCCCCGAGCAGCTCGATGTACCGCATCAAGTAGTCTCTGCGCGTCAGCATCGGGCGACCTTAGCGACCCGACGGTGACAATCAACGCGGCGCGTGTCGCCCGCGCCCGGCGTTCCAGGTCAGTCTCGCCACCGCCTGGCCCGCTGCGCGTCGGCCAGGCGGGCCTTTCGGGGCTTCCCTCGCGGGGTGCGGGGCGCAGCGCCCGGGTATCGGGCGCGGACCTGCGTCCTCCGCGGCCGACCCCGCGCGGCGGGCCTCCGCTCCGCGGCCGCCGTGTGGCGAGTCTCTCTACAGCTCACCGCGACGTGTCGACTCGCTATGCACCGCACCGCAGCGCGTCCGGCGGGACGCGCACGCTACGGGGCCGCGGGGCTGTAGACCCGATCGACGCCGTAGCGGGCCTTGGTGGACTGGTAGAGGTCGATGAGCTCCTGGTCGGTGAGCACGCGGTCGTAGTACCAGGCCTGCGCGACGTCGCCGTCGTAGCGCTCGGCCGCGTAGTCGTCGTTGCGCCCGAGCAGCGCGACGCTCGTGTACGAGGTCGAGTTCGCGGTCGAATAGCTGGCGACCACCACCGCGTTGGCGTTGCCGTCGACGCTGATCTTGAGCTGCCCGCCACTCTGGTAGGTGAGGGCGTGGAAGTGCCACGCGTTCAGCGTGTACCAAGGCCCGCCGTCGTAGTTGACGCCCGGCGCGGACGCCATGTTGTTGTGGTACTCGCGGTTGGGGTCGGCCATCCAGTTGAACTTCTGGCCGGGGGTCGGCGTGAACTGCGACCACATCCCCATCCGCCCGTCCGACCGCTTGTAGAACCAGCCGGCCACGGTGTAGCTCGGCCCCGCCCAGCGCGCGTCGGCGTTCCAGCGGATGATCCCGCTGCCCGCGGACGGCCTGCTCTCCCAGTACTGCGGCCCGTGGCCGCGGAACGTCGCGTTCATCGTGTCCGGCACGTCCCCGGTCGGGTCGAGGGACGTCGCGGAGCTGTCGATGGCGGCGTCGACGTGCAGCATCAGCCCGGTCGACGGGTAGGTCGCGGGCGGGAACGGGCCCGTCGCGGTGATGAACGCGCGGTCCACGCCGTAGCGGGCCTTCGTCGACTGATACATGGCGGCGAGCTCGCCGTCGGTCAGCGCCCGGTCGTAGTACCAGGCCTGCGCCACGTGCCCGTCGAAGCGCTCGGCGGCGTAGTCGTCGTTGCGCCCGAGCAGCGACACGGAGAGCGCCGCGGTCCCCTGGCCCGCCGGGTAGTCGGTGACGACCGCCCACGGCTGGCCGTCGACGCTGATGGTGAGCTCGCCCTGGTCGGTGTAGCGGAGCGCGTGGAAGTGCCAGGTGTTCAGCCCAAACCACGGGCCACCATCGTAGTCGAGGCCCCCCGAGGCGATCATGTTGTTGTGGTACTCGCCGTTGGGATCGGCCATCCAATTGAACTTCTTCTTGTTCGTGGGGTCGTACTGCGACCACAGCCCCTGGCGCGCGTCGACCCGCTTGTAGAACCAGCCGCACACCGTGTAGCTCGGCGCCTCCCAGCGCGCGTCGGCGTTCCACAGGAGGCGGCCGGTGGCGCCGCCGTGGGCGCCGGTCGGGTCGCTCGTCCAGTACTTCGGCGCCGTGTCGACGTAGGCGGCCGTCATCACGTCGGGGACGTCGCCGGTGGGGTCGAGGGAGCGGCCGGTCGAGTCGACGGCGGCGTCGACGTAGAGCATCAGCCCGGAGGTCGGGAAGGTCGGCCCGGCGGCGGGGAGCGCGCTCAGGACCTCGCCTCCCCGGTGGTAGCGGTGGTCGAGGTAGACGGGCTGGCCCCAGGTGAACTCGTTTGCCGCCGGCAGGTAGCCGACGTAGGTCGTGGCGACGTCGCTGTCGGGCTGGTTCACCTCGTGGGTCGTGCAGACGCGGCCGGCGGCGTCGCTCAGGGTGACGGCCCAGTCGATGACCGGGTAGACCTCGCCCGCGGGGATGGGGAAGCCGCCGGACTCCTGGGGAAAGGCGGTCGATGACGCGGTGGCGCGCCCGCGCAGGACGCAGGTCCCGAGGGCCGAGAAGGTCGCGTCGTCGAGGCCGAGGCTGAGGTTCCAGTAGGACTTCCCGTACAGGTCCTCGTCGCCCCGGTAGACGCCGGCGGCGAACAGGTAGCCGCCGGGGTTGGCGTTCGGATCCGCGTCGAGGTCGACGTTGCCGAGGGCCGAGGCGTCGACGACGATGTCGACGCTGGTCGCGTCCCTGGTGCAGGTGATGACCGGGTCGTCCATGTAGAGGTAGGTGTCGCCGGTGACGCCGCCGGTGCAGGCGAAGCCGACGACCGCGGTGAGGTCGCGGGCGGAGGTGTCCGGGTTGTGGAGCAGCTCGAGGTCGCCGGTGCCGGTGTCGTCGACGCAGTCGAGCTTGGCCGCGCAGAAGACGTCGTCGAGCTCGACCGCGACGTCGAAGAAGCCCTGCTGCGCCTGGCGCGCGATGGTGAGGTCGAAGGTCACGCTGGCGTCGGCGTCGGCGAGGCAGACCACGTCGAGCGACAGCCGGCCGGGGTTGCGGTAGGTGCTGGTGCCGACCTCGCCGTCGCCGGCGTAGAGCGCGAGGAGCTCGACGATGACGGTGTTCACGCCCCCCGTGGCGTCGGCGTCGCACGTCCCGACGTAGGCGAGCGAGCCGGCGCCGTCACCGTACCGGGTGGACTCGAGGATCTTCTCCCACACGGTCTCGCCCGCGCCGCCGGCGGCGTTCGTGACCGTGACCTGGTAGCGCGCGTCGGTGATCCCGTCGAGGCTCAGCGGGGCGACCGCCACCGCCACGCGCCCGGGGCTCGTCGGCCCGTCGGCGCCAGCGCCGGCCACGCACCCGGCGAGCAGCGCGAGGCCCAGGGAACACAGCAGTACGCTCGGTCGCCAAGTCATCGTTGCCTGCCCAGGGGGCGCCGCCGGCCCCGCGCGATCGGGAGTTTCGTGGACTCTTCGCGAACGCGAAGCACCGTGACAGTAGCACAAGAATCGTGGCTCCCGAGCGTCGCTTCTGCGACGCGTGCGATGCATCATGCGGGTCGCCAGGCGAGCGCCGCCGCCTCCGGCGCCGCCGCTGCCCCTGCCCCTGCCGCCGCGTGAGGAAGCCGAGGCGCCCCCGGGTGTCGGGGGCGCCTCGGGGGCCCGGGTCAGCGCGTGAGGGTGAAGAGCACGGCGATGCCGCCGTCGAGGCGCCGTGCGGGATCGCGAGCGGGGGCGGGGACGTAGTTCATCGCGGCGGCGACCCAGGACACCTCGAGCAAGACTCGCTTCGCTGCGCTTTGCTTGGGGTCAAGGGCTCACGGGGCGTCGACGACGTCGAAGCTCACGTCGGACTTGAAGACCCCGTCGTTCTTGTCGCACGCGCCGTTGTTCCGGTTGTTGTTGTCGAGGAACAGCTTGAAGCTGCAGTGGCGCAGGAAGTGGCGGGGGAAGTTGACCGACTCGAAGGACGTCCCGCTCCCCGCCAGGCCGCGGCGCTCCATGAAGGTGGCGTCGGCCTTGAAGAGGTCCGAGCTCTCCCGCTTGTGGAGCTTGAGCGCGAAGCCCTGGTGGCGCAGGAAGTAGCCGGGGTAGTTGACCGGCTCGAAGGAGACGCCCTTGCCGGCGAGGCCCGGCCGGATGATGAAGGAGGCGTCCTTCTGGTCGAGCTCCGACGCGAGCGGCGTCAGCTCACCGAGGAAGCTGCGGTGGCGCACGAAGCGGTCGCGGTAGTTCACCGACCGCAGCTGCACGACCTTGACGCTCGGGACCACGTCGAAGGTCACGTCGGACTTGAAGACCCCGGCGTTGTTGTCGCACGCGGCGTTGTTTCGGCCGTTGTTGTCGATGAAGAGCTTGAAGCTGCAGTGGCGCAGGAGGCTCGAACTACTTGAAGAGGCCGAGCACTATGTCGACGAGCTGATCGCCGAGGTCGGGGCACCGACCGCCGCCGAGGCTGCTCGGGCGGACGCCATCGTTCAGAGCCTGGAGCGCCACCCCGAGCGGCATACACGCCACCCCGACCGGCGTACAGGCTGACCCATGCTTGTCCTCGACTCGGGCGGGGTGACCCACCTCGCGAGACGTTCGCGCGATGCGGCGGCCCTTCTCCAAGCCCTCCGAGCTCGCGGTCACTGGCCACCCGTGGTCCCGGCCGTCGTCCTCGTGGAGCGCAGCCAAGGGCATCCGGGCCGCGATGCCCATGTGAACCGGTTTCTCAAGACTTGCGACGTCATCGAAGCAGTTCCCGAGCGCCTCGCTCGACGTGCTGCGCTCCTGCGCACCAAGGCGCACAAGGGCTCCGCCGTCGACGCGCTCGTCGTCGCTTTCGCAGAGCCCGACGGGGCTATCATCGCGAGCGATCCCGATGACCTCCAAGCACTCGCCGCATTCACGGACGGGGTCAGGATCGCCGCAGTCTGAGCACACGTGGGACTCGCACGAGCCGCCAAGGCAAGAGGAGCCGCGTCCGTCGTGGAAACACGCCACCTGCGGTCATCACGGGAGGGAACGAGGCCACTGCTCCTGAGCCTATCCTGGCGGGCAAGCGCTCACACCACCTCGTGCGTGAAAAAGCACCCCAACATCGCGATGAAGCTGATTGGCACGCCGGCTTGCACCGGGAGGGCGAGGGGCGACATCTACATTGCGCCGCAGCGTGTCAAGTCACTATCCACCATCCCGGCGCCGGGGGGCAGGGTCAGATCTGAACGCAGATCAGCGCCCGCTGGTTGTGGCAGCCCCCCCACTGGTAGGTGTCGTGGGTCCACAAGCCCGTGGTGGCGTTGGTGTTGCCGAAGCGGCCCGACCACGAGCTCGAGCCTTGGGTCCAGACCTCGCAGTCGATGGTCCCCGCGCTGATGCCGTCGGACGTCGTGTCGGTCCACGCCGTCGAGACACCGTTCGCGCCGCTCTCGGTGTAGCGGACCTTGGCGGAGAGCGCGCCATCGCTGAGATCGGCGCGGCTCGTCGCGACGAGCTGGCCGAGGGTGTTGTACCAGGGGCCGCCCGGGCTCGGCAGGCGGTAGTAGGCCGAGGCGAGGCGGCTGCTGAGCCAGGCGCGGAAGGTCCGCGGCTCGGTCGGGTGCGCGGCGTTCCAGTGGGCCTGACACAGCGCGTCCGCCCGGGTCATGGCGTCGGGGTAGCCCGCCGCGAAGCCGCCGCCGTAGGTGGTGCTCGTGGAGAAGATGACCTTGTTGGCGCTCTCCACCGTGACGGTGGCGTTCGCCGTGTTGCCGTAGCTGTCGGTGACCCTCACGGTGACGGTCTGCGCGCTGGCCGGCGCGGTGTAGGTGGCGCCGCTGAAGCTGCCGCCGCCGGCGGTGACCACGCTATAGGTGTAGCCGGGGACGCCCCCCGAGGCGCTGAAGACCTTGGTCCCGCCTGGCTCGACGCTGGCGCTGGCCGGCGCGAGCTGCAGCGCGGCGTTCACGGTGACCGCCGCGTCGACGAAGGCCCCGAGCGCGTCGGTGACCCGCACGGTGGCGCTGCCCGGCGACGCCGGGGCGGTGTAGGTCGCGCCGGCCAGCGCCCCGGGGCCGGTCAGCGAGAAGGCGTAGGGCGGGTTGCCGTCGCTCGCCGCGAAGGTCGCGACGTTGCCCGGCGCGAGGGTGGCCAGCGCCGGGGTCAGGGCGAGCGCGGCGGGGTTCGGGTGCTGCCCGGCGCCGCTCGCGGGGTCGTAGTAGTAGCGGAAGTCGGTGGCCGCGTCGGAGGTGCCGGTGTAGGCCGTGACCACGGGGCCGCTGGTGACGCCGAACGCCAGGGCCTCGGAGCCGCAGGACGAGCCGAGGTCGACGTCCCAGCGCACGTAGGGGTAGACGGCGCCGGCGGCGATGACGCCGTCCACGACGGGGCTCGCGGGGTCGTCGGGGTCGGCGACCGTGCCGCTCGCGCGCAGGCGGCAGGCCGAGATCCCGTCCTCCACGCCGAGCGCGAGGTTCCAGTAGACCTTCTGCGCCGCGACGCCGCCGCTGGTGAGCCGCTCGGCGCCGCGGAAGCTCGCGATCTGAAAGAGGACCGTGCCGGCCATGGCGGCGCCGCTGATGACCGCCGGGCAGGTCTCGACCTCGTCGGCGGCGCACAGGTTGCCCGGCTCGCCGCTGGCCGGATCGAGCACGACGTCGGCCGCGAAGTCCTCGCCGCTGTTCGGCGCGCTGCAGTCGAGGCTCACCGGGCTGAGGTAGAGGGCGGTCGCGGCGTCGTCGCCCGGGCCGGCCGTGCACGCGAAGCCGAGGACGAAGGTGCGGCCTCGCTGTCCGCCGGCGTCGAAGAGGAGCCTGATGTCCTCGCTCGCGTCGCAGCCGTCGGCGTCGGTGTCGTAGCAGCAGTCGAGCTTGGCCGCGCAATAGACGTCGTCGAAGTCGACCGCGACGTCGAAGAATCCCTGCTCCGCCGGCCGGGCGAGGGTCACGTCGAAGCTCACCGCGACGTCGGCGTTGGCGCTGCAGGTGGCGAGCCGGCTGAGGGGGCCGGTGACCGGGACGGTCGGGTTCTCGAACGCGAGCGCGGTGCCGCTCACGACCCCCGCGCCCGTCGCGGACCCCCACGCGAAGGCGCCGGCGTCGGCCCGCGCGATCGGGCCGTCGTAGACGCCGACGACCCAGACGCGGACGTGGTTGTCGGCCACCCCGGGCGACGCGTCGCAGGGCCCGACCAGGCTCGCCGAGCCGGCGCCGTCGCCGTAGGCCGACGAGGTGACGCGGCGCTGCCAGACGACCTCGGGGGGGGGCGCGCCGTTGGTCACCTCGACGTCCCACACGACGTCGCCGACGCCCTGCAGGTTGAGCGCGCTGATCTGGAGCGTGACGGAGGGCTCACCGCCCGGCGCAGGGCCGAGGCAGGACGCCATCGCGAAGGCACCGAGGGCCGCCGTGAGTCGAGACATCATGCACCTTGGGGGCGAGCGTCGAGGGGCAGGATTGCCTCGATACCGACCGATGAGTCGGCAAGGCTACCATCCGATCGGTTCATTTCCAAGCGCGGGGCTTGCGCTTTCCGTCATCGCGCCGCCCCCGCCGCCGCGCCCCCCGCGGCGGCGTGAGGACCGACCGGAGGGCCGGCCTCCCGATCACACCCGGGCCGCGATCGCTTGGGGCTGGTCGTGTTGTCTTGGCCTCACCCCGCGGCGCTCGCCTCGGTCCCTGGCCACCGGAACTCCCGGCCGATCATGTTGCGGACGAACCCCCTCTCGACCACCTCGAGCACGCTGTGGGGGTTGTTGAACCGCGTGAAGTCCAGGATCGCGACCCGCCCGAAGGTCGGAGCCACCTTCAGCTGGTCTCGACCGTCGGGGCCGAGCGCGCACTCGAACTCCCCGCCAAAGCCCTCGCGCCAGCCCTTGTTGAGATAGCACATCATGACGCAGCTCTTGACGGCTTCGCCCGCGCGGTCGCGCAGCGCGGACTCGACGCCATCCTGATGCTCTTCGATGAAACACCCCTGGGTATAGAGCTGAAAGCGGCTGTTCGAACCGCCGGTGACCGCGCTCCGCTGCGCCTCGGTCAGCTCGCCATAGAACCGCTCGAAGAGGCCGAGCAGCAGATCGGTCAGGGGCTCGCGCTCGGGGGATTCACCCGCGCGCCGCGAGGCGTAGACCGCGGGGTCGATGTCGCGGAAATACCACAGCTGACGCAGCGCGATGCCCTCGCGCAGGACCGCCTCTTTGATCTCCCTCAGCTGGCTGTAGTAGCCGGCGATCTCGAACATGCCGCCGTCGCTCGGGCCGGCGCCGGCCACGCGCTCGAGGCCGCGCGCCGCCATCAGGTCCCCCACGACGCGGCCGTCCTCGGCCTTGGTCTCGCTCTCCCGCGCGAGGTCGATCACCAGCGCGCCGGGCTCCCGGTCCGACAAGAACTCCTCGATGAGCCGCAGCGGGTGGGCCGCCTTCGCGTCGACCAGCTCCGCGGGCAGCTCGAAGGACACGAACCCCCGGGTGAGCAGCTGCTCCCTTAGCGCCTCGGTGACCTGAAAGCCGAGATCCCGTGCAGCAGCCTCGTCGCTCATGGGTATCCTCCGCGTCTCTGAACCCGCCGTGTGGCTGGCTCGCAGCGCTCAGCGCCGCGATATTAGCACACCGTCCGCTCCGCCGCGGCGACCGGCCGTGAAGCGGCGTGCGGCGAGGGCGAGGAGCGCGAGCCAGGCAGCCCACGCCAAGGACCCGGGCGCCCCGCCCGCGCAGCCGCCGCTCTTGTCGGGGGGCGCCGTCGGCGCCGTGTCGGCCTCGACCGCGTCCCCGCCGCTGGCGTCGGGCGCGTCGCTCGCCTCGGGGCCGGGCTCGGCGCTCGCCTCGGGGCCTGGCTCGGGCGAGGGCTCGGGGCCCGGATCGGGGATCGCGCCGAGGGCGTCGAGGGCCGCGTAGGGGGCGACGACGCCGTAGCCGTACAGGGTGTCGTGGCCGCCCTCGTCGGGCTGCGCGAAGGGGGCCGGCCGGGTCGTGGCGATGAGCGTCGCCACGAGGTCGGCGCCGGTCGTCTCGGGGGCGGCCGACAAGAGCAGCGCCGCGACCCCCGCCACCACCGGGCAGGCCGAGGAGGTGCCGCCGAACGTCGAGGTGTAGTCCCCGGGCCCGTCGCCGTCGGCGCCGGTGATGTCGGTCGTCAGGTTGCCGGTGGGCGCGACGAGGTCGACCCCGGCGCCGTAGTTCGAGAACTGCGCCGCCTCGTCGAAGGTGTTGATGGCGCCGACGGTGACGACCCCGGCGATGCCGTAGATCTCGTCGTCGAAGACCTCGCGCGAGTCGTTTCCGGCGGCGAACACGACCACCGCGCCGAGGCCGTCCCGGCCGTCGCGGATCAACCCCTCGATCGCGGCGCGCATCGGCCCCGGGACCGGGAAGCGGTCGATGAAGCCCCAGCTGTTCGAGCTGACCGCCACCCCCCAGCCGACCTCGACGTCGAAGGCCTCGACGTCGGCCGACACCGGCACCACCGAGCCGGTGCCGTCGCCCGGGTCGGGGCCGAGCAGGCGCACGCAGCGCAGGCGGCAGTCCGGGCACACCCCGGCGATGCCGATGGCGTTGTCGCCGACCGCCGCGACGATGCCGGCGCAGGAGGTCCCGTGGTTGTTGCCCGGCGACCGCGAGACGTAGCTGGGATCGTCGTCGCCGTCGAACACGTCGCGCCCGGGCAGCATGTTCGCCGCCAGGTCCGGGTGGTCGAGCTCGCAGCCGTCGTCGACCACCGCGATGACCGTCTCGGGGTCCCCGGTCACGACGCCCCAGGCCGCCTCGACCCCGATGGTGTCGAGGTACCACTGGCCGTCGCGGCGCGGGTCGTCGGCGGGCGGCACGAAGCCGGCGCGGCGCCGGGCCAGGCGCAGGTCGGGGATGATGGCCAGGGCGTCGTCGTCGGCGAGGCGGGCCGCGAGGTCGAGGCCGTCCTCGGCGAGGCGGGCCGAGCGGACGAGGGTGATCCCGAGGCGCGGGGCGAGGGGACGCACGACCACGAGCTCGGCGCGGGCCACGACGGCGGCGCGCGCGGCGCCGTCGAGCGGCAGGGTGGCGATGGCGTCGCGGGTGACGCCGGCGGTCGTGCCGCGGCCGTCGGCCCAGCGCAGGCGCACCTGACCGGGGCTCACGCGCTCTGCTGCAATGCGGTAGGGTCCGTCGCGGTAGGTCGCGGTCGGGACGGCGTCGGGGAGCGGGGAGACGGCCGGAGGTGTGCCTTGGAGCAGGATGGCGACGAGGAGCGTGATCATGAGCGGGGCGCCCCCGAGGGTGTGGCGGCGTTATTGTGCAGTGCGGCATTGTGCCGCCGCCAGGCGAGCAGGAGGCCGGCCGCGAGGAGCCCCAGGAGGCCCGGCCCATGGGTCGGTCCGCCGCCGCAGCCGCCGTTGTCCTTCGGGGGCGTCGGGGCGACCTCCGCGGTCGCGTCGCCGCCGAGGGCGTCGCCAGCGTCGTCGGAGCTGGCGGTGTCCGCCTCGTCACCGTCGGCGACGTCGGCGAGCTCGGGGTCGGGCTCGGCGGTGGTGGGGGCGATGGCGGCGACGCAGGCGGCGACCTCCGCCGCGTCGCCGAGGCAGAGGCCGGGGCGGCGGCTGTCGCCGGAGCGCAGGCTGTTGACGACGACGGCGCGGACCTCGTCGGCGTGGTTGACGGCGATGGAGCCGCTCGCGCCGTCGAGGACGACGCTCTCGACGGTGTCGCCGCTGCGGGTGCTCAGGATGAGGGTGAGGCCCTCGAGGGTGCCCGGGTCGGTCGTGGGCAGGGCGACGGCGACGCGGGCGCGTCCGGCGGGGGCCACCGACCACACCTGCAGCGACGCGCGGTAGACCCGCAGGCGCTCCTTGGAGAAGGGCAGGGTGACGGCGTCGGCGGCCACCCGGGGGTAGCGCGCGGCGTTCGCGAAGGTCGCGCCGGCGGGGCCGCCGTGGCCGCAGCGCAGGACCCAGTCCGCGAACGTGACCCAGGCGGCGTCGAAGCTCGTGTCGTAGCTGTCCTCGAGCAGGGCGGCGAGGATCGGCAGCCACTGCGGGTCCTCGACGCCGTCGGCGCCGTCCTCGAGGCGCTCCCAGAGCAGGCGGTGGAGGTCGTCCTCATACCGCTCGGAGAGGAACTGGGCGAAGATGGCGAGGCCGTAGGAGTAGCCGTCGACCGGGCCGATGGGCTCCTGGTCGATGGAGCGGTTGGGCTCGTCGAACCAGGCGCCGATGAAGTACTCGAGGTCGTTGAGGCTCGGGTCGAAGCGCTCGCTCGCCCAGACGGCGGTGCCCTCGCTCCAGTTGGCGCCCTGGTCGGCGTCGTAGGCGGCCTGCACGGCGTGGAAGAGCTCGTGGCTCGACAGGATCTCGGTGGCGACGGCGAAGCTCGGGTAGCCGTAGCCCTGGTAGTCGTTCTCCTGGGCGACGTAGCCGCTGCAGACGGAGCTGTTGGACGCGCAGCGGTCGCGCACGAAGGCGCCGTCGGCCTGGCCGGCGAAGTCGATGAGGTAGACGTCGAGGCGGTCGCTGCCGCCGTCGCCGCCGAAGGTCCCCAGATCCGAGGCGGGCGAGCGGTAGCCGAGGTCGACGTACGCGCTCAGGACCCGCTCGTAGGTGTCGGCGACGACGACGACCGCGTCGGGGACGCCGTCGTCGTCGCTGTCGGTGAGCTTCACGGCGTCGGGGCCGCTGCGGGTGAAGTGGACGCGGACGCGCCCGCCGTCGCTGTCGAAGGTGTCGACGTCGTAGCCCGGCTCGAAGCGGAAGAGGCCGGTGCTGTCCGGGTCGTCGGGGCGAAAGCCGGTCAGCACGGTGAAGGCGGCGACGAGGCCGAGCAGTGAGAGCAGGTAGCGGCGGCGGTCCATGGCCATCCCCTCCGGGGGTGAGGGGCGGTCAGTCCAGGAACGCCCAGCGCATGCGGATGTTGCCGGAGCCGTTCGGGGTCGGCGCGGAGTCGGTGGTGTCGCACGTCTTCTGCGCGTCGGGGTCGTAGTAGGACAGGACCTGCACCTTGACGTGGCGGCCGTCGCGGAGGGCGACGACGTAGATGAAGTCGGTCATGGCGACGCAGCCGGGGTACGACCAGAAGCTCGAGAGCACGGTCTGCGGCGAGCCGATGCCCGAGGGCTCGGGGACGTACTCGCAGGCCTCGCCGATGTAGTACTGCTCGGCGTGGTAGGTGATGGCCTCGGGCGGGGCGGTCAGGCCCTCCCAGGTGGTGCTCGGCCCGGTGCGGCCGCCCATGACGCAGGACGGGCCGCTGACGCCGCTGTTGAGGCGGATGATGTAGCGGCGCAAGGCGATGTCCCAGGTCATGTCGTCGAGGGACTCCTCGTCGGAGATGTCGACGGCGACGAGCCCGGCGTCGGTGAAGCGGGCGTAGGTGTAGCCGAGGGTGCCGTTGAAGCCGCCCGCGGTCGCGTCGACGTGGCTGAGGAACTCGCCGGTGATCGTCCCCTCCTCGGTGATGTCGCCGCCGCTCGGGGTGTCGGTGAAGCGCAGCGCGGCGATCTGCTGGTCGCTGCACTTCGGCTCGACGTAGCTGCACAGGGGCGCCGCGGTGTCCTGCGCGACGTCGGCGGCGGTGTCGTCGGTGGTGGCGGTGTCGTCGGCGCTGGCGGCGTCGACCTCGCCGGCGGTGTCGTCGGCGCCCGCGGTGTCGGCCGTGGCGTCGTCGCCGATCGCGGTGTCGACGGCGGGCTGGGTGTCGCCCCCGCACGCGAGGAGGAGGGCGCAGCCGGCGGCGGCGAACCAGCGGGTCGTGGCTGAGGAGGGCGTGTTCATGCGCGTCCCATCGGGAAGGGGGGCAGGGGAGAGGGGCTCGACGGCGGCGAGCGGCTTGCGGTGACAGGGGGTTCTTACGCACCGCGACCCCACCGCGTCAACGCGCGTGACCATTTTGCACAGCGTGGGTGCGGGCGAGGGGCCGCCGGCGCGCACGGCGCCGACCCGCCTCGGCTTGGCGTCCCCGCCTCGCGGGACCATGGGGTGAGGTTCTACGGGGTCGCCTCGACGGTCACCGTGGTCCAGCCCAGGTTCTCGACGTGCTTGCTGGTGAAGACGCGCAGCTTGGTGCCGTCCTGGGTCGCCATGAACACGGTGCCGTGGTCGTCGGGGACGTCCTCGACCGCCCAGCCGCTGGCGACGAGGTGCGCGCGCCAGGCCTTGGCGGCCTCGTCGGGGCCCGAGCCGAGCTCGAAGCTGTAGGTCGTGGCGTCCGAGGCGTCGTCGAAGGCGCACGCGGTCGCGCCCTTGGGTGCGCCACCGTGGGCGGCCCACGCCGCTGGCAGCGGGCGCTCGTCGACGTGCTTGCCGCCGCCGTTGCACGCGGGGACGGGCGCGTTGGGGTCGGCCGAGCCCCAGGCGGCGAAGTCCTCGGCGCTCGAGTAGCGGATGCGGTCGAAGTACCACTTGCCGTCGCTCGCCCTCGCCATCTCGAGGACGGCGAGGCGCCCGTCCGCCGGGCCGATGTGGACGAGGGCCTCGGACCCGGCGTAGCGGACCTCGAGGGTCTCGCCGTCCCACTCGCGCATCGCGACGATGTTGGGCTTGTCGGCCTCGAAGATCTTGGCCGCGTTCTCGACGAACTTCGCGCGCTGCTGCTCCGCGAGCAGGGGCGCGAGCGCGTCGATGTCCTTGGCCTTGAAGGCCTCGAGGGCGCGCTTGGCGACGTCGGCGGGGCCGGCCGCCGTCTGGGCCTTCTCTCCGCAGGCGGTGAACGCGAGTGCGAGGGCGAGGGCCGCGATCGACAGGGATCCTGGCATCATCTTGCGCATGGCTGTCCTCCTTGGGGGTGACGGCATCGCACCACGAGGCCGGTCATCGCGCAACCCGCGGCGGTGGTGGCCCTTGACGGCGCGATGAGGGCGCGGTTGCTTGCGGACCGGACATCACAGCCGAAGAGCCAAGAGGAGCGTCGAGATGACGGAGCCGAAGCTGCCCGAGCGTGCGCGCGTCGTGGTCATCGGGGGTGGGGTGATCGGGACCTCGGTCGCCTATCACCTCGCCAAGATGGGGTGTCAGGACGTCGTCCTGCTCGAGCGCGACCGGCTGACCTCGGGCACGACGTGGCACGCGGCGGGCCTGATGGTGACCTTCGGGTCGTTCTCCGAGACCTCGACCGAGATGCGCAAGTACACCCGCGAGCTGCTGCTGAAGCTCGAGGCGGAGACCGGGCAGGCGACGGGGTTCATGCCCATCGGCTTCATCGAGGTCGCCGCCGACCGCGACCGCCTCGAGGAGTATCGCCGGGTGTCGGCCTTCAACCGCTACTGCGGGGTCGACATCCACGAGATCTCGCCCGCCGAGATCCAGGCGCTCTTCCCGCCGGCGCGGGTCGACGACCTGCACGCCGGCTTCTACGTGCCCGGGGACGGGCGCGTGAACCCGGTCGACTTCACGATGGCCCTGGCCAAGGGCGCGCGCATGGCGGGGGCGCGGGTCATCGAGGGCGTGCCGGTCACCACCGTGCTGCGCAGGGGCGGGCGCGTCGCCGGCGTGCGCACGCCGTTCGGCGACGTCGAGGCCGAATACGTCGTGAACTGCGCGGGCATGTGGGCGCGCGAGCTGGGCTTGCGCGCGGGGGTGAGCGTGCCGTTGCAGGCGGCCGAGCACTACTACCTCTTGACGGACAAGGTGGCAGGGCTCGACCCGAAGCTGCCGGTGCTCGAGGACCCCGCGTCCTACACCTACATCCGGCCGGAGGGGGACGGGCTGATGATCGGGCTCTTCGAGCCGGTGTCGGCGCCGTGGAAGGTCGGCGGCGTCCCGCAGGACTTCTCGTTCGGCGAGATCAAGCCGGACTGGGAGCGCATGACGCCCTACGTCGAGAAGGCGATGAGCCGGGTGCCGATCGCGCTCGAGACCGGCATCAAGAAGCTCTTCTGCGGGCCGGAGAGCTTCACCCCGGACCTGGCGCCGGTCCTCGGCGAGGCGCCGGAGCTGCCGGGCTTCTTCGTGGCGGCGGGGCTCAACTCCATCGGCATCCTGACCGGCGGCGGGGTGGGGCGGCTGCTCGCGCACTGGATCCTGACCGGCAAGCCCGATCAGGACGTCACCGGGATGAACATCGACCGGCTCCACCCCTACCAGGGCAACCCGGAGTACCGGCGCGAGCGCATCGCCGAGTCGTTGGGGCTGGTCTACAAGTGCCACTACCCGACCCGCGCGATGACGACGGCGCGCGACGCCAAGCGCACGCCGCTGCACGACCGGCAGGCGGCGCGCGGGGCGTTCTTCCGCGACGTCAGCGGCTGGGAGTGCGCCGACTGGTACGCGCCGTCGGGGGCGGCGCCCGCGGCCGCCGAGCTGACCTGGCGGCGGCCGAGCTGGTTTGGGCAGTGGCGGGTCGAGCACGAGGCGTGCCGTGAGGGCGTGATCCTGATGGACATGTCCTTCATGTCGAAGTTCCTCGTGCAGGGGCGCGACGCGGGGCGGGTGCTCGACCACGTCTCGGCCAACGCGGTCGATGGCGAGGCCGGGGTCATCGTCTACACCCAGTGGCTCGACGAGGACGCCAAGCTCCAGGCGGACCTCACGGTGACGAAGCTGGCTGACGACCGCTTCCTGGTCGTCGCGACCGACACGGCGCACAGGCACGTCCAGACGTGGCTCGAGCGCCACACCCCGGACGACGCGCGCTGCGTCGTGACCGACGTGACCGGGGCGTATGCGCAGATCAACGTGCAGGGGCCGCGCTCGCGCGAGGTGATGCAGGCGCTGACGACGGCGGACATGAGCAACGCGGCGTTCCCCTTCCGCGCCTCGCGCGAGATCGATATCGGCTACGCGCGGGTGCAGTGCCACCGCATCACCTATCTGGGCGAGCTCGGCTACGAGCTGCTCATCCCGACCGAGCAGGCGGTGCACGTCTACGACCGCGTGGTGGCCGCCGGCGAGCCGCTCGGGCTCGTGCACGCGGGGCTGAAGGCGCTCGCGAGCCTGCGCATGGAGAAGGGCTACCGCGACTACGGGCACGACATCGACAACACCGACGACGTGCTCGCGGCCGGGCTCGGCTTCGCGGTCGACCTCGACAAGGCCGACTTCATCGGCAAGCCGGCGGTCGTGGCGCTGAAGGCGCGCGGGCCGCGGACTCGGGCGCTGCTGCAGGTGCTCGTCACCGATCCCGAGCCGCTGCTCTTTCACGGCGAGGTCGTCTATCGCGACGACCGCGCCGTGGGCTACGTGCGCTCGGCGTCCTACGGCCACACCCTCGGCGGCGCCGTGGGCCTCTTCATGCTCGAGGCCGGTGAGCCCATCACCAAGGCGTACCTGGCCGTGGGCCGCTGGGAGATCCAGATCGGCAACGACCGCTTCCCGGCGCGTGTCAGCCTGCGCCCCTTCTACGACCCGAAGAGCGAGCGCGTCCGCGCCTGACGTGGGGCTCGAGGCGGTCCGCTCGCCGCGGGGACGCTAGGGCCGCGGCGCGTCCGGGGGGAAGCGGGCCCAGGCCGCCTCGACGACGAGATCGCGCAGGCGGGCCGGCGCGCCCTCGGCCGGGGCCGTCGCGCACGACACGAGGGTGCGGAGCCGGCTCAGCTTGAAGCCCGCCAGCGTGTGCTCGACGAGGGATCCGCTGCGCAGGGCATCCTCGACCAGGGGGCGAGGGAGCAGCGAGATCCCCTGGCCGGACTCGACGAGGGCGCGCTGCACGAGGAAGTCTCCCACCTCGTGGACCGACGCGAAGTCCGTGATGGCCGCTCCCATGAAGGCGAGATCGCGCTCGAGCAGGACCCGTGAGCAGCAGCCCGGGCGGCGGACGATGACGGGGTGCGCGAGCAGCGCCGCGAGCGAGTCGACGCCGGCGGCGAGCCCCAGGCTCGGGTGACTCACGAGCGCGAGCTGGCTGCTCGGGAGGGGATCGAGCCGCGCGCTGGGGAGCTGGAGCGGCTGGTCGTGGTCGATCACCGCGACGTCCAGCGCGCCGCAGACGAAGGCCTCCTCGAGCTCGCCGGGGGGGGCGAAGGTCAGGCGTAGCTCGGCCGCGCCGATCTCGGCCAGCCCGCTGCGATCGACGAGGTGGGAGAGGTAGAGCGCGGCCCAGCCCTGGGTGCAGCCGAAGCGAACGGCCTGCCCCGCGCCCCCCTCGCGGACGCCCGCCGCGAGGTCGGCCTCGAGCGCGAGGATCGAGCGCGCGCGCGCCACGACGAAGCGCCCCTGGGCGGTCAGGGAGACGCCGCTCGCGGAGCGCTCGAGGAGCTGGGCGTCGTAGTGGTCCTCGAGGAACTTCAGGCGCCGCGAGACGGCCGACTGCGTGACCCCGAGCGCGGCCGCGGCGGAGGAGATGCTGCCGCTCCGTGCGACCTCGACGAGGGAGTGCCAGTAAACCGATTCCATGGCGCACCTCACGAGCGGGTCATGCGTAGGGCTCATACCCTCATTGATAACTACGCGCTATGCCGTTGTAGCTCCAGGGCTATATCCGTGGGTCGGACGAGATCCCCCAACGCAGCGACGCGGCGACATCGACCGCGTCGCGCGAAGCAAAGAGGACGGCGATGAAGGACGATCTGCGACTGCGTCAAGGCCCGGGTGGAGCAGCGTTGCTGGCGCTGGCGCTCAGCCTCGGCGCCGGCTCGACCGGCTGCGGCTACGATGACCCGGATGCGATCTATTACGCTGGCGACGAGAGCGTCTCGACCCTCGTCGAGCCGGACCAGGTGAAGGCCTGGATCGACGCCGGCTACCGCACCGAGGACGGCCACCGCGTGCTCATCCTCGACTGCGTCCCGAACCCGCCGGGGGCGTTCCCGTTCTCCGACATGGAGTCGTGGTTCGCGGGCGACGTCGCCAAGATCAAGACCAACATGGCCGCGCAGTACGGCGTGCGGGCCCCGCAGCACCTGATGGTCGACGGCCTGGCCGCGAAGGGGATGCTCGGCCACCTGCCGGGCGCCATCCCGAGCATCTCCCACGAGGGCTATGAGGTGACCGACCGCAGCGACGGGCCGATGCTCGCCGAGCACGAGGTCGGCACCGGCGCGTTCATCAGCCAGCTGGCGTCGAACCTCGGCGTCCGCAAGGACGACGTGCTGGTACTGACGACCTCGCGCCTGGACTACCCCGGCTTCTGCGCGGCGCGCCTCTACTGGACGCTGCGCTACTGGGGCTTCTCGCGCACCAACGTCAAGGTCCTCAACGGCGGCAACAAGGCCTGGGCCGCCGCCGGGAACGCCCTCGAGAAGGGCGTCCGCACCCCCGCCACCATCGCCAAGAGCGACTTCGACGTGTCGTGCCTCGCGCGGCGCTTCTTCGACGAGCGCATCTCCCTCGGCGAGGTCATGGACGTCATCGACAGCGGCCGCACCGCGCTGCCCGACGACGACGCCGACCAGGTCGTGGTCCTCGACACCCGCCAGCCCCCCGCGGCCTACTTCTTCACCGACGCCGACCAGAGCGGGACCCCGGACGTCTACGAGCTCGAGGGATACAGCTTCGACGCGGCGACCAAGACCTTCGACGTGGTCGCGACGGCCGACGCCGTCGAGCAGCTCACCCTCGATCAGGTCATGTTCGGCGCCGACCACCTGGCGATCCCGTTCTCGGCGACGAGCAACCCGCCCATCAACCCGGCCGACGCGCACGGGCTGCTCGGGCTCCTCGTGGCCAACGGCGCTCCCCTGGCCATCCCCCTCGGCGCCAAGCCGGCCGCCTTCGAGGGCGTCATGCGCGGCGCCAAGGTCACCAAGACCCCGACCTACAACATCACCGTCCCGGCGCTGAGCCTCGCGGACGGCCGCTACAAGTCCAAAGAGGACCTGCTCGCCGTGTTCGCCGCCGCCGGCATCGACGGCACCAAGCCCATCATCACCTACTGCAACTCGGGCGCCCTCGCCGCGATCTACTACTACGTCCTCAAGGAGATCTGCGGCTTCGACGACGTGCGCATGTACGACGGCTCCTGGGGCGAGTGGGCGAACCTCACGGCCTACGAGCCGGCCTCGACCGAGGTCGTCCAGCTCGACGCGGTCACCGTGTACCCGATGTACCCGGCGCCGAGCCCCGCCGTGGTCATCTTCTCGGGCGCGAACGCGAACTTCACCTGGAGCCCGGACGCCAAGGCCTTCACCAGCGCCGCGACCGGCGCGACCCTCGACGCCGCCCTGATCAGGCTCGGTGGGAGCCTCGCGGGGATGCCGCGCTGGGACGCCGTGCACCGCTCGCAGAACGTGCTGTTTCGCGCGTCGGCGACCGTCAACGGGCCCAACCGGACGTACCGCGCCGGCGTGAACTGGCCGACGGTCACCACCTTCCCCGACTACGACGGCCCCGGGCACGACATCCTCGATGAGGACGAGAGCTACCAGGGACAGGTCCCCACGACGAGCGGTGACGGCGCGCCGTCCGCGTTCGTGCCGGTCGGCGGCGGCTGCTGAAACCCATCGTCGCGGCGCCCGTGCGGGCGCCGCGCCACCCAAGGACACCGTGATGAAGCTTCTCACTTCGCGATGGATGACGGCCGCGGCGCTCGTCGCGCCCCTGCTGATGACCACCTCGGCCCTCGCGGGCCCGACCTGGAAGTTCGGCGACGACGGCGATCGCCTGCTCAAGCTCAACTACGCCGGCCAGACGCAGCTCGTGTTCCGCGACACCGGCGCCGGACCCGACGGCACCGACAGCGCCGCCGAGTTCAACCTGCGGCGTAACCGCCTGCAGCTCATCGGGGCCGCCGGCGACTGGCTCGGCTTCTACCTCCAGACCGAGTTCCTCGAGGACCGCAACATCACGCCGCTGACCGTCGGTGACGGCGACACCTCGTCCTTCGAGGTGCTCGACGTCGTCGTGCGCATCAAGGCGGACGACGCGTTCCAGCTGCGCCTCGGGAAGTTCAAGTACAACTTCACCCGCGAGAACCTCGAGGACTGCTTCGGCGCGCTCAACTCCGACCGCTCGCTCTTCGTCCGCGCCCCCCTCGGCGACGACGGGACGCGGGACAAGGGGCTGGCGATCTGGGGCAACCTGGCCGACGACCTGCTCCAGTACCGCCTCGACGTCATGAACGGCCGCAACGACAGCGCGTCGACCCCGAGCAGCGCCTTCCGCTACTCGGCGCGGGTGCACGTCTCGCTGTTCGAGCACGAGGCGGACTACGGCTACAAGGGCAGCTACCTCGGCCAAAAGACCGTCCTCACCCTCGGCGGGGCCGTGCAGTACGAGGCGAGCGTCGCCTACGCCGACGTCGCGCGGCAGGCCGACGCCAAGGATTACCTCGCGTGGACGGTCGATCTCTTCGGCGAGTTCCCGACGAGCGCGGGCACCTTCACCTTCTCGGCCGCCTACGCGGACTACAAGATCGGCGACGCCTACGAGGGCGCCGACCCCGACCCCGAGGTCATCGGCCTCAACGGCCAGAAGAACGGCGGCTACGCCAAGCTCGCCTACATGCTTCCGACCCTGCCGCTGCAGCTCTTCGCCCGCGGCGAGCTGTGGCGCTTCGCGCGCCTCGACGGCGTCAACGACCAAGGCGTGACCTACGTCGGCGGCGGCGCGAACTACTACTTCGACGGGCAGTCGTTGCGCCTGACGGTCGAGGCCTTCCTCACCGACTTCGAGCACGAGGGCACCTTCGGCACCCACGACGTCCACGACTTCACCACCGTGCTGACCCAGCTTCAGTTCGTCTACTGATCCGCCGGGCCGCTCACCCGCCCCCGAGCTCGGGGGCACCATGACCCAAGGAGACTCACTCATGCTCAAGCGTACTCTCGTCATCATCGGGCTGTTCGCGTTCCTCGGCGGCTCGGTCGCCTGCGGCAGCACCAACGCCCAGGTCAAGCAGGACGACGAGGCGGCCGCCAAGGCGCAGCCCGACGACAAGGCGCCCGCCGACGACAAGGCCCCGTCCCCGCACGGCGACCAGCTCCAGGGCTGCTGAACCTTCCCACGGAACGACGCGGGGGCGCGCCGTTCGGCGGCGGCGCCCCCCGCTCCCCCCGCAGACGCTGACAAGGAGGACCCCAATGATCGCAGCGCGACTGTTGATGGTCGCGTCGCTGGCGCTAGGGCCCGCGGCGTGGCTGTCCACAGCCTGGGCCGGCCCCCCACCTGGTGGGGAGAAGTCCGGGACCATCGTCGCCAAGCAGGGTCAGGCCAAGACGCTCCGCGAGCTGATCGCGATGTACGACTCGACCTCCTGCAAGGAGTGCCACGAGGACATCCATCGGGACTGGATGGAGTCACCGCACGCCCGGTCGGTCTTTGGCACCGGGCGCACGGCGGCGACCTTCCAGACCGCCATCACGAACGGGCTGATGACGTGGCCCTTCTCCGGGGTCCACGGCCCCGGGGACGTCAAGGTCGAGCACTTTCAGGGTTGCACCAAGTGCCACCTCCCGCAGCTCGCCGACGCGACCGACGCCGTCGCCAAGGAGCTGGCGACCACGCTCTTTGCCTGGCGGGAGGCCGTCAACAAGGGTGACGCCGCCGCCCGGAGCAAGCACGAGGCGACCCTCGGGCAGCTCGGCATCACCTGCCTCGTCTGTCACAACCGCAACGCGATCGTGCACAAGTGGACGGACGGCTACCCCCAGGCGGGGGTCGTCTACGGCAGCGAGAGCGGCGAGCACGCGGCCGATGACTACCCGCTCGCGGCGAAGAGCCCGATCATGCACGAGGCGATCGCGTGCGGTCAGTGCCATGGGCTCGGCCCCAACCTCGAGCTCGACAACCCCACCCAGTGCGCGACGCTCTACGGGAGCTACCTGTGGTCGTACGTCGCGGACGGTGGAGACAAGACCTGCCAGCAGTGCCACATGAGCGCGAGCGGGCTCGGCCACAAGATCCTGAGCTATCGGGACCCGAAGATGGCCGAGATGGCCTTGGACTTCGAAGTGACGGCGCGGGCCGTCAACTGGCGGGATGGCACGCGCTACGCGCCACGGGCGGTCGTCGCGGTGGCGATGACCAACCGGGCCGGGCACGGCATCCCCGATGGCTGACCGACCCCCAACCGACTGGTTCTGTCGGTAAGAGCCGTCACGAAGAGCGGCGTTACGATCTTCGAACATGAAAACGTCTACATGCCAGTTCCCCAGAAGATGGGCCGCAGCACCACGATGGGCCGCGGACCCTACGAGAAGAGCGGGCTCGTGTCCGACACCTCGCTCCCCCCCGGCCGCACGGTCGAGGAGCGGTTCGAGGTCCCCTTCCCGGCGACCGTCGCCAAGGTCGGGGGCAAAGACGAGACCCAGGTGACCGACGACACCCTCGAGATCACCGTCGAGCTCTGGTACCTGCCCTACGGGACGCGGGACACCACCCCGTTCAAGTGGCGGGAGGCCAAGCGCACCGTGCGCCTGGTGCCCTTCGAGTAGGCTCTGGCCTTTGTCCTTGCCAAACACGGTCGATGCCGGCAGGTCCTGTGTCGGCCGTGTTTCTCGCCACCGCCTGGTCCCCATGACGTCCGACCCCGAGCGCTCGCCGCCTCCGACCGACCCCACGGGCTCCCCGCCCGCGCCCGTCGCCGGCTGGCTCGTCGATCGCCGGGGGGCGCTCCTGCGCCTCGCGGGCGTCGCGGTCGCGGGGGGGCTGTTCACGCGCTTTCTCACCCCGGACCGGCCGCGCGCCGGCGGGCAGCTGCGCGTGGCCAGCGCCGACGTCCCGCGCGACGGCGCGCTCGTCTTCGAGCGTCAGCGCGTCGCGATCGTCGACCGCGCCGGGGTGCGCTACGCCCTGGACCTCCGCTGCACCCACCTCGGCTGCACCGCCGACGTCGGCGCGGACGCGATCCGCTGCCACTGCCACGGCAGCGTCTTCGACCTCGCGGGGGGCGTGGTGCACGGCCCCGCGTCGCGCGCGCTCGAGGCGCTGCCGATCCGCGAGGACGGCGACGTGCTGGAGGTGCTCCTGTGAAGCAGCGCGAGGGCACGTCGAGCGAGTTCCTCAAGCACCTCTTCCCGCGCATCGTGCGCAAGCGCGACCTCAAGCTCAGCTACACGCTGTGCCTCGGCGGCCTCGCGCTGACCTCGCTCTTGCTCTGCCTGCTCTCGGGGGTCTTCCTCCTCTTCTACTACCAGCCGACCCCCGAGGCCGCGTACGACTCGGTGCTCTTTCTCGAGGGCCACGTGCCGGGCGGCGGCTACGTGCGCGCCGTGCACCGCCTGACCTCGGACGCGAGCCTCGTGCTCATCGGTCTGCACGCCCTGCGCGTCTTCTTCACCGGCGCCTACCAGGCGCCGCGGCGTTTCAACTGGGTCATCGGCGTCTCGCTGCTCCTGCTGGCCGTGTTCATCGCCTACACCGGCTACCTGCTGCCCCTCGACCAGACCGCGATCTGGGCCACCGAGACCGGCACCGCCCTGATCCGCGCCTTCCCCGGGGGCGACGGCGCCGCCACGCTCCTCGCCCCCGACGGCCCCCTCGGGCCCCTCGCGCTGCTGCGCTACTACACGCTGCACATCGCGCTCGCGCCGCTGGCCCTCATCGCGCTGACCGCCCTGCACTTCTACCGGATCCGTCGCCACCATGGCCTCCTCCCCTACCTCTGAGCCGCGCCCCGCGCGCCCGGACCGGGGCCCGCGCTCCCGCGACGAGCGGGTCCCCGCCTCGCCGCACCTGTATCGGCCCGTCCTCGCCGCGTTCCTCGTCGCGACCGCCGCGCTGCTCATCGCCGCCGCCTTCGTCCCGGCCCCGCTGACCGCCCGCGCCGACCTCGGCGACGTCCCGAACCCGGTCAAGGCCGCGTGGTTCCTCGTGTGGATCCAGGAGGTCGTCAGCTACGCCGTCGAGGCCATCTACCTGGTCGGCTTCGCCGCGCTGGCCGTGCTCCTGCTGCCTTACCTCGATCGCGCCCCCCACGCCCCGGCGGCCCGGTGGTTCTCCCCCGAGCGGCGCCCGCTCCACGTCATCGGCCTGACGCTCGTCCTCGCGGTGCTCGCGTGGACCGTCATCGGCCTCTTCTTCCGCGGTCCCGATTGGCAGCTCGTCCCCTCGTTCTAGTCGCCCTCTCGGCGCTGCTCGGCGCGCTCGCGCCGCTCCGCGCCCAGGCCACCGAGCCGCTCTGCGTCCGCTGCCACGCGCCGCACTTCCGCGTCGTCGGGGCCTGCGTGGACTGCCACGAGGGCGTCCCCGCCGCGTCGCGCGCCGAGCTCGCCCACGCCGGCCTCATCGGCGCCCGCCACGCCACCTTCGGCGTCCCGGGGGCCGCCGCGCCGGAGCGCGGCGCGGCGCTGGTCGACCTGCTGGGCTGCCGCCGCTGTCACGCCGCCGGTGGCTCCGGCGCTCCCCGCGCCTCGGACCTCGACGCCGCCGCGCGCCAGGCGCTCCCCGAC
>PHBI01000064.1 GCA_002841945.1 Deltaproteobacteria bacterium HGW-Deltaproteobacteria-14
GGCGTGGGCGTGGGCGTGGGCGTGGGCGTGGGCGTGGGCGTGGGCGTGGGCGTGGGCGTGGGCGTGGGCGTGGGCGTGGCGCGCGAGTGCGGGGCGCGTCCGTGGGTCCACGCCGTCGAGGATGCAGGAGCCCCCATGGGGAGGCGCGTGCGTGGGACTCCTGACCGTAGCCGTGTGCTCGGGCCCCACAAGGCCAAGCCCCGGTTCGCTGTCCTCGCCGTGCTCGCTTTGCTGCGCGCGGCTCCGGGCAGCTCACCGGGGTCGCGACTGCGTCGCGAGCCTTGCGGGGCCCTGCGCGCACGGCTGGGGGAGGGAGTCCCCGACGGCAGCGAGGCCGGCGCTGGACGATATCCTCAGGACGTTGGAGTTCGCTATGTTGCGCATCTACTCGGTCGCCTTGCTCGTGGCGCGCGACGCCGCTATCGCCGCCGGGCGCATCGGCCGCAGGGACCCGGACCTGGCGCGGCAGCTTCGCCGGGCTGCAGCGTCGGTCCCGTTGAACATCGCCGAGGGCTCAGGCTCACTCGGTGGCAACCGCCGGGCCCGCTACGCCAACGCCCTCGGCTCGGCCCGAGAGACCTGGGCGTGTCTCGAGGTTGCCGCCGCGATGAGCTGCATCGCCGCCCCAGGGCCAGACGTCATGCGAAGGCTCGACCACGTCATCGGGACGCTCGTGAAGCTCACCCGGTAGACCCGAGCCCGGCCGGGCGTCGCGAGGCGCCCGGCCGGGGACTCCGGATCACACCCCGGGCGGCGTCAGATCGTCTCCGAGGGGGCGTCGGTGCGGCCGATACCCCGGCGCGCGCCGAGAAACCACGTCCAGGCGAGCCACACGACCAGGCTCTTGGCGATGAACGCCATGCCGGTGACCTGCTCGGTCTCCATCACGCTGATGAGCGCCGGGACGGCGGTCGCGTAGGCCGCCTTGCCGAAGAGTGAGCCGCGGCCGCCGAGGAACAGAAACGAGTACATGAAGCGCAGGATGCGGCCCCACACCCAGGCGCCGAGGAGCACCCCGAGGATGTTGAGGTTCGCCCACAGCTCGCCGAACTGGCTCGGCTTGATGGCGGTGCGGGTGCCGCGCTCGAGCTTGAAGTAGTCGAAGCGGAAGTCGAGGGTGAACTGGCGGATGACCGGCTTGTCGGGCCAGATGATGCGGGGGATCGCGATGTCCGTCGGCAGCAGCAGGTAGGGCTGGCCCCACATGTAGGCGTGGCGCTCCGGCGTGTAGCGGATGACCAGCGCGAGGCTCGTCGCCGCGTGGAAGCGCTGGGCGAGCAGATCGGTCCACGAACCGGTCACGTCGGTCGTCGACGTCGACTCGATGGAGTCGAGCACGGCGCTGGTCGACAGGCCCTGGCGCTGGAGCTCGACGATGCGCGATAGGTAGGCGTTCTTGTAGGCGGTGGCGAGGGGGAAGGCGACCATCATGAAGAGCGTCATGATGACGGCGAGGCGGCGCAGGGTGACGGGCTTGACCGTGGCGCTGTAGACCGCGGCGGCGCTGAGCAGGGGCAGAAAGAGCAGGTAGCGGGAGCCCGAGAAGAAGCCGCCCCAGACGGAGTCGGTGAGGATGAGCAGCCCGCCGATGACGGTGCGCCGGCGGATCCCGTGCTTGGCGCCGGTCGCCAGGAGGTAGAGGGCGACGAGGAGGGTCGTGCTGGAGAGGACGTCGAGGACGAAGTGGGCGCTGGACCCGCCGGGCGACGCGTCGCCGCCGAGGTCGACGTAGGTGCCGGTGCCGAGGGCGACCTGGGAGATACGGGCCGCGACGCCGATCACGACCAGCAGCACGAGCTTCTTCTCGACCGTCGGGCTGTGGTCGTCGATGACGCGGGAGTAGCGCTCGACGGCGCGGGAGATGGGGCCCGGGCGGCCACTGCGGAAGCCGCGGTACATCAGCCAGACGCCGGGGATCACGACCAGGAGCGCGTAGGTGAAGTACTCGTAGCGCTCGCTCCCGAGCAGGTTCAGCGCCATCGGGCTGTCGCGCATCATGACGGCGTGGAACGGGTAGAGCAGGAGCATGACGATCATGCTCAGGCTGAGCCCGTTGAGGGCGTCACCGGTGATGCGGTAGGCGCGGTAGAGCACCAGGAGGACCACGTAGAAGGTCGCGCCGGCCGCGATGGAGAGCGCGAGCTCGGCGTCGAAGCGCAGGAGGAACAGGCTCGCGACGGCGCCCGCGAGGACGACGGCGAGGTGGACGATGCCCGTCAGCTGCGGCGTTGCCTGCGGCACGGCTCAGATCACCACGCCCTTGACGCGCTGCTGGGGCGCGGCGGCGACGCGCGCGCGGGCGGCGGCGAGGTCGCGCACGTAGAGGGCGTTGCCGTGGCCGGGGCGCGGGTCCGCGGCGGTCAGGGCGCGCTCGAAGGGGGCGTAGCGGACCGGGATCAGGCCGTGCGCCACGATGCGGGCGTGGAGATCGGCGATCGCGTAGCCGCGACCGGGGGCGAGCTCGATGACGAGGCCGATCAGACCAGGGTCGCTCAGGGTCGCGGCGGCGCCGTCGAGCACCTCCCCCTCGAAGCCCTCGACGTCGACCTTGAGGACGGCCGGCACGGCGCCGGCGAGGGCGTCGTCGAGGCGGACGACCGGGACCGCGACGGTGGGGCCGACGGTGTCGTCGCCGTCGCGCAGGACCTGGTTGGTGGTGTCGCGGTCGCTCGTGAAGGTCAGCGTCTCGGCGCGGGCTCCCACGCCGGCGCAGCGGGCGTCGACCCGGGGATCGAGGGCGTTGAGGGCGATGTTGCGGCGCAGGCGGTCGAAGGTGGCCGGGATCGGCTCGAAGGCGACCACCCGAGCGCCGGCGGCGCCCGCGGCGAGGATGGTGTAGCTCCCGACGTTGGCGCCGACGTCGGCGAACAGCTCGTCGGGGCGCAGGAGGTGGAGGACGAAGGCCATGTCCTCGAACTCGTGCAGGCCGACGTAGAGGTTGCCGGTCGCGCCGGTCATGCCGGGCTCGACGACCAGGCGGGTGCCGCCGATGAAGGGGGCGACGACGGGGCCCGGCACGAGCCTGCTGCCGACCTGCCAGCGCGCGTAGTCGAGGAGCGCGCGAACGCGGTTCCTGCGGGTTACGGGGTGGCGCCAGATGAAGCCGAGGGTGCGGGCGAGGGACCTCACCCGGCGGAGGGAACCACGGTGCCAGGGGGGGGTCAACTTGCGAGGCGCGCAACCCGAGGGTTCGACGCGTGGGCGCTACGGGTGGGTTCAGCGGCGTGGGGGGGGCGGGCCAGCCCGCCGCGGCGCCGGCGCTGACCGAGCAGCCAGGTGCAAGCGACCCAAATGACGAGGCTCTTCGCGATCGCCGCCATGCCGGTGACGGTCTCGGTCTCCATGACGCTGAGCAGGGCGGGCAGGGCGGTGGCGTAGGCGGCCTTGCCGAAGAGCGAGGCGCGGCCGCCGAGGTACAGAAAAGCGTACATGAAGCGCAGGATCCGGCCCCAGACCCAGGCGCCGAGGAGCAACCCGAAGAGGCTCAGGTTCGCCCACAGCTCGCCGAACTGGCTCGGCGCGACCGAGGTGCGCGACCCGCGGTCGAGCTTGAAGTAGTCGAAGCGGAAGTCGAGGGTGAACTGCCGCAGGACCGGTTTGTCGGGCCAGACGAGCCGCGGGACCGCGATGTCGAGCGGCAGCAGCGCGTAGGGTTCGCCCCACAGGTAGGGGTGGCGCTCGGGCGTGTAGCGGATGATGAGCGCGAGGCTGGTCAGAGCGTGGAACCGCTGGCCGACCAGGTCGGCCCAATCGTCGCTGTCCGCGCTCCCGGTCGACTCGAGGGAGTCGAGCACGGCGCTCGCCGAGAGGCCCTGGCGCTGCAGCTCGACGAGGCGCGAGCTGTAGGCGGTCTTGTAGGCGGTCGCGAGCGGGAACGCCACGGTGACGAAGACGAACATCAGGGTGACCAGGCGGCGCAGGCTCACGGGCTTGACCACGGCGCTGTACACCGCCGCTGCGCTGAGCAGCGGCACGAAGAGGAGGTAGCGCGATCCCGAGAAGAGGCCTCCCCACAGCGCCTCGACCAGGAGGTACCCCGCGCCGAGCCAGACGCGGCGCCGGAGGTGATGGCGGGCGCCGGTCGCGAGGAGGTACAGCGCGGCGAGGCGACTCGTGGCGCTGAGGGCGTCGAGGAGGAAGTGGGCGCTGCTGCTGGCGCCCGCGCCTGGGCCGCCGAGGTCGACGTGGGTGCCGGTGCCCGAGGCGACGAGGGCGACGCGGGCCACGATACCGGCGACCATCAGCAACACGAGCTTGTTGTCGAGGGTGGGGGCGAGGTCGTCGATGGGGCGTGAGGCGCGCTCCACCAGGCGCGAGACGGGGCCCGGGCGGCCGGTGGCGAAGCCGCGGTACATGGCCCAGGCGCCCATGGTGGCGACGACCAGGGCGTAGGTGAAGAAGGTGTCGCGGTCGCCGCCGAGGAGGTTCTTCACCATCGGGCTGTCGCGCATGACGACGCCGTGGAGGGGGTAGAGCAGCAGCATCGCGATCATGCTGAGGCTCAGCACGTTCAGGGCGTCCCCGGTCATGCGGGCGGCGCGGTACAGGACGAGGACGAGGACGTAGCTCGCCGCGGCGACCGCGAGGTACAAGGCCGCCACCGCCGCGGTCTCCAGGAGCAGCCCGCAGACCAGCCACAGCGCGCCGACGACGAAGAGGTGGACTACCCCCGAGAGCCGGGGAGGGAGGCCGACGTGCGCCATGGCCGGGTCGAGGGTCACGTTCGGACCGGCCAGCGCGTCGGGGCTACCGTGGGGGGAGGACGCGTCACGGCGGGTTGGTGGCCGGCCGGCCCCGATCGGATCAGCTTGTTTGCCCACTTCGTAGCGGGGCCGTTGGGCGCTCGTGTTGATCATCCGGCCCTCCGCGATCAACCCAGCCCTGTCGGTCGCGGCGGGCCTGGTTGACCCCCGGCGACTTGTCCACTAGGACATCGATTCATAGGCCCGCGCAGGGGCCGTATCAGTCGAGCTGGAACCCAATCGGAGCGGAGCGAAGCGAGTCCGGATCGAGGGTCCCAGCGACCACGGACACGGCGCCTCGCGAACCCCTGGGGGATGGATGAAGGTCGTGATTCTGTGCGGCGGCTTCGGGACCCGGATCCGCGACGTCTCCCAGGAGCTGCCCAAGCCCATGGTCCCCATCGGCGGGCGGCCCATCCTGTGGCACGTCATGAAGTATTACGCCGCGCACGGCTTCAACGAGTTCGTGCTGTGCCTCGGCTACCGCGGCGACGCCATCAAGGACTACTTCCTCAACTACCAGGCGCACACGAGCGACTTCACGCTGTCGCTCGACGGCAGCGCGGTCGAGTACCACCGCGGCCACGACGAGCACGACTGGAAGATCACCTTCGCCGAGACCGGGCTGAACACGATGACCGGCGGGCGCGTGGCCCGCATCGCGCGCTACGTCGACGGCGACACCTTCATGCTCACCTACGGCGACGGCGTCGGCGACGTCGACCTCGCCGCGCTGCTGGCGTTTCACCGCGCCCACGGCAAGGCGATGACCGTCACCGGCGTCCGCCCGCCGGGCCGCTTCGGCGAGGTCGACGCCAGCGACGACGGGCTCATCGCCGGCTTCAACGAGAAGCCCCAGACCACCGGCGGGTGGATCTCGGGCGGCTTCTTCGTGTGCGACAAGCGCGTGTTCGACTACCTCGACCCGCGCGAGGACCTGGTGCTCGAGCGCGAGCCGATGCGCAACCTCGTCGCCGACGGCGAGCTGATGCTCTATCGCCACCACGACTTCTGGCAGTGCATGGACACCTACCGGGACTACAAGCTGCTCGACGGGCTCATCGAGCAGGGGAAGGCGCCGTGGATCAGCTGGCGATGAACGCGGCGCTCACGGGCTACGCCGGCGAGCGGGTCTTCGTGACCGGCGACACCGGCTTCAAGGGCGGGTGGCTCTGCTACTGGCTGACCCGGCTCGGCGCCGAGGTGTCGGGCTACGCCCTGCCGCCCGAGCACGAGCGGGGCCTCTATCTGCGCCTGGGGCTCGGCGAGCTCATCGACCACCGCGACGGCGACGTGCGCGACCTCGCGGCGCTCACGGCGGCGATGCGGGAGGCGCGCCCGCGGGTGGTCTTTCACCTCGCGGCCCAGGCGCTGGTCAAGCCGTCCTACGACGATCCGGTCGGGACCTTCGCCACCAACGTGATGGGCTCGGTGCACCTGCTCGAGGCGGTCAGGCGCTGCGACAGCGTCGAGAGCGTGGTCTTCGTGACCTCCGACAAGTGCTACCAGAACCGCGAGTGGGCCTGGGGCTACCGCGAGAACGACGCGCTCGGCGGGCACGACCCGTACAGCGCGTCGAAGGCGGCGGCCGAGGTCGTGTTCGCGTCCTACCGCGCGTCGTACTTCGGCGACGGGCGCGTCGGGCTCGCGAGCGTGCGCGCCGGCAACGTGGTGGGCGGCGGCGACGAGGCCCACGCGCGCATCGTCCCCGACTGCATCCGGGCGCTGCGGGCCGGTGAGCCGCTGGTCTTGCGGCGCCCCGAGGCGCGGCGGCCGTGGCAGCACGTGCTCGAGCCCCTCGGGGGATATCTCTTGCTCGGGCGGCGGCTGCTCGACGACGCCAACCGCTTCGGCGGCGCCTGGAACTTCGGCCCGCGGCCCGAGTCGGTGCGCACCGTGCGCGACGTGGCCGAGCGCATGCTGGCCGGCTGGGGCGCCGGCGCGTCGCGGGTCGTCGTCGAGCCGGCGGACTTCCACGAGACGCAGATCCTGCGCCTGAGCGCCGACAAGGCGCACCAGGAGCTCGGGTGGTCACCGCGCTGGGGGTTCGAGGCGACCCTCGACCGCACCGCGGCGTGGTACCGGGCCGAGGCCGACGGGGTCGCAGACCTGCGCGCCTTCACGGCCGAACAGATCGACGCCTACATGGTGGCGAGCGAGGAGGGAGCACGGTGATCGACGGTGTGAAGCTGACGCCGCTGCGGCAGATCCTCGATGAGCGCGGCAAGATCATGCACATGCTGCGGGTCGACCAGCCGCACTTTCAGCGCTTCGGCGAGATCTACTTCTCGACGGTCTTGCCGGGCGCCATCAAGGGCTGGCACATCCACCGCGAGATGACGCTGAACTACGCCGTCCCGCACGGGCACATCAAGCTCGTGCTGTACGACGAGCGCGCCGACAGCCCGACCAGGGGCGAGCTGATGGAGCTCTTCCTCGGCGAGGACAACTATCAGCTGGTGACCATCCCGCCGCTGGTGTGGAACGGCTTCAAGGGCTACGGGACCACGCCGGCGCTGGTCGCGAACTGCTCCGACATCCCGCACGACCCCCACGAGATCGACCGGCTCGACCCGTTCGACCCGCGGATCCCGTACAGCTGGGAGCTGAAGCACCGATGACGCGGCGGGTGCTGGTCACGGGCGGCTTCGGCTACCTCGGCGGCCGGGTGGTCGCCGAGCTGGCGGCGGCCCCTGACACCGAGGTCATCGTGACGTCGCGGGGCGGGGAGTGGCCCGCGGACTACCCGCGCGACGGGCTCGACAACGTGCGGGTCGTCGCCCTCGACCTGGCGCGCCTGGCGCCAGCGGAGCTGTGCGCAGGGGTGACCGAGGTCGTGCACCTCGCCGCGGCCAACGAGATCGTGAGCGGCCTCGAGCCCGCCGTCGCGGTCGACGTGACGACCACCGGCACGGTGCGGGTCCTCGAGCGCGCGCTCGAGGCGGGCGTTCGGCGCTTCGTCTACCTGTCGACGGCGCACATCTACGGCGCGCCCCTGGCCGGCCACCTGACCGAGCAAGCGCTGCCGCGGCCGGGGCACCCCTACGCCATCACCCACCGCGCGGCCGAGGACTTCGTGCTGGCGGCGGCCGACCGCGGGGCCATCGAGGCGGTCGTGGTGCGCCTCTCGAACGCGTTCGGCTGGCCGGTGTGGGCCGGGGTCGACCGCTGGACGCTGCTGGTCAACGACCTGTGCCGCCAGGCGGTCGTCGACCGGGCGCTGGTGCTGCGCTCGTCGGGGGCGCAGGAGCGCGACTTCATCTGCCTCGGCGACGCGGCGCGGGCCATCCGGCACCTCCTCGAGGTGTCGGCCTCGGCGCTCGGCGACGGCATCTTCAACCTGGGCGGGCGGGCGACCACGCGCATCCTGGACATGGCGGAGCGGGTGCGAGCGCGGAGCGCCGCGGTGCTGGGGTTCACGCCGACGCTCTCGGTGGGGGCCGATCCCGGGGGCACGGCGCCGCCCCCGCTCGACTACGACTGTGGTCGGCTGGCCGCGACGGGCTTTCACTGGCGGGGCGACAGCGACGGTGAGATCGACGGCCTGCTGCGGCTGTGCGAGCGGGCGTTCAGCGAGGCGGCGGCGACGTGATCGACGTCCTGGCGATCGCGCCCGCCGCGTTCACCGGGGTGAACCGGGCGGTGTACCGGGAGCTGGTGCGGCGCGGCTGGTCGGTCGAGATCGTCATCCCGACCGAGATGACGTTCTCCGGGGGCGGGACGCGGGCGCCGCAGCCGGCGACGGCCCAGGACCCGCCGCTGCATCTGCTGGCGCCGACGCCGGGGAACAAGCGCCTGGCGAGCTTTCAGGGGCTGTGGCGGCTGCTCGAGGCGCGCCGCCCGCGGCTGGTCTTGCTCGACGGCGACCCGAACAGCCGCACGGCGGTGGAGGCCGGCGCGTGGGCGCGGCTCAGGGGGGCGCGGCTCGTGTGCCAGTCGTGCGAGAACCTGACGCGGCGACTCGTGCCTTCGGCGCGGCGCGCGGGGTGGCGCGGGGCGGCCGGGTCGGTCGTGACCGGGGCGCTCGGGGTGCTGGCGCGCCCGAACGTCGACCACGTCTTCGTCATCAGCGCCGACGGCGAGCGGGTCCTGCGCGAGCAGGGGTATCGGCGGGTGTCGAAGATCCCGCTCGGCTTCGACCCGGCGCTCTTTCGGCCCGACCCGGCGCTGCGCGAGGCGACCCGGGCGCGGCTCGGCCTCACCGAGGTGACGGTCGCGTACTTCGGGCGGGTGGCCGAGTCCAAGGGGGTGCACCTGCTCGTCGCGGCGCTCGGCGGGCTGAAGCACCGGCCCTTTCAGCTGCTGCTCGACGCGTTCGGGACCTACCGCGAGCCCTACGAGGAGCGGCTGACGGGGCTCTTGACCGAGCACGGCCTCGACGATCGGGTGGTCCGCTTCGACGCGAGCCACAGCGAGATGCCGGCCTACATGAACGCGGCGGACGTCGTGGCGCTGCCGTCGCTGTCGACGCCCACGTGGAAGGAGCAGTACGGCCGCGTGGCGCCCGAGGCGATGGCGTGCGGCTGCGCGGTCGTCGCGGCGCGCAGCGGGGCCCTGCCCGAGCTCGTCGGCGACGGCGGCGTCATCGTCCCCGAGGGCGACGTCCCGGCCCTGCGCGCCGCGATCGAGGCGCTGATGCTCGACCCGGCCCGCCGCCAGGCCCTCGGCGTGGTCGCCGCCGCCCGCGCCCACGCCCAGCTCGACCTCACCCGCCAGGCCGACCTGATGGAGCGCGTGTTTCAGGACCTCCTCGCGTAGGCAACGGCGTCGAGCTCGAGAGCGTCGACCTCGTCACGACCTTCGACGCGATCTACGCCGGGGTCACCCTCGACGCCGCCACGGCGTAGCTCAGGCGCCGAGCGTCAGGGTCAGGACCCGCTCGGCCCAGTCGGTGTAGGTGTGCGAGCGCGCCACCCGGTAGCCGGCCTCGGCGATGCGGGCGCGTGCCGCGGGGTCGGCGAGGTAGCGGCGGACCTTGACGCACAGCTCCTCGGGGGTCGCGAAGTCGTCGCAGGCCTCGCCCACCGGGAACAGCGCCGCGGCCTCGGCGCTTCGCTCATGCAGCATGAAGCCGCCAGCGCACGGGATCTCGAACGTCCGCATGTTGTGGGCGTGCTTATTTTGCGCTCGCAAGATGTTCACGTGCACGGCGCCGCCGGCCACCGCCTGGGACATCTCGCGCCCCATCAGGGCGCGCCGGCGCCACGCCTTCAGCAGCGCCGGGTCCTTGCAGTGCGTATCCCACGACCAGCCCCACAGCGCGAAGTCCACCCCGTCCAGCGCCGCGAGCGCCGCCAACCAGCGCTCGCGGTCCGGGTCCCAGGTGCCGATGAACACGACCTCGGCCTTGAGCTCGTCGGGGACCTCCGACGGCTCCACCCGCGGGTGCAGCTCCGGGTCGCACGCGAACGGCACGTAATGCACCTCCCGCGCGCCCGCCGCCCGCGCCCGCCGCACCAGGTCCTCGGACCACGTCAGGTACACGTCCGCCTGGCGCAGCTGGACACCGGCCCGCCGGTGCGCCGGCCCCCCGCGGCGCTTGAGCAGCACCCGCCGCCCGGTGTTGAACGGGTCGTCGGGGTGAAACGCCGCCACCCGGGCCTTCGTCACCAGCTTGATGGCGCGGTACGCGGCCGCCGTGAGCTCGTCGGTCTTGATGAAGAGCGCCAGATCCGGCTTCAGCCGCGCCAGCTCCCGCACCAGGAGCGCGTCCGACAGCGGGCGCACCGCCTCGGTCGCGACGTCGTAGATGAGCCCCGACGCGCGCCCCCCGTAGCGCCGCAGCTCCCGCGTCAGCCCGCCGTAGCGCACCAGCGTCACGTCGACCCCGAGCGCCTCGAAGCCCCGCACCACCGACTCGGACATCCCGCCCGCGTCCCGATGCTGCGTCACCACCGCGACCCGCGGCCCGCCGCGCCCCGTCCCCGTCATGCCTCGCTCCTTGGGCGGGTTCACGCGTCCCGCAGCGCGCAGACCAACACCTGGGGCGCCGTCAGCAGCGACCCCGTCCACGCCGCCAGCGCCGGCGGCGTCGCCGACCGCGGCCCCAGCGGCACCGTGTACACCCGGTCCGCCCACGCCTCGAGCGCCGGCAGATCGTCGAAGACGCTGTAGCTGTAGCTGACCCCGTCGCCCTCGCTGTACTGATACCCCTTACCCCGGGTCTTCACGAGGTTCGCGAGCGGCCACAGCCGCGCTCCATAGAGCCCGAGCTTCACGAGCCGCGCGGCGAGCCGCCCCTGGCCGAAGCGGTTGGAGTCCGACAGAAACACCGCCCGCCGCGCCACCCGCAGCATCTCGCCCACGACCACCCGCGGCGTCTTCACGTGGTGGAGCATCCCGGTCTCGACCACCACGTCGAAGCTCCGGTCGGGGTAGGGCAGGGCGCGCCCGTCGCCGACCCGCAGGACGTCCTCGGGGAGCCCCTTGGCGTGCCCGTGGGCGACCAGCTCCGCCACCGGCTCGATCCCCGCGACCCGCTCGAGCCCGCCCTCCTCCAGCAGCCGCGCCACCGTGCGCCCGGTCCCCGCCCCGACGTCCAGCGCGCTCGTCAGCCCGAGGGCCGCGATGACCTGCAGCACGTGGTCGAGGGCCGCGTTGTGGGCGTCGTCCGCGTGGACGTGCGCCGCGTCGTAGCCCGCCGCCGTCTGCGCGTAGTAGGCCCGCTGCCTGGCCTCGTCGTCGCCCTGGCCTCGCTCGCTCATCCGCACAGCTCCTTGAGGTTGTCGTCCCACCGCTCCGCGTAGCCGCGCCACGACAGCGCGTGCCGCCCCTCGCCCAGGGCGTCCCGCGCGCCGTCCACGAGCCGCGGCGGGCGCTCGAGCGCTGCGTCCAGGGCCGCCGCCAGCGCCTCCGGATCCTCCGGCGGCACCACCGACACCGCCTCGGGGTCCGCCAGGTAGTCTCGCAGATCCTCGCCGCCGGTGCGCGTCGTGCACACGAGCGGCAGCCCGCTCGCCAGCGCCTGGAGCTGCACCACCGCCATCCCCTCCTGCCGCGACGCCAGCGCGAACACGTTCGCCTCGCCGTAGCGCCGCCACAGCTCCGCCTGCGACAAGAACCCCGCGGCGAGAAACCGCGCCTCCCGCGGCACCGGCACGTCGACCACCGCCCCGCAGTGGACGAGCTCCACCGGGCGCTCGCGGTCGAGCCGCCGCCACGCCTCGACCAGCACGTCGGCGCCCTTCTGCAGGCTCCACGAGCCCGCCATCACGATCCGCCGCGTCCCCGCGGGCGGCGGCGGCGTCGGCCGGAAGCGCGCGATGTCGGTGCCGAAGGGGTTGCGCAGGAGCCGCGCCTCGGGCACGCCGCGGGCCACGAACGACCGCACCACGTGCCGCGCCGGGACCGAGATCCGGTCGGCCACCTCGTACTCGGCGAGCTCCCGCTCGACCGTCCAGCGCGGGACCACCAGCTCCGGGCGGCGACCGCTCGGGTCCAGCGCCGCCAGGATCTCGCGCTGCGCCAGGATGTGCTGGCTCGACCGCTCGACGATCGCGACGGCCCCGAAGCGCCGCCGCGCCCGCTGCAGCGTCCGCAGGCTCAGCCCCGACATCCCGATGACCACGTCGCACGGCCCGAGCGCCGCCGCCGCCGACAGGTCCACCGCCTCCCCCACCGCCCGCGCGGCCGCCTCTCGCAATCGCGAAGAGCGCATCGCCCGACGAGCCGCGAGGACCGCCCCAGCGGCGATCGGTCCGAGCCAGCGCGAGTGCGAGATCGGGACCCCCATGCGCCGCGTCTGCCACGGCGGCAGGGGCGAGTAGAGGGTCACGTCGTGCCCGAGCGCGAGCAGCTCGCGCGCGAGGTCGACGACGTGGAACCTCCCCGGGGTGACGATCGCGATCCGCAGCCGGCGTCCGCCGCCGCTACTCGTCCTTCTGGAGGAAGAAGTTTCCAATCGCCAGGCACTCCATGCGCGTGCGCAGGTAGCAGTCGATCGCCTCGTCCGGGGTACACACGATGGGCTCGTTCTCGTTGAACGAGGTGTTGAGCACCACCGGGATGCCGGTCTCGCGCTCGAAGGCCGAGATGACCTTGTGATAGCGCGGGTTCGCGGTGGCGCTGACGGTCTGCAGGCGCCCGGTGTGGTCGACGTGGTCGGTCGCCGCGAGGTGCTCGCGGTTGTCGGGCAGCGTGCCGTAGACCAGCATCATGAACGGCGACGGGTGGTCGTGGTCGAAGTAGTCGCCGGTGCGCTCCTCGAGGATCGACGGCGCGAACGGCCGGAACGGCTCGCGGTGCTTCACCCGCGCGTTCAGGATGTCCTTCATGCCGGCGTAGCCCGGGTGCGCCAGGATCGAGCGCGCGCCGAGCGCCCGCGGGCCCCACTCCATGCGCCCCTGGAACCACCCGAGGACCTTGCCCTGGGCCAGCCGCTGCGCCGCGTGGGCGTCGATCTCGTCGTCGCTCAGGCGCACCGCCTGGTCGGCGACGCCGGCTCGCTGCAGTGCAGCGTGGATCTCGTCGTTGTCATACTCGTTGCCGAGATAGGCATGGTGCAATGCAGCGACGCGGGGGTTGCCGAGGGTCAGGTTGTGGACGAAGTAGGCCGCGCCGAAGGCGGTCCCGTCGTCGGTCGCCGCCGGGTGCGCGTAGAAGCGCTTGAACGGCGTGTAGGTCAGCGCCTTGCCGTTGGCGACCGAGTTCAGCGCGACCCCGCCGGCCACGCACAGGGCGTCGGTCCCGGTGGCGCGCGCGAGGTGGCGCAGGATGTGGAAGTAGACCTCCTCGAGCCGCGCCTGGAGCGAGAACGCGAGGTCGTGGTCGCGCTCGGTGACGGCGCCGCCGCGCACGCGGGGCGGCCCGAAGCGCTCGACGAGGGCGTCGGAGTAGAGGCGCGCGACGGTCGGGTAGCCGGTCTCGTCGGCGCTGTAGTCGACGCCCTCGGTGTGGTGGATGAAGTAGTCGAGGTTGAGGCTGAACTGCCCGTCGTCCTCGAGGCGCACGATGTCGCGCATGTCCTCGAGGTAGGTCGGCTGGCCGTAGGGGGCGAGCCCCATGACCTTGCCCTCGTCGCCGTAGCGGTCGTAGCCGATGAGCTGGCAGATGGCGGTGTAGAAGATGCCGAGCGAGTGCGGGAAGTAGGTGCGGTCGAGGACCTTGAAGCGGTTGCCCTCGCCGACCGCCGTGACCATCGACGCGAAGTCTCCCATGCCGTCGATCGACAGGATGGCGGCCTTGTCGAAGTCGCTCGTCAAGAACGTGCTGGCGATGTGGCAGAGGTGGTGCTCGATGTGGTGGACCTTGGCGCCGAGGCGCTCGCGCGGGATCTCGCAGGCCTGGGCCACCAGCTCCGGGATGTCCTTGATGTTGGCGCGGTTCTCGAGGCGCTGGCGGGCGAGCTTCGGCAGGCGCGTCAGGTTCTTCAGGCTGAAGCCGATCTTCTGCGCGACGTTCGCCTTCGAGTCGCGCCCGATCGCGAGGTGGTCGACCTGCTCGATGGTGATGCCGCCCATCTCGAGGAGCTTGCGGATGGCCATCTTCGGGAAGCCCGCGTAGTGCTTGACCCGGTTGAGGCGCTCCTCGGCGATGGCGCCGACGACCTCACCGTCCTTCAGGAGCACCGCGGCGGCGTCGGCGTGAAAGGCGTTGATTCCCAGGATGTACGTAGGCAAGTCGGTCTCCATCGAAACAGCGTCCCCCGCGCCCCGCACCGGGCTGGCGGCGGTCATTTTGGCAGCCGGTGTGTTGAGCGCCGCGGCCGGATTGATCATCGCGCGCCGTGCGCGGGACCTTAATGAACGGGCCGCGGGTCGGCAACTCCCCAGTGGTCGGGGCGCGCGGTGGATTGGGAACTTCGGGCGTCACCGTGTAGGCTAGCCCGACGTCGTCGCGTTCGGGACCCCGCTCTCCGACAGCGACGTCCGCGGCGTGGGGGGCCGCGCCGCCAGCACACCTCCGGGGAGAGACGAGATGAGGTCGTACAGCATCAACCTGCCGCTGTGGCTTGCAATCGGGGCGTCGCTGGCGCTCGTGGGCTGCCCCGACGAGGGGCTCCGCGCCATCGGCGCGAGCTGTGGGCAGAACCAGGAGTGCGTCAGCGGCATCTGCTCGGGGGGCGGGGTGTGCCTCGACCCCGAGGGCGACGCGGACGGCGACTCGCTGACCAACGGCGTCGAGGCCACCCTCGGCAGCGATCCCGAGGACCCCGACACCGACCGCGACGGCGTCAACGACGGGCTCGAGGTCGGCGGGCAGGTGCTGCAGGCCATCGACACCGACGGCGACGGCAAGCCCGACTGGGCCGAGAGCCTGCGCGCCGACGCCGACGCCGACTGCATCCCCGACCAGCTCGACGCCCGCGACGACGTCGTCGACGACGACTTCCAGTTCCTGACCGCCACCTACTGTCCCCAGGTCGGGGTGTGCGCGGGCGACGGGGCGACCCTGGCCGTCCGCTGCGACGTCGAGGACATCGTCGCCTGCGTCTTCGACGGGGTCCCGGGCTACGAGGCCCCCGAGGTCAGCTGCGACGACCTCGACAACGACTGCGACGGCGCCACCGACGCCGGGCTGGCCCCGTGCGAGGCGCAGACCACCGGCCTCGCCGCCGACCCCGAGGCGGTCACCGTGCCGCTCGGGCGCGCGGCCCAGATCAGCCTCCTGGCCGCCTACGACGACGACAGCTCCCGCGACGTCACCGCCGAGGCCGCCTGGTCGAGCGACGACGAGGGCGTCGTCACCGTGCTCGCCGGCGCCCTGACCCCGGTCGCCCTCGGCGCCACCACCGTCCACGCGGCCCTCGGCGACTTCACCGTCGACGTCGCGGTCACCGTCGGCCCCCCGGCGGTCGACGCGGTCGCGCTGTCCGAGGACGCCCTCACCGTGTCGATCGGCCACACGCGCGCGCTGACCCTCGAGGCGCAGTACTCCGACGGGACGTCCGGCGACGTCACCGCCGCGGCCGCCTGGAGCGCCGAGGACGCCGGCGTCGCCACCGTCACCGCCGGCCTCGTCGCCGGGGTCAGCGCCGCCGAGACCACCGTCACCGGCGCCTACGGGGGCGCCGAGGCGAGCGCGGCCGTCACCGTGGTCGCCGACGGCTGCGCCCCCACCGACCCCTGCGAGCACGGCGGGACCTGCACCTCCGACGGCGTCGGCGGCTTCGGCTGCGCCTGCGCGGACGGCTACGACGGCCCGACCTGCGCCGTCGACGTCGACGACTGCGCCGGCGCCCCGTGCCAGCACGGCGGCGTCTGCCAGGACGGCGTGAACACCTTCACCTGCGCTTGTGCCAACGGCTGGACCGGCGCGCTGTGCGAGGTCGAGATCAACGGCTGCGACGCCGCCCCCTGCCAGCACGGCGGGAGCTGCGTCGACGACGGCGTCGGCGCCTACCACTGCACCTGCCCCGCGGCCTGGAGCGGCGACCACTGCGACGTCGACGTCGACGAGTGCCAGGCCGCCCCCGCCCCCTGCGACCCCCACGCGGACTGCGTCAACGCCGACGGCGGCTTCAGCTGCAGCTGCCAGCCCGGGTGGGCCGGCACCGGGACCTTCTGCGCCAACGTCAACGAGTGCCTCGAGGGGACCGACGACTGCCTCGCGCTCGCGACCTGCACCGACACCCTCGGCGGCTTCACCTGCGCCTGCCCGGACGGCTACAGCGGCGACGGCGTGACCGCCTGCGACGACGTCGACGAGTGCGCGGCCGGGACGGCCGGCTGCGACGCCAACGCGACCTGCGAGAACACCGCCGGCGGCGCGAGCTGCACCTGCAAGACCGGCTACAGCGGCAGCGGCGCCAGCTGCGCCGACGTCGACGAGTGCGCCCAGGGGACCGACGACTGCCTCCCCAACGCCGACTGCACCAACACCACCGGCGCCTGGAGCTGCGCGTGCAAGGTCGGCTTCACCGGCGACGGCGTGACCTCCTGCGCGGACATCGACGAGTGCGCGACCGGCGCGGCCGGCTGCGACGCGAACGCCACCTGCCAGAACACGGCGGGCGGGGCGGTCTGCACCTGTAAGCCCGGCTGGGCCGGCGACGGCGCGACCTGCGCCAACGTCAACGAGTGTCTGCAGGGGACCGACGACTGCTTCGCGCTGGCGATCTGCGCCGACACGGCGGGGAGCTTCACCTGCACCTGCAAGAGCGGCTACAGCGGCGACGGCGTGACGGCCTGCGACGACGTCGACGAGTGCCAGGCCGGCACGGACACCTGCGCCGCCCACGCGACGTGCCGCAACACCGTCGGCAGCTACGCCTGCGCCTGTGACGCCGGGTGGACGGGCGACGGGTACACCTGCCTCGACGTCGACGAGTGCGCCGTCGGCGCCGACGACTGCGACCCGCACGCCACCTGCACCAACACCGACGGCGCCTGGAGCTGCGCCTGCGACGCCGGCTACAGCGGCGACGGCGTGAGCTGCGCCAACGTCGACGACTGCGCGCCGAGCCCGTGTCAGAACGGCGGGACCTGCGTCGACGGCGTGGCGGACTTCACCTGCCAGTGCCCGATCGGGTTCGCCGGGGAGCTGTGCGAGACGAACGTCAACGGCTGCGAGGACGCGCCGTGTCAGCACGGCGGGACCTGCACCGACGGCGTCGACCCGCCGTTCACCTGCGGCTGCCCGGGCGGCTGGACCGGCACCCTGTGCGAGCTCAACGTCGACGAGTGCGCGGCCGCTGCCGGGTCCCCCTGTGACCCGCACGCGACCTGCGTCGACACCCCGGGCTCCTACACCTGCACCTGCCAGAGCGGCTGGAGCGGCGACGGCGCGTCCTGCGTCGACGTCGACGAGTGCCAGCTCGCGACCGACAACTGCGCGGACGACGCGATCTGCACCGACATCGACGGCGGCTTCACCTGCGCCTGCCGCGACGGCTACAGCGGCGACGGCGTCATCTGCTCGAACGTCGACGAGTGCCAGCAGGGCACCGACACCTGCGACGCCCAGGCGACCTGCGCCGACACCGACGGCGGCTACACCTGCACCTGCAAGCCGGGCTGGGTCGGGGACGGCGAGACCTGCACCAACGTCAACGAGTGTCAGCAGGGGACCGACACCTGCGACGTCCACGCGACCTGCGCCGACACCCAGGGCGGCTACACCTGCACCTGCAAGGCCGGCTGGAGCGGCGACGGTGAGGCGTGCGCCAACATCGACGAGTGTCAGCAGGGGACCGACACCTGCTCGGGGGACGCGACCTGCGCCGACACCCAGGGCGGCTACACCTGCACCTGCGAGCCCGGCTACGAGGGCAACGGCGTGGTCTGCGACGACGTGGACGAGTGCGACCTCGGGGCCGACGACTGCGACGCGCACGCGACCTGCACCAACACCCCGGGCAGCTTCAGCTGCGCCTGCGACAGCGGCTGGAGCGGGGACGGGCGGAGCTGCGCCGACGTCGACGAGTGCGGCGCCGGGACCGACGACTGCGACGCCCACGCGACCTGCACCAACACGCCGGGAGCGTGGCTGTGCGCTTGCGATACGGGCTGGGTCGGCAGCGGAAAAACCTGTTCCGATATCAATGAGTGCCAGGCTGGAACCGACGATTGCGATGCACACGCGGCGTGCTCCAACACCGCGGGGGGCTGGACCTGCACCTGCGACGCCGGGTGGTCGGGGACCGGTCAGGTGTGCAGCGACGTGGACGAGTGCGGCGCCGGGACCGACGACTGCGACGCCCACGCCACCTGCACCAACAGCGACGGCGGGTGGACCTGCGCCTGTGACGGCGGCTGGATCGGCAGCGGCCAGGCGTGCACGGACGTCGACGAGTGCGGTGCGGGGACGCACGACTGCGACGACAACGCGACCTGCACCAACACCCAGGGCGGCTGGACCTGCGCCTGCGAGGTCGGCTGGTCGGGGACCGGTCAGGCCTGCGCCGACGTCGACGAGTGCGCCCTCGGGAGCGACGACTGCGACGCGAACGCGGGCTGCACCAACAGCCCGGGCGGCTGGGACTGTGCGTGCGACGCCGGGTTCACCGGCGACGGCGTGACCTGCACCGATCTGAACGAGTGCGCCGGCCAGGGCACGGGCAACGACTGCGACGCGCACGCCACCTGCACCAACACCCCGGGCGGCTTCAGCTGCGCCTGCGCCGCCGGCTACCACGGCGACGGCGTGACGTGCGTCGACGACGACGAGTGCGCGGGGGAGGGGGTCGGCGACGACTGCGCGACCAACGCGAGCTGCACCAACACGCCCGGCGGCTTCACCTGCAAGTGCGACCCGGGCACCTTCGGTGACGGCACGAGCTGCACCGCGTGTACCCCGGTCGCGCAGTGCGCCGGTCAGGTCGTGTGCACCAACGCCGGGGACTCGCTGTGCCAGGACTGCGCGCACGGCTACGAGCTGTCCGGCGGGCAGTGCGTCGACGTCGACGAGTGCGCGCTCAACAGCGACGGCTGCCCGGTGACGGCGACCTGCACCAACACCCCCGGCGGCTTCACGTGCACCGCGTGCCCGAGCGGCTACGAGAACGGCGGGGCCGACAGCTGCGTCGACGTCGACGAGTGCGACCGCGACACCGACGACTGCGACCCGCGCGCCGGCTGCGTCAACACCGCCGGCGGCTTCACCTGCACCTGCCCGGCGGGGACGTGGGGTCCGGGGACGACCTGCACCGACTGCACCGCGGTCGCCAACTGCGCCGGCAGCGTCAGCTGCACCTCGGCGACCGACTCGCGCTGCTCGGCCTGCGCGGACGGCTACACGCTCCTCGGCGACGGCACGTGCAAAGACGTCGACGAGTGCGCCCTCGGGACCGACACCTGCAGCGACACCCAGCTGTGCGCCAACACCGGCGGCGGCTTCACGTGCACCGACTGCGCCGCCGGATCCTGGAACGACCCCGCCGACGGCCAGGAGGCCTGCGTCGACGTCGACGAGTGCGCGGTCGGCAGCGACGACTGCGACGCGAACGCGACGTGCAGGAACACGGTCGGCGGCTTCAGCTGCACCTGCGACGCCGGCTACTTCGGCTCGGGGACGGTCTGCGACCAGTGCACCGCGGTCGCCAACTGCGCGGCGGGCGCCGTGACCTGCACGGCGGTCGACGACTCGAAGTGCAGCGGCTGCGTGTCCGGCTACGAGGTCGACGACTCCGCGCGGTGCGTCGACATCGACGAGTGCAGCCCGGCGGACGCCAACGGGCGCTGCGCCCCGCTGACCGAGATCTGCAAGAACAACGCTGGGGGCTACGCCTGCGCGGTCTGCGACGCGGGGTACTACAACGACCCCGACGACGGCGCGGAGATCTGCGTGGACGTGGACGAGTGCGCGACCGGCGCCGACGACTGCGACGCGAACGCGACCTGCGGCAACACCGTCGGCGGCTGGACGTGTACGTGCAAGGCCGGGACCTGGGGCTCGGGGCAGGTCTGCACCACCTGCGGCGCCGTCCCCGGCTGCCGCTCGGGGCAGGTCCGCTGCACCACGGCGAGCGACTCGACCTGCCTCGCCTGCCAGGCGGGCTACGCGCTGAACCCCGACACCGGGCTGTGCGACGACGTCGACGAGTGCGCGCTGAACACCGACAACTGCGGCGCGGACGCGATCTGCGAGAACTCCGCCGGCTCGTTCAGCTGCACGGTGTGCGCCCCGGGCTACGAGAACGGCGGCGACGACACCTGCGTCGACATCGACGAGTGCCAGACCGGCGCCCACGGCTGCGTCGCGCCCGGGGGCGTGTGCCGCAACACCGCGGGGAGCTACGCCTGCGACTGCTGGCCGGGCTACGGCGGCCCGACCTGCGCCGACGCGGCCGCCTGCACCCTCTACGTCGCCAAGGGGGCGTCCCCCGGCGGCGACGGCACCAAGTGGGAGGCGGCGTACGACGGCTTCGGCGCGCTGCCCCCGGTCATCGGGCCGAGCTGCGCGGTGTGGGTCGCCGAGGGGGTGTACCCGGGCTCGGGCACGACCGCGCCGGTGCTGCAGATGCGCGACGGCGTCGCGTACTACGGGGGCTTCGGCGGGACCGAGACGGCCCTCGACCAGCGCGACCCCGACGCGCACGTGGTCGTCCTCGACGGCCAGGACGCCGCCTACAACGTCGTCGTCGCCGCGAGCGGCGGCGTGCTCGACGGCTTCACGATCACCGGCGGCTACGCCCGCGGCGCGTCGGTGTGCGGCGGTGGCGTGCTCGCTCGGGACGTCAGCGGGGTCGCGCTGCGGCGCTGCGTGATCAGCGCCAACCGCGCCAAATACGGCGGCGGGCTGTGCGTGTCGAGCAGCGCGGACGTGACCCTCGCGGGGGTCGAGCTGAGCGGGAACGTGGCGAGCAGCGCCGGCGGCGGCGCGTACCTCCTCGCCAGCGCGGCGTTCACCTTCACCGAGGGGATGGTCTATGACAACGAGGCGAGCGCGGTCGGCGCCGGCCTCGCCCTCCGAAGCGCGGTCGAGGTGCGGCTCATCGACCTGACCCTCACCGCCAACGCGACCGTGTTCGACGGCGCGAGCGCCGGCGGCGCGATCCACCTCTCCTCCGGCAGCGAGGCGGTCGCCGAGCGCGTCACGGTGCGCGGCAACCAGGCGGACTACGGCGGCGGCGTGGCCGCGGCCCTGGGCTCGATCTTCGTCGGCCGCAACATCGTCCTCGCCGACAACAGCGCCAACGCGCGCGGCGGCAACGTCAACGTGAACGGCGCCGAGGTGTCGCTGCTCCACGCGACGGTCACCGCCGGCCACGCCCAGGACGGCGCGGCGGTCTACATCGAGGGGGACGGGACCGGCGTGTTCGACGCCAGCGCGTCGATCCTGTGGGCCAACGACTCGCCCGAGTACGGCGGAGACGCGGGCAGCGCCTCGGTCGCCGACTCCATCACGACCCTCCAGGGGGCGAACAACCAGGCGGTCGCCCCGCTGTGGGTGGGCTGGCCGACGGATCTCCGGCTGTTCTCGACCTCGCCGGCCGTCGACCAGGTCAAGCTCTCCGTGGTCGACGACGACATCCGCCAGGCGCCGCGCGTGTCGGTGCCGTGGGGCGCCCCGGACTTCTCCGGCGACCTCGGGGCCTACGAGTTCCAGCCCGGCCCCGCCCCGCGCGACCCCTACGTGTGGCACGTCCGCCAGACGGCCCAGGGCGACGCCTCGGGCTACACCTGGCCGGACGCCTTCCCCACCCTCGACAAGGGGCTCGACGCCGCCCAGCTCGGTGACATGGTGTGGGTGGCGGCCGACGGCGATGTCGGGACCACCTACCGGCCCGAGACCTACGGGAGCGGCGGCGACTCCTCCTTCGTGATGCCCGACGGGATCGTGCTGCTCGGCGGCTTCGACGCGAGCGACGCGACCGCGGACCTCGGGTCGCGCAAGCCGAGCACCTACGTCACCACCCTGGCGTGCGACCTCGGCGAGAAGGGGCAGAGCGACAACGGCTGCGGCCACGTGCTCCGCCTCGGCAAGGACGTGTGGGTGGACGGCTTCACCATCCGCGGCGGCAGCGTCAAGGAGGGCGGCGCCACGCCCGACGGTGGCGGTGTCCTCGGCCTCGACGTCGGCGCGACCACGCTCAGCAACCTCACGGTCCTCGACAACTTCGTCGACGGCGGCTCCGGCGGGGGCGTCAGCGTCCAGGGGTGCGAGAGCCTCACGCTGAGCGACGTCCTCGTCGACGACGGCCACGCGCCGGTCGGCGACGGCGGCGGCGTCAGCGTGCGCCAGTGCGCTGGCCTGGTCGTCGACGGCCTGACCGTCAGCGGCAGCTCCGCCAAGCGAGAAGGCGGCGGGCTCTACCTCGCCGACGATCCCGAGGCCGACCTGCGGGCGGTCACCGTGACCGGCAACACGACCCTCGTCGCCAGCGGCGGGGTCTTCCTCGGGGGGATGAACGGGCTGACGTGGATCGGCGGTGGGGTCACCGGCAACGTCGCTGGGGACCACGGCGGCGGGATGCGCGTCGTCGGGTCGCAGTCGGTGACCCTCGAGGGCGTCGCGTTCGTCGGCAACACCGCCGGCGATCAGGGCGGCGGCGTCCAGGTCGACGGCAGCGAGCTGACCCTGACCGACCTGACCCTCTTCAACAACCACGCGGCGCGCGGCGGCGGGCTGTACGTCACCCCTGGCGGCGACGTCGTCCTCGATCACGTCTGGCTCGACAAGAACGACGCCGGGCGGGTCGCCGGGCAGGACAGCAGCGGGTGGGGCGGCGCTTACGTGGACGCCGGCGCGCTCTACGCGAAGAACACGCTGATCACGAGGAACACGGCGGCGGCCGGGGGCGCGGCGGGGCTCACCGCCGGCGGCGACACGACCCTGTACTTCACCACGGTGGCCGGACACCTCGGGCAGAAGGGCAGCCTCGCGGTGGACGGGACGCTGAGCGTCAAGAACAGCGTCGTGTGGCCGATCGAGGCGAGCGCCCCCGAGGTCGACCTCATCGGCGGTCAGGTCATCGCGTCGCTCTCGGACATCGCCGGCGCGGGCTCCGGCTGCGCCGTCGCGTGGAGCTGCGACATGGTCATCGACGCCTACCCGGCCTTCGTGAGCGCGACGGACTACCACCTGACCGACGAGTCCCCAGCGGTGGACGCCGCGGCCCCGGACCCCGAGACCAAAGACGACCTCGACGGGCGACAGCGACCCCAGCGCGGCGGCTGGGACATGGGCTGCTACGAGCTCCCGGAGAAGTAGCCGGCCGGAGCGCTCGAACGCGGCGGCGAAATCCGCCATAACAGCGGGCATGGACTTCGTTCGCACCCCGTGGCTCGCCTCGCACCAACAGACCCGCACGTCGCTCGCCAAGCGCGCCGTCTACCGGGTCGCGCGCCCGCTGCTGTCGCTCCGGGCGCGCCGCGCGCTGTCGCCCGAGCTGCTCGCGGCCACGCGCCCCGACCTGGTGCTGTTCACCCGCGGGCTGCCCCTCGAGGACCGGCGCGCGTGGGCGGTCCGCGGGGTCGACCTCTCCCGGGCCACGGTCCTTGTCCAGGGGACGGGCACCGGCTGGGACGTGATCTCGTGGGCGGCCCTGCGCCCTCGCGAGATCATCGCCACCGACCTCTACGACTTCTCGGAGAGCTGGTCGGAGGTCGCCGCATATTGCAATGCAACATACGGCGTCCCGGTGCGCTTTCAGGCGGCGCCGCTCGAGGACCACGGCTTCCTCGCGCCGGGGACGGTCGATCTGGCGGTGTCGGACGCGGTCTTCGAGCACTGCACCGACCTCGGCGCGGTGCTGGCCGAGACGCGGCGCGTCCTGCGCCCGGGCGGGCGGGTCTACGCGAGCTACGGCCCGCTCTGGTACGGGCCCGGGGGGGACCACTTCTCCGGGCGCGGCGGGCTCGCGACGATCTACAACCACGTGCTGCTCGCGCCCGACGCCTACCGCGCCTACTTCGCGGCGCAGCGCCGGGACGACGAGGACTTCCAGTCGGGGGGCCGCTACGTCGAGCTCGACCTCTTCTCGAAGCTGACCACCCGCGCGTACCTCGGGGCCTTCGCCGCCGCCGGCTTCACCCGCGAGGGCCTCGTCTACGAGGCCGCCGCCGTCGGGCTGCGCTTCCGCGCCGCCCACCCCGCGCTGTGGGAGCGGCTGCTCCTCGCCGTCCACCCCCGCGCCGACCGCGACGATCTGCTCGTGCGCGGCCACCTCGTCCGCCTCCGCGCCCCGCGCTGACGCGCGCCGGGGACCTCGAGGGGCGGCCCTGAGGGGCCGGCGCGGCGTCGGGCCCCGTGCTCGTGGCCCGATACAAAGCCGTCCTCGAATCGAACGGGGATGGCTGCTACACCTCGTGATGACGAATCACGACCGGAGCGAGACGATGACCCGACCCCACCCCCGACCCACGGGCACCCTCTCCCGAGCCCCCCTGGCGCTGCTCGCCTGCGTGACGCTGCTCGGCTGTGGCTCCGGCACGGCGGCGAACGCCGTGAGCGACGTCGTCGCAGGCGACGCGACGAGCGCCGATACCGCGAGCGGCGACGTCGCGACCGATGACACCGCGACGGCGCCCGCCGACACCGCCACGGCGCCGACCGACGCGACCCAGCCCGACACGACCGCGGCGGACACCGCCTCCGCGGGCTTCACCTGCCCCGACGACGACCCCGCCACGGTGCGGCCCGAGGGGTGGACCGCCGCCAGCCACTGCAAAGGCGAGGACCCTGACTACGCCCTGCTCTTCGGCGGCGTCGTCGTGCACGAGCTCCACCTCACGGTGGCGCCGTCCGACTGGGCGGCCGCCCAGGCGGACCTCGCGAGCCTCATCGGCAGCTCTGGCGGACCTGGCGGTGGTCCGCCGGGTGGCGCCGCGGAGCTCGACGACGACCCGATGTGGTTTCCGACCCAGCTGAGCTTCAACGGGCTGACGTGGGACCACGTCGGGATGCGCTTCAAGGGCAACTCGTCGCTCGTCAGCGCCTACCAGCAGGGCAAGGGCAAGCTGTCCTTCCGCTTCAACTTCGACAAGTTCGAGGACGACTACCCGGAGATCGACAACCAGCGCTTCTACGGCTTCAAGAAGATGACCTTCAGCAACGGGTTCAAGGACCCGTCGCTCATCCGGGACAAGCTGGCCGCCGACCTCTTCCGCGCCGGCGGCGTCCCGGCGGCGCGCGGCGCCTTCGCTGCCGTCACCGTCGACTTCGGCACCGGCCCCGTCTACTTCGGGCTCTACACCATGATCGAGGACCCGAGCGACGAGCTGATCGGCGTCCAGTTCGACGACGACGGGGGCAACCTCTACAAGCCCGACGGCACCGGCGCGGCGTGGGCGACCTTCGTGCAGGACTCCTTCGTGAAGGAGACCAACGAGGACGACGCGGACTGGAGCGACATCCAGGCCGTCTTCACCGCGCTGCACGCCAGCCGCACGGACGCCGCCGGGTGGCGCGCCGGGCTCGAGGCCGTCTTCGACGCCGACGCCTTCCTGCGCTGGCTCGCCATCAACCAGTCCATCGTCAACTGGGACAGCTACGGCCGCATGACCCACAACTACTACGTCTACGCCGACCCGAGCGACAGCGGTCGCCTGGTGTGGTTCCCCTGGGACCTCAACGAGTCGATGCTCACGGGCGGCGGACCGGGGTCTCAGACGGCGACGCAGGTGATGTGCGACGGCGTGACCAGCCAGTGGCCGATGATCCGCTACCTGCTCGACGACACGGTCTACAGGGCCCGCTACAAGGTGCTCCTGGCCGAGCTCCTCGCCGGCCCCCTCGCGTCCGCGTCGACCGACTCGCTCATCGACGCCTACCACGCGCTGATCGCGCCGTGGGTCGTCGGCCCCGACGGGGTGGAGTCCGGCAGCTACACCCACCTCACGAGCAGCTCGTCGTTCAACAGCTCGGCGACCACGCTCAAGACCTTCCTCGCGGGCCGGCGGACGGCCGTCAACGCCGCGCTGGGGCAGTAGCCGCCGGCGCGGAGCTACTCCGCGACGGCGGCCGCGGGCCACCAGATGCGGGCGCGGAAGGGGTCGATCAGCACGAAGCCCCGGGCGTTCAGCAGGCTCGCGCCGATCTGCGCCCCGGGGGTGTCCCAGGTGCCGATGCCGCCGCAGACCGCCGCCGCCGCCGGCGCGCGCTTGAGGAAGATGGCCGCGTCCTCCCAGCGCGCGACCGCGCCGCCGTCCTCGCCGACCAGGACGACCGCCTCGCCGGGGGGCAGGCGGTAGCCGTAGGCGGGCTCGCTGACCCCGCCGACGCAGGTCGTCAGCAGCAGATCGCGCTCGAAGTCGCGCTCGAGGGTGACGCCGGCGGCGGCGATGGCCTCGAACATCGCGTCGTTGATGTTGACCGCGTTGGGGACGACCCCGTCCTCGAAGCCGCTGTCGAGCTGCGCGATGGTCCGCGCCTCGCCGACGGCGATCGGCACGGTCGGGACGTTCGCCCGCCCGCCCGGGAGCGTCGTCCAGTCGCTCGAGTACCACCCCTCGGTGGTCAGCGGCTTCAGGCCGGCCGCGCGCAGCGTCAGCTCGTCGCAGCCGGCGCCGTCGGCCCGGAACACGCGCCCCGCGGAGTAGTCGAGGGCGTAGACGTTCAGCGCCAAGAAGTCCGTCCCGAGCACGCCGGCCTCGTGGATCGCGCCGACCGTCCGGTGCGGGAACACGGTGAGCCACACCTGCCCCCAGCCGCCGAACCAGGTGAAGTCCGCGAACAGGTTCTCGTAGCCATCGAGGGGCGCCGGGGTCCCGCCGACGAAGCCCGTGGGGTCGATGGAGCTCAGGGTCGAGGCGAAGTCGAGCAGGAACCACCCGCGGGCCTCGCCGACCGCCACCTCGCCGAACGGCAGGCCGCGCTCGACGAGCATCGGGCGCGACTCGCCGAGGCAGTCCCCGAGCCGGGCGGCGTAGGGGTGCGCGGGGGGGACCTTGAAGCTGACGACGGCCTTGCTCGAGACCGGCTCGGCGGCGGTCAGCAGCGCCTCGACCGTGTCGTCGCCGAGGAGCTCGCGCCGCGCGAAGGCCAGCGCGTAGGTGGTGACGACGTGGTCGCCGTCGCCGTCGAGCAGCGCCTCGCAGCCCCCGCGGGCGAAGCTCTGGTGGCAGCCGCCGACCAGGTCGACGCGGACCGCGGGGCCGGGGACCGCGACCCAGAGGAGGTCGCCGACGGTCTCGTTGGGGGCGACGGCGTCGTCCGCGCCGGTCAGGAGCAGCGTCGGGACGTCGAGGTCGCTGACGCCGGCGTTGCTGAACAGCTCGCGCTCGGTCGGCGCCATCGCGATGACGGCGGCCACCCGCTCGTCGCGGGCGCCCAGGGCGAAGCGGGCGATGGCGGCGTCGGGGCAGCCCCCGGCCGGGGTCGCGCCGGGGCCGCCGTGGTCGGCGCAGGCGAAGCCGATCTGCTCGAGGTCGTAGGTCGCCCCGCCGAGCGCCAGCGCCGCGTAGCCGCCGAAGCCGTGGCCGGAGGCGACGACCCGCGAGGTGTCGAGGTGGCCGCGCAGCGGGTCGCCCTCGGGCAGGGTCGCGAGGGCGTCGAGGGTCGCGCTGAGGTCGCCGGTGCGCAGCGCGTAGTCGGCGGTCGCGCGCCCGTCGGGGTCGCCCGCGAGATCGCCGGCGTGATCGGGGGCGGCGACCACCCAGCCGTGGGACGCGAGGTGGACGATGAGGGCGCGGGACGCCCCGGCGTAGCTGCCCGAGTCGTGGCTGAGGAGGTCGAGGGGGTAGGTGTCGCCGGCGGCCGGTGGGGCGAGCGCGGCGCCGCGGAAGACCTTGGGGTCGGCGATCGAGCCGTCGCGGTACGCGGTGGCGACCCCCGAGGTGTCGTCGGTCGGGTACCAGACGGACACGGTGACGGTGCGCGGGCCGCCGAGCTCGCCGGCGTCCCAGGTCGCGCTGATCAGGCGGTGCCCGACGCCGTGGGGACCGGGCGCGGCCGGGTCCCAGCCGAAGTCCGGGCGGGCCAGGGTGACGTCGGTGACGTCGGGGACGTCGGTGACGTCGGGGACGTCGGCGTCGCCGTCGTCCGCCCCGCCGTCGCCGGCCGCGTCGGTGTCCGTGGCGGCGTCGGCGTCGGCGGTCGTCGTGGCGGGATCGCCGCAGCCGCTCAGGAGCATGCCGACGGCGGTCGCGAAGGTGAAAAGGCGCATGGGGAGTCCGGGGTTGGCGTGCCGACGCTCTCTACAACATCGCCCGCGTCCGCGGAAACCTCGGGTTCGTCAACCTTGTTTACGGTTGCCCGCCCGGGGCGTCGGTCGGGGGCGGCTCCGCGCTCTCTGGAGGCTGCCGCCGCGCCCGGATGAACCCGCGCACGTAGCCCACCTCGACCTTCAGGCGCCCGCGCTCGAGCAGCCAGGACAGCGCGAGGAAGGCGGTGAAGCCCACGGCCAGGGCGACGACGGCCGGCCACCAGCCCCCGAGCGCGGCGCCGAGCGCGACGCGGGCGGCCCAGCCCGCGCCGACGGCTCCGGCGCCCGCCAGCGCGGTCGGCACGTAGGTGCTGGCGCCCACGGCGAGGTGGGGCGGGGGGGCGGCGACCTTGATCCAGAGGTAGGCGATGACCGCCGCGAGGTTGCCGAGCACCAGCCCGTCGGTGCCGAGCCACAGCGCCAGCGGCAGCGCGCAGGCGGCCATCATCGCGGCGGAGACGCCGGTCGCCCAGAAGATCGGCGGGAAGCGCCGGATCGCGATCAGCATGACCTTGTAGTTCTGCGCGACCGGCATGATGACGAGCCACGGCGCGAACAGCTGCAGCAGCCGCCCGGTCGGCTCCCAGCCCGGGCCCAGGATGACCCGGGTCGCGAAGTCGCCGCCGATCGCCGCGCCGACCGCGAACAGGATGAGCAGGCGCGTGATCGCGAACTGGGTCAGCACGAACACGCGGCCCTGGCGGCGCGGGTCGTCGCGCAGCGCGCTCATCGTCCGCAGGCCGACCACGCCGGAGATCGGCGCGACCAGGGCGCTCGGCAGGCCGGCGAGGTAGCGCGCCTGCTGGTAGAAGCCGAGCTCGCGCTCGCCGAGCGCGGTCCCGACGACCAGCGAGTCGACCCGCAGATACGCGATCTCGAGGGCGCGGTTCAGAAACAGCGCCTTGGACAGCCCCCACACCTCGCGCGCGGCGCGCCGGTTGAAGACGAAGAGCGCGCGCCCCTCGTGGCGCAGGAGCCAGGCCCCGAGGGCGAAGGTCACGATGACCTGGGGTCCGACGTCGCGCACCACCAGCGCCCACGGGCTCGGCGCCACCAGCGCGATCGAGAGCGCGCCCAGCGCCGCCGCGATGACGCCGACGAGCTGCACGAGCGCCGCCGAGTGATACGCGTAGCGGCGCTGTTGCGCGGCGACGAGGGTGTCGCCGATGCCCACCGTGAGGCGGGATCCGGCCATGGCGAGGAAGCACCCGCCGACCACGGGGCCGTAGGCGTCGGTGACGAAGGGCCACACGCCGAGGGCGACCACGAGCAGCGCGACGGCGAGGCCGACGCTCATCCACAGCACCGTCCCGACGACGTGCTCGTGGTCGTCGTCGAGCTGGAGCAGGGTCTGGGGGAAGGAGAACGCCCCGAGGATCCCGAGGAACTCCGCTGACACCATCGCCAGGGTGAACTGCCCGAAGTCCACCGGCGTGAGGTGCCGCGCGATGATGGCGTTGATGATGAAGCGCCCGGCGAAGCCGCCGAAGCTGCCGGCCGCCGTCGTCAGGCTCCCGAGGAGCGCGCGCCGCCCGAAGTCGCTCAAACCGCCGCCGCTATGCTGCGCCGCAATATCGGCTTTCGACCCGCCGTTTGAGTGGACATTACGGCTTTTCCGGGCACAGCTTCTTCGCGGCGCGCGCGACACGGGCCTGGACGTCCTCGCGGGGGCCGTAGGTCTCGTCGAGGTCGTAGAAGGACGACACCCCGGTCACCCCGTAGCGGTCGCGCACCCGGGTCAGCACCCGCGCGGCGTCGTCGTCCTGCCACGGGCGGGGGCCGTGGGCGCAGGTCAGCTCGGCGCCGACCGTCACGTAGAACGACGCCTCGAGCAGGGTGTGGGCGACCTCGTCCTCGGGCCGTGCGGTCAGGGCGATGCGCGCGCGCTCGAGGGCCGCGCCGTAGTCGTCCTCATCGTACGCGAGGGCCGCGAGCATCACCTGGGCCGGGGCGTAGCGCGGGTCGCGGGCGACGATCTCCGTGGCGAGGCGCTCGGCGGTCGGGGTGTCGCGGGCGTCGATGGCGAGCCGCGCGAGGGCGAGGCGCGACGCCAGATCGGTGTCGTCGAGGGCCACGAGGCGCTCGAAGGCCGCCCGCTGCTTCTCGAGGTCCTGCGTGCGCCCGTACAGCGTCGCCAGGTTGGTCAGGGCGCCGCGGTTGTTCGGGTCCTTCTCGACCGCGCGCTCGCCGGCCTCGATCGCCTGCGCGTCCTCGCCGAGCACCGTCAGCGCGGCCGCCTTCGTGACCCACGCGTCCGGCTTGCGCGCGTCGATGGCGAGCGCCAGGTTCGCGTCGCGCAACGCGGCCGTCGGCTTGTCCGCCACCAGCTCGGCGCTCGCGAGCAGCACCCGCGCCTCGTAGTCATCGGGGTGCTCGCGCACGACGGGGGCCACCCGGGTGATCGCCTCCTCGGGGAGGCCGCGTTGCAGGGCCGCCCGCGCCTGCTCGAGGGCGTGGTCGCGCGCGCTCTGCGGCTCGCTCGTGACAGCGGGCGGCGGCGGGGGCTTCTCGCCGCAGCCGGCCGCCACCGCGAGGGACACGATCGCCGCTCGTATCAAGGCCTTCATCCCCCACCACTACCCCTGGCGCGGCGACACGGCAAGCGATCCCTGCGGTGACTCTCCATGGGATTTCATTGACCTCGGAGCCCCAACGCTGGTACTCCGCGCGCCATCCTGACCCGAGCGGCAGGTCGCGGACCAGATTTCGCGACTCGCGGCGGGAGGCCAGCGACCGACACGATCCCGTTTCCGGCCTCGACGGCCCGCCCGAAGCAGGGCGCAGCGGAAACGAACCCGGGAAATACGAGCGTCATGGACATCCGCAACATCGCCATCATCGCCCACGTCGACCACGGCAAGACCACGCTCGTCGACGGCCTGCTCAGGCAGGCGGGCACGTTCCGCGTCGGCGCCGAGATGACCGATCGGGTCATGGACTCCAACGACCAGGAGCGCGAGCGCGGGATCACGATCACCGCCAAGAACACCGCGGTCGAGTGGCACGGCCACCGCATCAACATCGTCGACACACCGGGCCACTCCGACTTCGGGAGCGAGGTCGAGCGCGTGCTGCGCATGGTCGACGCCGTGCTGCTGCTGGTCGACGCCGCCGAGGGGCCGATGCCCCAGACGCGCTTCGTGCTGCGCAAGTCCCTCGAGCTCGGGCTCAAGGTCCTGGTCTGCATCAACAAGATCGACCGCAAGGACGCGCGCCCCGACGAGGTCCTCGACGAGATCTTCGACCTCTTCACGAGCCTCGACGCGCAGGACCACCAGCTCGACTTCCCCCACATCTACGCCGCGGCGCGCAGCGGCTACGCCATCAACGAGCTCGACGACGAGCCGAAGGACCTGACGCCGCTCTTCGAGCTGATCCTCAAGCACGTCCCCGCCCCGGGCGGCAGCGTCGACGCGCCGCTGCAGGTCCAGGTCGCCACCCTCGCGCACTCGCCGTTCCTCGGCCGGATCGCGATCGGCCGTATCTACAACGGGGTCATCAAGCGCGGGATGCAGGCGGTCACCTGCACCCCCAACGGCGGCCAGGAGCGCTTCCGCGTCTCCCAGCTCATGACCTTCAAGGGACTCGAGCGCATCGACTGCGAGCAGGCCGAGGCCGGTGACATCATCGCGCTGGCCGGCGCCGGCGGCGCGACCGTGGGTGACACCATCTGCGCGGCCGCCACGCCGCTGCCGATGAAGGCCATCCCGATCGACGAGCCCACCCTGAACATGCAGTTCATGACGAACACCAGCCCCTTCGCCGGCAAGGAGGGCAAGTTCGTCACCAGCCGCCAGATCAAGGAGCGCCTCGACCGCGAGCTGCTCGCCAACGTGGGCTTGCGGATCGAGCAGGGCCCGGCCCCCGAGATCTTCATCGTGTCCGGCCGCGGCACGCTGCACCTCTCGGTGCTCATCGAGTCGATGCGGCGCGAGGGCTTCGAGCTGGCCATCAGCCAGCCCCAGGTCATCCTCAAGGAGATCGACGGGGTGATGTCGGAGCCGGTCGAGGAGGTCGCCATCGACTGCCACGCCGACTACCAGGGCCTCGTGATCGAGAAGCTCAACCAGCGCGGCGGCAACATGACCGACCTGTCGACGGCGCTCGACGGGCACTCGCGGATGCGCTGGCACGTCCCGAGCCGCGGCCTCATCGGTTACCGCTCGGAGTTCCTGACCGACACCCGCGGCACCGGCACGCTGATGCACATGTACAGCCACTACGCCCCGGTGATGACCCGCCGCCGCAGCCGCGGCAACGGCGTGATGATCGCCCAGGATGACGGCGACACGGTGGCCTACGCGCTCGACAACCTCCAGGAGCGCGGCACGCTGTTCCTGACGGCGGGCGTGAAGGTCTACGCGGGGCAGATCATCGGCCTCCACTCGCGCGAGAACGACCTCGTCATCAACCCCTCCAAGGCCAAGAAGCTCACCAACATGCGCGCCTCGGGCTCGGACGACTCCGTCCGCCTGACCCCGCCGCGGGTGTTCACCCTCGAGGACGCCCTCGAGTTCATCGAGTCCGACGAGCTCGTCGAGGTCACCCCGGTCAACATCCGCCTGCGCAAGCGCCACCTCGATCACAACCTGCGCAAGCGCAACGAGAAGGGCGCGTAGGGCTGCGACGCGCGGCGGGGCGCGGAGCCCCGCCGGTCGTTGCGCCCCCCCGAGCGGCGTGATACCGACGCAGGGATGGACGACGTCGCGACCTGTCGGATCTGTGGCTCCGCCGCCCGCCCGCTGCGGCGGGGGACGGCGCGCTACCTCCGCTGTCGGCGCTGTGACGCGCTCACCCGCGACATCAGCGCCGAGGGCTACGCCGCCCTCGACGTCTCCTACGACCCCGATCCGCTCCTCGCCCAGCGCAGCCGTCAGGAGCTGCGATCTCTCCTGCGGGTGGACGACAAGCGCGCCGTGTTGCAGCGCGCAACGCCACGCGCGGGACGAAAACCGCGTCGATTCATAGATATCGGGTGCGGTCAGGGTGGCTACCTGTGCGCCGCACAAGAGCTCGGCTACGAGGTCGTCGGGGTCGAGCCGAGCCCGGGTCACTCCGAGGTCGCGCGCGAGGTCTTCGGCTTCGCGGTCGAGACCGGCTACTTCACCCCGGGGATGTTCGCGAAGGGCTCCTTCGATCTGGCGATGCTGTCGCACGTGATCGAGCACATCTACGATCCCGACGCGTTCCTCGCCGGGGCGCTGGAGCTGCTCGCCCCGGGGGGCACGCTGGTCGTCGTCACGCCCAACGCCGCCTCGACGGTGGCGCTGGCGAGCGGCCCGTGGTGGACGATGCTCAAGCCGGTCGATCACGTGTCCATGCTGGCGCCGCGGACGGTGCGCCACCTGGCGTCGCTGACCGGCCACACGGTGCGGGTGCGGACCAGCGAGTTCCCGTCCGAGCCCGCGACCGCGACCCTCGCCGCCGCGCGAGACGCGGTGAAGGCGACGCTGCGCCGGGACGCCGCCCACGGATCGGCGTCGGCCGAGGCGGTCACGCCGGGGGCGGATCTCCGCCGCCGCACCCGCCAGCGGGCCCTGCGCGCCGCCCTCGCGCTCGCCGCGGCGCCGGTCCACCTCGCCAACGTCGCCCTCGGGCGCCAGGCGACCCTGGTCTTCGAGGTCACGCGCCGCTGAGCGGCGGTCGACTCCCTCCCCGATCGCGGCGAGGTCCGGGCGGACCGCTCGCCAGCCCGTCGCGCGGGGCGCGCGGCCCAGACGGCCATTGACAACGGGCGTTTGCGCGCCTAAAGGTCGCCGTCCGAAGCAGCATCTGGCGAGGCAGCCGTGTTCGATACGCTCTATCGCGGGTTCAAGTCGGCGAAGACCAAGCTCACGGGCAAGGCGACGCTCGACGAGGACAACATCAAGGACGCCCTCCGCGACGTCCGCCTGTCCCTCCTCGAGGCCGACGTCGAGTTCGGCGTCGTGAAGCAGTTCCTCGCCCAGGTCCAGGAGAAGGCGGTCGGCGAGCTCGTCCGCACGCGGGTCAAGGGCAAGAGCAAGAAGGCCGAGGTCAGCCCCGCCGACCACTTCATCAACATCTGCCACGACGAGCTCGAGTCCCTGATGGGGCCCGTCGACACGAGCATCGCGTTCAAGAAGGGCCACGGCATCTCCACCATCATGATGGTGGGGCTCCAGGGCGCCGGCAAGACGACCACCGTCGGCAAGCTCGCCAACAAGCTCATCAAGGACGGCTACAAGCCGCTCCTGGTTGCCGGCGACATCTACCGCCCGGCCGCCATCGATCAGCTGCAGGTGCTCGGCCGCCAGCTCGATCTGCCGGTCTTCACCGTCCCGGGCGCCTCCCCGCCGGACCTCTGCGAGGCCGCGCTGCGCGAGGCGCGCTTCGAGGGTCGCGACGTCGTCATCTTCGACACCGCCGGCCGCCTCACCGTCGACGACGCGCTGATGGTCGAGCTCGAGCAGATCAAGGCCCGCACCCGCCCCGACAACATCTTCCTCGTCCTCGACGCCATGACCGGCCAGGACGCGGTCCGCACGGCCAAGGCCTTCGACGACCGGCTCGACCTCTCGGGCTGCATCCTCACCAAGCTCGACGGCGACGCCCGCGGCGGCGCGGCGCTCAGCGTCAAGGCCGTCACCGGCAAGCCGATCAAGTTCCTCGGCGTCGGCGAGACCCTCGACAAGCTCGAGGAGTTCCGCCCCGAGGGGCTCGCGAGCCGCATCCTGGGCTTCGGCGACGTCGTCGGCCTGGTGAAGGACTTCGAGGAGATCGTCGACGAGGAGAAGGCCGAGGAGGACGCGCGCAAGATCCTCTCGGGCGACTTCAACATGGTGACCTTCCTCGAGCAGATCAAGACCATCAAGAAGATGGGATCGCTCAAGGACCTCTTCGAGCGGATGCCCTTCTTCAAGGACTCGATGGGGCAGGTCGACCTCGACGACAAGCAGCTCGACAAGGTCGAGGCCATCATCTCCTCGATGACCCGCAAGGAGCGCCTGCACCCGGAGCTCCTGTCGAACGTCAGCCGCCTGCGCCGCATCGCCCGCGGCTCCGGCACCACGCTGGCCGACGTCAAGTCCATGCTGCAGCGCTTCTACGGCATGCGGAACATGATGAAGCAGGTCGGCAAGAACCCCGGGATGCTCGGCAAGCTCCCCGGGTTCAAGCAGCTCGGCATGCTCAAGCAGCTCCGCGGCGCGAAGATGGACGACATGCTCGGCGGCGAGGGGATCGACGGCCTCGAGGGGCTGTTCGGCGGCGGCGAAGGCGGCGGCGAAGGCGGCCCCGGACGCCCGCGCCGCACCGGCCCCACCCGCGCCGAGGTCGACGCCCGCATCGACGCCAAGAAGCGCCGCCGCGAGCAGTCCAAGAAGGCCAAAAAGCAGCGCGTCAAGAACAAGCGGTAGCGACCGGGCCCAGGAATCCTTCGCGGCCCGGGTCGTTGATGGGACGTGGGTGTGACGCGCGCGAACCCGTCCCTTTCTGGACACCCCGACGCGTCCTGACACCCTGTACGCCTCACCGCCCCTGGAGACAAATGCCCGCACCGCGACCGCTTCGCCCGAACCGCACCTCCTCCCTGGTCGCCCTCGCCACCATCGTCGCCCTGGTGGCCTCGTTCACGGTGCTGCCGCCGCTGTCGGCGGCCGCCCGACCCGCCGAGCGCAACTCGACCGAGCAGCGCGAGCTGCTGATGCGGCTGCTCGCCGACACGAACCTCGAGCTCGACCGGCGCATCCTCGCGCCGATCGGCGACGACGTGCCCCACCAGCTCGTCCTCATCGCCGACCTCCCGCGCGTCGCCCCCATCGTGCGGGTGCGCGCCGTCGCGGCTCTGGCCTACTTCCCCAACGCCACCACCCAGCGCTACCTCACGTCGATCCTCGGCGAGCGCGGCAACCTCGGGACCGACCTCGGCACGCGGCTGCGCCAGCAGGCCCTGCGCTCCCTCGCCGTGGGCTTTCGGGGGGAGGCGGTCGAGGACATCCTCACCCTGCGCCGCGACCGCGAGCCGCTCATCCGCCAGTCGGTCGCCAACGCCTTGAAGGACGCTGGCGACCCGCGGGTCCTCCCGGTGCTCGAGCAGTGGCTCGGCGCGGAGCCCGTCATCACCGTGCGCGCCGCCATCGACGACGCCATCTCCACGCTGCGAGGCCGCTGAACCATGACCCTCCCGCGCCCCCTCACCGGCACGCTCACCGCGCTCTACACCCCGTTCCTCGCGGACGGGACCCTCGACCTCGACGCCTGGCGGGCGCTCTGTGAGCGGCTCGCCAGCGCGGGCTCCGGGCTCGTCCCGTGCGGCACCACCGGCGAGACGCCGGCCCTGACCGACGGCGAGTACCAGACGCTGGTGCGCGTCGCGGTCGAGGTCGCCGCGGGTCGCGTGCCGGTCATCGCCGGGACCGGCTCGAGCTCGACCGAGCGCACCATCGCCACGACCCGCGCCGCCGCCGAGGTGGGGGCCGACGCCGCCCTGGTGGTCACCCCGCCGTACAACAAGCCCCCGCAGCGCTCGCTGCTCGCGCACTTCCGGGCGGTCGCCGACCAGGGTGGGCTGCCGATCGTCCTCTACAACGTCCCGAGCCGCACCGGCTGCAACATGCTGCCCGAGACGACCCTCGAGCTGGCCCGCGACCCGCGCTTCGTCGCCGTCAAGGAGGCCGCCGGCAGCGTCGCCCAGATCGAGCAGCTCATCTACGGCGCCCCGGACGGCTTCACGGTGCTGTCCGGCGACGACGCGCTGACCTTCCCGCTGGTCGCCCTCGGCGGGCACGGCGTCATCAGCGTGGCCGCCAACGTCGCGCCGGAGCCCATGGTCGCCCTCGTCGCGGCGCTGCTCGCAGGGGATCTCGGGCGCGCCCGGACGCTGCAGCGGGCGCTGACCCCGCTCTTTGGCGCGCTCTTCGCGACGACCAACCCGATCCCGCTCAAGCATGCGGCGGCGCTGCTCGGGCACGCGCGCGCGACGATGCGGCTGCCGCTGACGGCGGACGCGGTCGACGACGCGCTGTCCAAGCGCATCGCGGCGGCCCTGGCGCACGCCCGCGAGGCCAGCGCGGCATGAAGCGCCTCGCGATCGTCGGGGCGCGCGGCCGCATGGGGCGCCGCCTGGTCGCCCTCGCCGGCGAGTACGCCTTCTCCGTGAGCGCCGCCATCGACGCCGACGGTCCGGCCCTCGCAGACGCAGCACGCCGGGCCGATGTGGTTATCGACTTCTCCGCGCGCGCTCAGGTCTCTGAGACGTGTGCCTATTGTGCAACGCACGATGTGCCGCTCGTGCTCGGGACGACCGGGCTCGAGGCGGCCGATCACGCGGCGCTGGACCGGCTCGCCGAGGTCGTGGCGGTGGTACAGGCGCCGAACTTCAGCGTCGGGGTGAACGCGCTCTTCGACCTCGTGGCGGAGGCGGCGCGGCTCCTGAACGAGGGCTGGGACGTCGAGCTGGTCGAGGCGCACCACAAGCACAAGGTGGACGCGCCGTCGGGCACCGCGAAGGAGCTCGCGCGTCGGGTCGCCGAGGCCCGCGGGTGGTCGCTCGACGCGGCGGCGCGCCACGGTCGCGAGGGGCTCGTGGGGGCGCGGCCCGCGGGTGAGCTCGGGATCCACGCGGTGCGCGGGGGCTCGGTGGTCGGCGAGCATCGGATGCTGTTTCTCGGCGAGGGTGAGGAGGTCGTGCTCGAGCACCGGGCGCTCGACCGCGACATCTTCGTGCGGGGGGCGCTGGTGGCGGCGCGCTGGCTCGCCGACGGGCGGGCGCCGGGCCGGTACGGCATGGGAGACGTGCTACGGACGCGGTAGGGCCGGGCGGGGTCCCGCGGGTCCACCACGAGGCGCTGTACGCGGCGCTGGTGCGCGAGATCGAGGGCCGCTGGCCCGGGGTGCGGGTGCTGCCGAAGGGCGACAGCCGCTTCTGCCGGGTGATCGACCGGGCGCTCAAGATCATCACCTTCGGTGGGCAAGATCGCTTCCTCGACGGTTACGTCACGACCCTCGGCCGGCGGATCTACGTCCCCGACAGCTGGTTCGCGATGGACGCCGGCGAGCGCTATTGCATTTTGCGCCACGAGGCGGTCCACCTCGAGCAGTTTCGGCGCTTCACCTGGCCGGGGATGGTCCTGCTCTATCTGCTGCTGCCGCTGCCCGTCGGGCTCGCTGGCGGGCGCGCCTGGCTCGAGTGGCAGGGCTACCGCGAGACCCTCGACGCGCACTGGCAGCTGTACGGTCCGGCGGCGGCGCATTCGGGCGCGTTGAAGAAAGGGATTGTCCGGCGCTTCACCGGGCCCGATTATGCCTGGATGTGGGTGCTCGGTCGGACGATCGAGCGCGCGATCGCGCGCCACCTCGCGTATCGCGAGGCCAACCCTCCGCCGCCGCTCGAGTTCCCGGACGCAAGATGACCGCAGGTCCTCTCGGACACATCGGCCGCTACGAGCTCCTCGCCAAGCTCGCGGTGGGCGGCATGGGCGAGGTCTTCCTCGCCCGGACCACCGGCACCGGTGGGTTCGAGAAGCGCCTGGTCATCAAGCGCATCCTGCCGCACCTCGCCGACGACCCGGAGTTCATCCGGCGCTTCATCGCCGAGGGCAAGCTGGTGGTGCGGCTGCGCCACGCGGGCATCGCGCAGGTGCTCGACATGGGCGAGGAGGGCGGCGTCACCTTCATCGCGATGGAGCACGTCGACGGGCGCGACCTCGGCGAGCTGATGCGGCTCGCGCGGAGCGGGGCGGTCGAGATGCCGGTCCCGCTCATCGTCACCATCATCGTGCGGCTGCTCGAGGCCCTCGACTACGCCCACACCGCCACCGACGACGACGGCGCGGCGCTCGGCATCATCCACCGCGACATCTCGCCGTCCAACGTCATGATCTCGCGCACCGGCGAGGTGAAGCTGCTCGACTTCGGCATCGCCCGCGCGACCGAGCGGCTGCAGGCCACGACGACCGGGGCGATCCGCGGCAAGTACAGCTACATGTCGCCGCAGCAAGCGGCGGGGGCCGACCTCGACGCGCGCAGCGACCTGTTCTCGCTCGGCGTGCTGATGTGGGAGCTGCTGGCGGGGTTCCGGCCCTTCGACGGGGTGTCGGATCTGCTCACCCTCGACCGCATCCGCTTCTTCGACCCGGGGCCGCTCACGGCGGCCGCCCCCGGCGTCCCGGGCCCGGTCGCGGCGGTGGTGGAGCGCCTGCTCCAGAAGGCCCCGGCCGACCGCTTCCCGAGCGCCGAGGCCGCGATGCGCGCGCTGATGGCGTGGCAGAACGAGAGCGGCGCGCTGGTGGTCCCGCGGGACCTCTCGGCCTGGCTCGAGCGCGTGCTCGAGACCCTCCCGGCCGCCATGCGGAGGCAGCCCGCGGCCGGGTTGTCCCTCGACGACGTGCTGCTGATGGGCCTCGGGAGCGACCCGGGGCAGCGCAAGCCCAGCACCGCCCCGGTCTCGACCGACCGGGCGCCGCTCACCCGGACCTTGAGCGCGCCGGGGGTGTCGCCGCCGCGGCCGGGGGAGCGCGCCGTGACGGGCCCCGCGCTGGCGGGGGCGGTCGCGACGCAGGACGGGCCGCACCCGC